>CBFCWN010000071.1:0-18674 GCA_965601515.1 uncultured Myxococcales bacterium | reverse complement strand
GTTGCAGCCCAAATCCTCATACGCGACGAAGTCACTCGCTTCGGCCTTTGATCCAGCTGGTCACCCCGGCCAGCACGGCCTCCCCGCCCACAAAGGCGTACAGAGGCTCCCCACTGTCGCCAGCGCACCCGCCGCCCTCGCCCGTCAAGCTACGCGAGCGTACACGGTCCGCGCTTGACGGTGGAATAGCGCTCGGTGGCTTCGATCCCTGCGCTCGCCTTCAGGAGCACCAGGAAGGCGGTGTGGCGATCGAACTTCAACACGAAAACCTCCGCTCGGGGTCTTCGTTCAACCGCTCCTGATCGCGAAACACCGCACGCCCAAGCTCTGACGTTCATGGTCGCTCCAACGACGCGCCGCGAGCGACCGAGCTTGGCACCTCTGGACGGTCGAATCCAACGGCCGAGAGCGTGGCACAGATGGGGAAGGGTCAGTGCTATGGTTTCGTCCGGGTCATGAAAGCCATCCTCAGCAGCTTCGCGGACCGGGTGCTTTCGCGGCTTGGGCTCGCGTTGGATTTCTCCGTGGATCTCCGGGCGAGTTTTCTCAGCGAGATCACGCCGAGTCTCTACCTTGGCGCTCGACCCAACCAAGAGCGTCTCGAGCGGCTGAAGGGTTCGGGCATCACCCATGTGGTGAGCTGCCTGACCGAGGACGACCGCTCCGACATCGCGTTCTTGAGGCACGACTTCGAACACTTGTTTCTCGAAATTCACGATGGGATGGATCAGGACATCTCGGAGAGCTTCCCCGAGTTCTTCGACTTCGCGGCCGTTGCGACGGCAAACGACGCCAAGCTGTTCGTCCACTGCGAGGTAGGCGTGAGTCGCTCTCCGAGTCTCGTCATTGCCTGGCTCATGAAGACGGAGAGCATGAGTTTCTTGGAGGCGCTCTCTCACGTTCGATCGAAGCGAATCCAGGTCCTTCCCAACATCGGCTTTGCGTCTCAGCTCCAACGACTCGAGCATGAGCTGCAGCCCGGCTCGACGACGCAGACCCCCTCGTCGTTGGCGAAGTATCTCCATGGGATCTGCAACGCCCCGGTCGAGATCGAGGTCCTTCAATCCGCACTCGAGCGCCACCACTACGACGCTCCGGCGGCCCTTCGAATGATCTTCGACGGCGAGATTCCGCGAGTCGTCCAGGGCGCTCGGTCCTAGCGTCGCAGGTGGACAGCGGGCGACCTCGGACACGGAGCAGGCCGTGGACACGGAACAGGCCGCGCGGCCCGTGAAAAACCCAGGGATTCTCGCAAATCGCGCGGGTTGATCTGGAAGCGGTTGAAATCGTTCGGGGTTTTGGGGCCCCGCGTGTCCCCGAAGAATGAAGTGGAGGGGGTGGGTGTTGGATGGGCGGGCTGCCTCTCCGACCATCAGGCAGCTCTGCCCCCTTTCCGTCGCTTGCCCGGCATTGCGGTAAAGGGGGCTTTTTTATCTGGTGGCGCTTTCGAGCAGGGTCGGGGCAGCGGCTTTCCGGATCGGATGCGGACGCGTACTCTGGGCCGAATGGATACCGAGCTCTTGTGGGTGACTCCGCTCTTGTTGCTACCGGGGGTCGGACTGCTCGTGATGTCGACCGCCGCCCGCTTTGGTCAGATCCACGAAGAGATTCACCACGCGCTGACGCATCCCGAGCTCGCTCGTCCAATGGCGAATCACCTCTGGCGCCGGTGCCAGCTTTTTCGCGATGCGCTGGTGAGTCTCTACGTCGCCGTCGCGATGTTCGCGGTCGCGAGCCTGGCCGGCGGGCTGACGCAGGCCCTCGGCGGCGACGGGGCCTGGGTGATCATCGCCCTCACCTGCCTCGGCATCGTCGCGATCGTCTACGGCGTCGTGCAGCTCATCCGAGAGTCGCGCCTGCTCCTCGAGGTCTTCGAAGGCCACCTCCAAGAGATCGACCATCAATAGGGGACACGCAGGGTACCCAGAACCCCCATCGTTTCGGGCCGTTGCAGATCAACCCGCGCGATTCGCGTTTTTCCCTCGGTTTTCGACAGGCCGCGCGGCCCGTGAAAAACGCTGGGATTTCGCAAATCGCGCGGTTTGATCTGCAAGAGCTCGGAATTGTTCGAGGTTTAGGGGGGCTGCGTGTCCCCTATTTTGTGGCTTGGACGGCGACCAGGCCGGCGCTCGCCTTGTTGACCGTCTCTTCGTATTCGCGATCGGGGTCGCTGGCTTCGACGAGGCCGGCACCGGCCTGGAGCCACATCTCGCCGTCTCGGGCGACGATGGTGCGGATCGCGATCGCGACGTCCATGTTGCCGTCGAAGCCGATGTAGCCGACGGCGCCTCCGTAGATACCGCGACGCTCGGGCTCGAGCTCGTCGATGATCTGCATGGCGCGGACTTTGGGGGCGCCGCTGAGCGTGCCCGCCGGGAACGTTGCGCGGAGGACGTCTAGGGCGTCGCGGCCCGGGGCCAGATCGCCAACGACGTTGCTCACGATGTGCATCACGTGCGAGTAGCGCTCGATGATCATGCGATCGGTGACGCGGACGCTGCCCGCGTTGCTGATGCGGCCAACGTCGTTTCGCCCAAGGTCGACGAGCATCACGTGCTCGGCGCGCTCCTTCGGGTCGGCGAGCAGGTCCTCTGCGATTTCCTGGTCTTCTTGCTCCGTGCGCCCGCGGTGCCGTGTGCCGGCAATCGGCCGGACGTGCACCTGGTCGTCTTCGAGGCGCACCAGCGTCTCGGGACTCGCTCCCGCGACCACCCGGTCGGGCATCCGGAGGAAGTACATGTAGGGACTCGGATTCACGATGCGCATCGCGCGATACACATCGAAGATGTCGGTGTCCCCGAGCGGAACGCGAAAGCGCTGCGAGAGGACGACCTGGAAGATGTCGCCCGCACGGATGTGTTCCTTCGCCTCCTCGACCGCGGCGCAGAACCCGGGCCGATCGAACGACGATGGGGGAAGCTCGAGCTCGCCCTTCCCTTCGGGCGGATGAAGTCGACGAGGAAGCGTCGGATGATCGAGCGCATCGAGCGCCGCCTCGATCCGTCCGACCGCGCGATCGTAGGCAGCCGCCCCACCCTCCGTGCGAGCCGGTACCACCACTCTCAGCGTGCCCCGGACATTGTCGAAAATCAGAACGGTTCCGCCGAGCGCAAAGCAGAACTCCCAGTCGTCGTCGCGTGTGAGCGCATCACCGACGGTCGGCTCAAACGTCCGCACCGCGTCGTAGCTCACGTACCCTACGGCACCGCCCCAGAAGCGCGGCAGCCAGTCCACCTCGGGCGGCTTCCACTCGGCGAGCGTCTCGCGAAGCCGCTCCCACGGATCGACGCCGACTTCTTCGTGAGCTTCCCCGTCCTGGACGCGCTCAAACTTGTCGGCGACGCCGCGCACGATCACATCCGGCGCGAATCCCACGAAACTGTATCGAGCCCACGTTTCCCCACCGGTCACGCTTTCGAGCAGGTAGCTACCAGGCCCGTCGCCGAGCGTCGCCTGTGCAAGCACCGGAGTGATGCGATCGGCGATGACCTCGCGGTGGATCGGCACTACAGTGGATCCATGCCCGAGGTGTTCGAACTCTTCGCGACTCGGAAAATAATCGCTCACGCACCACCGAATAACACCGATGTCACGAACGTGCTAAGGGCCCACAAACTAGGAGAACTCGAAGAATCATGGCCGACCTACCGCTGACCGAAGTCGATCCCGAAATCGCTGAATGCATCGCCCAAGAAGGGAAACGTCAGCACGACAAGCTCCGCCTGATTCCGAGTGAAAACTACGCGAGCCGCGCCGTGATGGAGGCATGCGGGAGCGTCCTGAACAACAAATACTCCGAGGGCTACGCGGGCAAGCGCTACTACGAGGGCCAGCAGAACATCGACCGTGTCGAGGAGCTCGCCATCGAGCGCCTGAAGAAACTCTTCGGCGTCGACCACGCCAACGTGCAGCCCTACTCCGGCTCCCCCGCCAACCTCGGCGTGTACTTCGCGTTCTGCAACCCCGGCGACACCATCATGGGCATGGGCCTTCCGAGCGGCGGCCACCTCACACACGGCTGGAAGGTCTCGATCTCGGGCAAGTACTTCAACGCCATCCAGTACGGCGTGCGCAAAGAAGACCATCGCATCGACTTCGACGAGGTCGCCGCCCTCGCACGCGAGCACAAGCCGAAGCTCCTATTCTGCGGCGCGACGGCCTACCCGCGCATCGTCGACTTCCCGAAGTTCGCGGAGATCGCCCAAGAGGTCGGTGCCATCCTCGTCGCGGACATCGCGCACATCTCGGGCCTCGTCGCCGGTGGCTCCCATCCGTCGCCGGTCGGGTACGCGGAGGTCATCAGCAGCACCACGCACAAGACCCTTCGCGGCCCACGCGGCGGCATGATCCTCTGCAACCAGAACCACAAAAAGGCGATCGACCGCTCGGTCTTCCCGGGGCTCCAAGGCGGCCCTCACAACGGAACGACGGCCGGCATCGCGATCGCCGCGAAGCTCGCCATGACCGATGATTTCAAGGCCTACGCGCAGGCCATCGTCGACAACTCCCGCACGCTTTCGGAGACGCTGCTCTCGCGCGGCTTCGACCTCGTCACCGGCGGAAGCGACAACCATCTCATCCTGATCGACCTCACCAGCAAGGATGTTCCCGGGAAGGTCGCCGCCCAGGCGCTCGACCGTGCGGGCATGGTCGCCAACTACAACTCGGTTCCATTCGACACCCGAAAGCCGTTCGACCCGAGCGGCGTGCGTCTTGGAACGCCTGCCATCACCAGCCGCGGAATGGGCGCGGACGAGATGAAGCGTCTCGGCAACTGGATGGCCGATGTCGTCGAGGACGTCGACAACGAGTCGCTCATCGAGCGGGTCGCCGGAGAGATCAAAGACCTCTGCGACCAGTTCCCCGCTCCCGGCGTCCCGGTGGACTGAGTCGTTTCGCGACACACCGGCCTTCCGTTCAGTCAAAAAGACCGAATAAGACGCGTCGCTCACGGCCCCACCCCTGCTAGACTTACGGGGATATGGCTCTCCACGGCAAACGCATCGTCGTCGGTCTCGGCGGTGGCATCGCGGCGTTCAAGGCCGTGGCGCTCGTGCGCGAGCTGATGAGGCGCGGTGCGGAAGTGCGAGTTGTCATGACTGACGCGGCCACTCGCTTCGTTGGGCCGGTCACCTTCGCCGGCCTGACTGGTAAGCCGCCCGTCACCAATCTCTGGGCCGAAGACTACGCGGGCGAGGTGCACGTCGAGCTCGGCGAATGGGCCGAAGCGATGGTCGTCGCGCCTGCGACGATGAACCTGATGGCACGCGCCGCGACCGGACAGGCCAACGACGCGCTGCTCGCGACCCTCGCCTGCGCCCGAGGCGTTCTCTTTTTCGCCCCTGCGATGCACGCCCGCATGTGGTCGCACCCGGCCACCCAGGCGAACGCTCAGACCCTTCTCGATCGCGGCGCGGTCCTCGTCGGGCCGGTGAGCGGTGCACTCGCCAACGGTGAAATCGGCGAAGGCCGAATGTCCGAACCTGAGGACATCGCGGACGCCGTCGAATCCCATCTGTCCTACGGGGACGACCTCGCCGGCGCTCGCATCCTCATCACGGCGGGGCCGACGCACGAAGATCTCGACCCGGTCCGCTTCCTCGGCAACCGCTCGAGTGGCCGCATGGGCTACGCCATCGCGCAAAAGGCGCTTCGTCGCGGCGCGGACGTGACGTTGGTCTCGGGACCCGTTCATCTTCCAGCGCCAGCTGGCGCCGACGTCGTCTCGGTTCGCTCCGCGCGGGAAATGCACGACGCCGTGATGGCGCGCTTTGAGTCCCACGACGTCGTCATCATGGCGGCCGCAGTCGCCGACTACAGACCTAGCGCCCGCGAGTCCCACAAAATCAAAAAGAGTGATGACCTGGCTCTCGAGCTCGTGCGCAATCCCGACATCCTCGCCGACGTCGGTGCGAAGCGCACTGATACACCGTCTGTGCTCGTGGGCTTCGCGCTCGAAACGCAGGACCTCGAACAATCCGCGCGCGGAAAACTGGAACGCAAACGCGCGGACCTGATCGTCGCCAACGAGGCAAGCGCGGGACTTGGCCGCGAAACCAATCGCGTCACGCTCGTCGACGGGGACGGCGCCACGGCGCTTCCGGAGATGAGCAAGACCGCCGTCGCCGACCAAATTCTCGATCGCATTCGTGCACTGCTCAGCACCCGACCCCGGAGACCGCGCAACGAGGCCAAGCAAGGCCCACCCAACTAGCCGGAACATCGTGACTCGACCCCTCATCGCCAGTTTCTTCGCTCACCTCGACGGTGAAGCATCCCGCGAAGTTGCGCTTCAGGCGCTCCGCGAAGCCGAAGAAAAGCACGGCGTTCGCATTTACGACGACCACGATGCCCGTGTCGCACCGGGCGCCTTCAAGCCGCACATGCCGATTTCCGAGGAACGCGTTCGGACCCTCACACGAAGCTGGGAGCAGTTCGACCGCGCGCTCGAACCGCTCGGCCGGGGAGCGGAGCGCAACCTCGTCATACAGACGCTCGGCCCGTTCATCGCGGACACCGGCCTCTGGGTCGCGGGTTCAGACCTCGCCGACGACCACCTCTTCATTTTTCGCTCGGGCGAAGTCGGCTCGTGGACCGGCGAACAGTGGGACCAGCATCTCGCCAACTGGAGCGCCGTAAAGCAGTACATGGGGCGCGACGATTGGACTGCTGAGCGTCTCGTCGAACAGATGCAGGGCGCGCCGCGCTATCGCGAGTGGGTCGACCTCCTGAGGAGTCTCGTCGCCGAAGCGCGGGGCGGCGCCATCCGCACCTGATCAAAGGTCGGTCACAGGCCCCGCGCCTTCGCGAATCACCACGGCTTCGTCCCCCGTCAGGTCGATGATGGTCGACGGCTCAATGCCTCCCCATCCGGCGTCGAGAAACGCATCGGCCTGCTTGAACCGGGTGAAGAGCTCGTCCGGATCGTTGAGCACCTCGCCGTCGTACGTCGCTGATGCCGACACGATCGGACTCTCGAGCTCGTGGAGAAGCGCAAGCGCCACGGGATCGTCGGGAACACGAATGCCGACCGTCTTCTGCTTGCGGACGAGCAGTTTCGGAACGTCGCGAGTGGCCTTCAGCACGACCGTGTACGGCCCCGGCAGCAGTCGTTTCATGATCCGATAGGCGAAGTCATCGACGTAGGCATATCGCGCGATCCTGCTGAGATCGGGACACATGAAGCTGAGCGGATGGTCCTTCTTCAGCTGCCGAATCTGATAGATTCGCTCGACGGCCTTCTTTTGATGGATGTCGCAGCCGAGCCCGTAGACGGTGCCCGTCGGGTACACGACCACGCCCCCCTTTCGAAGGATGTCGACAGCCTGACGGATCCGACGAGGCTGCGGGTGCGTCGGATGAATCTCGATGCGCATCGGCGGGTGAATAGAGCACTACCCAACCGGAGACAAATGCGCTATCTGGACGCCGCGAAATGAGCGAAGAGCGAGATCCACGTCCGTACCTCGTCATTACGGTACTTCTTGATGGTTCGGCGCGGCCAGCCGCCATCAGCCGTAGCCACGGAGATGCCTACGAGCGTTCGTTGAACGCGACCCAGGGGCGTGAAATCGCGGGCCTCGAGCTCGTGGAGCTCCCGATTGCCCCGCCGGTCTTCAAGGCGCTTCGCCAACCGCTCGCGATTCCAAGCGACGCGGTGGGGCTATACGACGTGTTCCCGCTCGCGAGTCATCTAAAGCCCGAGTACCGCAAGATCGCAGGCCAGTTCTTGGCTGCCGAGGCACTTTGGACGATGGAAGAGCAGGGGTTGCTTGGCGGCGTCCCGGTGAACGTGAAGCTCGACGTTCCGAAGGGCTGGAAGACCGATCCCAAGGACATCCACCAGCACCTCGTGGCCGAGGGTGCGCTCGACCTGAGCGAAAGCGGCATTGAGACCTACAAGGCAGTCAAAACCGCCTGGGACAGCCACTAGTTCAACGAATACGGCCGCTCGAGCAGGAACTCGGCGACCTCAGCGTTGAAGACGGCTCCATCCGCGCGATGCATCTGATAGGTGCCTCGCATGGTCCCGCGCGCTGTGGGCAATACCGCACCGCTCGTATACCGAAAGCTCTCCCCAGGGCTCAGGACCGGCTGTTCGCCGACCACTCCGGGTCCTTTGACCTCCTCTACCTCGCCCATACCATCGGTGATGATCCAGTGTCGTGACCGCAGCTGGACCACCTCGCTCCCGTTGTTGGTGATGGTGATCTCGTAGGCGAACACGAAGCGTCGGGCCGTTGGCTGCGACTGCTCTTCGAGATACTGGCTGCGGACCTCCACGAGCACGCCGTCTGTGCTGGCTCTCGACGTCGTCTTCAGCTCACCCATCACCACCCGACCCTCAGCGCTCTTGTATGACTCACCCACGGCGAGCCGGCTACCGCAAGACGCCACTCGGCATGCCGGTGCTCGGGCTCGGCGTAGTCGATCCCGATACGGGGCCCGACCGCCACTTCGTCGACGGCCACTCCCCTCCGTACTTCGAGCCCTCCCTTCTTGAACAGGGGGTGACCACTAAACGAAGTGTCGAGCCCGAGCGCCTGTCCGACCTTCCCCGGCCCAGTCAGCAACACCGGCCCGTCCTTGCCGCCACGACGCCGCCGGATGAGTCCATGCCCTGCGACGGGCTCGCACGACCGAATCAAGACCGCCGCGCCCTCGCCGTCCCGGTTGGTGACCAGATTGAGCATTTGGTGGATGCCGTAGCAGAGGTACACGTACGCGTGGCCGGGCGGACCCCACATCGGAGCGTTTCGAAGTGTCACACCCGCTCGGCAGTGGCTCGCAGTGTCATCCGGAAATCGATAGGCCTCCACCTCCGTAATGCGAAGGCCGACGGACCCGTGCCAGAGCTCCTGCCCAAGAAGATCACGCGCAACCTCGAGAGCATCGCGCGCATAGAACTGTCGGGGAAGCAGCCGGCCCGGCACAGAGTCGAGTGTGACGCTAATCGATATCGAACGCCACGCCGACGATGAGCTGGTAGTCGTTCTTCTCGGGCACCGTACCGTCGGCGCGAGGGGGCGGGTCCTCGGTCCGGAGAAACGTGAACTTCACTTCGAAGTCGAAGATGTCGCCCACGTCGATACTGAACGTCGCGTGGCCCGTATGGTTGGTGTTGCCGATGGTGGTGTAGACCAAGTTGGTGCGCCACTCGATCTCGAGCTCGATGTCTTTGTAGAACTCGAGCTCCGCCCACGTGCCGAAGGTGGCGAAGGCGTCGTTTTGAGGGTTCTGTACGCCCGCGGCGGCGCTCAGGAACTCGATGTACTGATAGCCGAGCCCCGCATCGGCATCCCACTTCCATCGTTTGGTATCGAAGATGTGCGCGCCCGCTCCGGCCCCCGGGGTCGCACGGAAGCGGGTGTTCTGAAACTTATCGTAGACGAACTGAGAGGCGGCCGGAGTGAAGTACCAGATTCGCGAGATGTAGAGACGCACTGAGACGTTGCCGATGTGGCGGTTGACGTTCTCTTCGTTGTTCGCGTAGCCGATGGTGCCGTCGTAGCGAAGAAGCGTGCGCGTGCGGTAATCGGCACGTTGGAGCTGGAAGTAGCCCGTGAAGCTTCCTTGGTTGGTGTTGCCGGCATTCGCGGAAAACCCCACTCCTAGCTTGCTCGACCACCAGTTTCGCTCCCGAGGCTCGCCTTCGACGATCGAGAGAAGCTCAGACCGCGGATAGCTCTCGATTCCGTCCGCGGTTTCGATGAGCACGGTGTCGGGCGTGACCACCGCGCGACCCACGACGTCGAGCTTGTCCTCGAACACGTAGGTGTTGACCTCGGGGCAATGGAGTTGGTCGACCTTTTCCCATTCGAATGTGACGATGTCGAGCTTGTCGCTGTCGAACTCGATTTCGTCGTCGCGCATGTGCTTCAGTCGACCCTTGAGCCACTCGCCGGAAGTAAGCCGCATCCAGTCGTAGGTGTCGCCGAATTCGATGGTGAACTGGTCTGGGAGTCCTCTTTCGATCTCCTCTTCGACCTTTTCCATGGCCTGCTCCACGTCGGCGACGCCCTCGCTCGCAGGAACGGCGTCCTCGGGGACGCCCTCGTCGCTCACGTCGCCCGAATCGTTGGCCTCTTCGACGTCACCGCGCCTCGTGTCGAGCAGCGGTGCTTCAACAGCCTGTGCGTCCGCGCGCACGGGAAGCCCGAGCGCAACGCACAGCGCCCACGCCGCGACGACTCCGCGACCGCGCACATCACTCCCCCAAGTCACGCTTCATTTCGTTTATCGAGAGCGCTTCGTGGGGACAAGAAATCGGTCTGACCCCCGACTAGCCCTCGTGCTCGGCGATGACCTCGCGGATGAGGTCGAAGTACTGCTGGGTGACGTACTCGGGCTCGAACTGTTTCATCCATTCCGCGCGTGCTTCCCGACGCGCAGCGTGTCCCACGTCCGGGGAATCGAGCTCCGCTTCGAGCGCAGCCGCGAACGCGGACGCATCGCCGACGGGAACGAGCTGTCCGAAGCGGCCATCGTCCAACACCTCGCTCGGGCCGTGGGGACAGTCTGTCGATACGATCGCGGTACCCGCGCTCATGGCCTCGACCAGCGCCATGCCGAAGCCCTCGTTCCGCGAACTGAACGCGAAGATCCGTGCCCGTCGAAGGTAGGCCTGAGGATTGGGAACGAAGCCCGGGAAGAAGACGCGGTCCGCGATGCCGAGCGCTTTGGCTCTCTCCATCAACATGTCGCGCTCTGGACCCTGGCCGAGCACGACGAGGTGCAAGTCACGCGACTCGGCGACCTTCGAGAACGCCTCGAGTAACATCGAGAAGTGTTTCTGAGGGGCAAGCCGACCTATCCCGAGGACCACCGGCTTTGCGAACAGGCGCTCGTGCTCGGGAGCGATGTCGAGCGAGCCGCTCCACGCTTGCCACGGATTCAAAATCGCGCGGGTGCGTGTGGGGTCCACGCCGAAAACCTCGACCGCTTCATTAGCGACTCCGCGAGAGAGTCCGACGACTCGGGCAACGCGCTGGTAGAGGTGACCTTCCGGTTTAAATCCGAACCAGCTTCGGAACCACCACTGAACCGTGGGATGGGTTTGCGCAGCAATACGGAGATTCACGATCACCGGAACCTCAGGAACGACCACCGCACCGATGCCTGAGATCAAGTTTGCGCTGTGGATCATCGACATCGCGCAGCGCGGGCGAGCGCGCCGGAGGTATCGAATCCAAGCCGGGGCTGCGAGCATCTCGTTCATCGCACCGAGGTCGACCTTGTTCACGCCTGGCAGCGGCTCGTCGATGAGATCGCCGATCTTCCGTGCGACCACCAGGTCGACACGCAGCCCCTTCTCCGCGAGGGTCCGAGCCAAGAACATCGCGACTCGCTCCGCACCGCCGCCCGCGTAGGACGGAATGAAGATCGCGACGTCAGGGCGGTCCGGTCTCGATGTGTCCGTTCGACTCATAGGGAGAGCGGCGCCGAACATGCCCGATTCGCCTGTTCCCAGCAACTCGCGCGCAACTTGACGAGCCCCGCACCATGGCCAACTATCCGGTGCTCGCTCGCTTCGGAGAAAGGGCGCTTTTCACGTGTGTGGCATTGCCGGATTTCTGTCGCTCGATCAGCAGGCCGCGCCAGATCGAGAGGCCGTACAGCGAATGTGCGACGCGATGGTGCACCGCGGTCCAGACGACCACGGACTGCGCGTCGATGGACCGTGTGCCCTCGGCCATCGCCGGCTGTCGATCATCGACCTGAGGCCCGAGGGCGCACAGCCGATGACGAACGAGGACGACACGGTCTCCGTGGTCGTCAACGGGGAGTTCTACAATTTCTTGGAGCTTCGAAACGACCTCGAAGCCCGCGGACACAGGTTCAAGTCGCGCTCTGACTCGGAGGTCGCCCTTCATCTCTACGAAGAGTATGGCGTCGATTTTCTCGATCACCTCCGCGGCATGTTTGCCATCGCGCTTTGGGACGCGCCGCAACGCCGGCTCGTACTCGCGAGAGATCGCTTCGGCCAGAAGCCGCTCTACTACCATGCCGACCGCAAGGCCTTGGTCTTCGCGTCCGAGCTAGGCGGGCTGGTAGCCTCCGGGTCGTTCGAAAAGCGCGTGGACCTCGACGGCATCGATGCGTTCATCGCGATGCAATACATCCCCGCACCGCTGACGGCCTACGAGGGCGTGAAGAAGCTTCCGATGGGACACCGCCTCATCTGCGAGAACGGCGTCGTTCACGAGCCGGAGCCCTACTACACCCTGCGATTCGACGAGACTCGCCCTGGTTCGATTGAGGATCTCACCCACGAGCTTCGCGAAGTGCTCGAAGAGGCGGTGCGCATTCGACTGATGTCGGACGTGCCGCTCGGAGCATTCCTCTCGGGCGGGGTCGACTCCTCGCTCATCGTCGCGTTGATGGCGATTCAGTCTTCTCAACCTGTGAAGACGTTCTCGGTGGGCTTTCCGAGTAAGAGCTTCAGCGAGCTTCCGTACGCCAAGATGGTGGCCGACGAATACGAGACCGACCACCATGAGATGATTGTAGAGCCCAACATGGCCTCGGTCGTCCCTCAGCTGGTGCGCCACTATGGAGAGCCGTTCGCGGATACGTCCGCCCTTCCCACTTGGTACCTCTGCGAATACACGCGCAAGGGCGTGACCGTCGCGCTGAGTGGCGACGCCGGGGACGAAGCCTTCGGGGGCTACCGCCGTTACATGCACACCCGTACGTCGCGCGCGATTCACCGGATGCCATGGCCGCTTCCACAGATGGCGGCCGGCCTCCTGACGCACATCCCCACGCCGCAGGCCCAAGAGGTGCGCGACTACGGCGAGCGCCTGATGCAGCCCGAGCACATTCGCTTCCTCGGACTGTCCGCGCCCATCCCGCACAAGGACCGGATGCTCATGTACACGCCGCCCATGCGCGAACGTTTCGCGGAAGATCAGATGGCGGTGCTCTTCGAGCGGCTTTTCGACGAATCGAGCGCAGTCGACCCGATCAATCGAGTCATCGATGTCGACACGCAAACGTACCTGACGGGCAACGGGCTCACGAAGGTCGACATCGCCTCGATGGCGCATTCGCTCGAGGTGCGTCAGCCATTGATCGACCATGAGGTCATGGAGTTCGCTGCCTCGTTGCCGGGCTCGATGAAGCTCCGAGGAATGACCACCAAGTTCTTGCTGCGCGAGGTTGCCAAGGACTTGCTCCCGAAACGTATTCTCACACGCCCGAAACAAGGATTCAGCGTCCCCGTCGATCGATGGATGCGCGAAGACCTCGCTCCGCTATCGCGAGACCTCCTTCTCGATCAAAGCACGCGCGAGCGCGGCATCCTCGAGCCGAAAGCCGTCGAGAACCTTCTCAAAAAGCAGCAGCAAGGCGAACCCCGCGGTTTCCAGATCTGGGTGCTGATGATCCTGGAGCTGTGGTACCGCGAGTGCCTCGAGAACTAGGGGACACGCAGCCCCCCAAAAACCCAAACCATTCCAACCACTTCCCAACCAACCCGCGCGATCTGCGAAAAACGCTGAGCTTCTCACAGGCCGCGCGGCCTGTTGGAGTGGAACTTGCGGCTGGGCCCGACTGCGCCGGAGTGCCGCTCACGTAGCGCGTGTTCCTACTTACCGCCGAGGAAGTCGGCGATCAGCGGCACGGCCTCCTCGACCTTGAGCATGGCCTTCGTCTCGAACTCCATCCATTGAGCGTAGTTTAGAATATTCGCGTAGCCCTCCTTCGGGTCTTCGCTCTCCGAGATCACGAGGCCACCACCGCCGTCGGCGTTGACATAGTGGGCCGTGGTTCCCGGTGCGTTCCCGACCTCGGCAAACACCTTCATCACCTCAGCCACTTCTTGTTTCGTCATCCCCGGCTTCATCTTGTAGGTCGTTATTAAAATCATCGCTCGGCTCCTCTCGGGTTGGCGTGTGCAGGAACGGCGATGGTAGACCCGACGGACCGAGTTCGGGGTCACAATGGGGCAACGCGAAACAATTACGTATGCGCTTGTCCCTAAAGAGGGAGAGCAGGAAGCCGGCTCAGGCGATCCCGAGGTCGATCAGACTTTTTGCCATGGCGACCGCCGCATCCCTCGCCGGGATGAAGTCCATCTGTAGCGCTGCGCGGGTTGCACTGTTGTCGATGCGAAGCTCGCGCCCGAGCTCTGGGACAATCTGCTTCGCCGTGGGATCGAAGAGGCCGACGAGCTTCACCATCCAGTTCGGCAAGTCGCGGGACGGGGCCTTCTTGCCCGCACCGCCAAGCCCGGTCCGAATCGCCTGCGCGATGTCGAGCATCCACAGGCAATCGGCCGAACCGATGTAGCGGCCGCCGTTCGGGAGATCTCGCTCGAGGGCGCGAAGATGCATCGTCGCAACGTCGCGAACGTCGATACAGCCAAAGGACACGCGCGGTGTGCCCGGGTACTTCCCCTTCAGGAACATCTCGATGATCTCGGCAGAAGCGCCAACGTCGGTGTCGAGCGCAGGCCCAAGGACGAAGCCCGGGTTCACGGAGGAGAAATGCATCGCACCACCCTCAGCTTGAACCCACTCGCGAGCGGCGCGTTCGGCGAGGGTCTTCGACTTCACGTACGGCGTCACGCCGGGCCCATCGACGATCGTCCAGTCGGCCTCGGTAAAGGGTTCGGTGCGATGATTCGGATACCCGTACGAAACCGCCGCTACCGACGATGTCTGCACGAAACGTTCGACGCCGCCTGCTTTCGCGGCCCGCAGGACCCGCAACGTTCCGTCGACCGCCGGGCGAATCACGACCTGCTCATCCTTCGGCTGCGAGGTCGGAAATGGCGAAGCCACGTGAAGCACGCCCCAACATCCATCGACTGCCTCCGCCCAGCCCTCGTCAGACATGAGGTCGGCCTGGGCAAACTCGACGGCCGAAGCGTCAGCGTGCTTCCCGAGCGTATCGAGGACCTGCGCCGTGCGGTCGAGGTTGCGGACGGTCCCTCGCACGCGGTAGCCGGCCTTCAACAGCTCGACGGCACAATGTTTGGCGATGAAACCGGAAATCCCGGTGACGAGGGCGGTGCGTTGGGTCATGAGAATGGGCTCATATCAAGTGCTTCGCGCTGCGCCAGTGGGCCGAGAGCACAACGGCGTCACACCGTGTGCCCGCTTGGACGGCAACTCGAAAACGGGTAGTTTCACACCATGACCCGCAAGTGGTTCGTCATCGCTGCAGTCGCAGCCACCATCACGTCCTGCGGAAGCGATTCCCCGCCCGAAACCGACGAGCCTCCGCTTCCTAACCTGAGCTGTCAGGGGCTCTACGGCGCACCCAACGAAAATACGGGGCTGAGCGACGAAGAGTGCTTCCCCCGAATCGAGAACGGTGAAACCTGGCAGCCACGCGTTTGGGACGACGAGGGGCTAGCAGAGCTCCGAGCTTGGACACTCGAGAATCCACCTCGACTTCTCACCGAAGACCCGTTCATCACGATGCCTGACTTGGAGCCCGACGAGGACGCGGTGTGCGCCGTGATGATCACAGGTGCGGACACGTATCGAACCGAAACGTTTCTGAGCGTCGGCGAAGCGGAGGCCGCGGGTGGCATCGTGACGCACGGAATCGCCTGCGGAGCCTGCTCGTCGCTCGAAGACTTGGCGGCGTACGCCGAACGGCCGGACCAGACCGACCCGGTTCGGCAGTGCACGATCGAAAACATCGGAGGCACCGTCGAGGAGCTCGAAGCCTGCATCCAAGAAGAGGTCGGATTCACGCAGCCTTGCGCCCGCGCTTGGGCCTACAACGCGATCAACGACGGTCGCGAGTGCCAGAGCATCTGCATCGCGGAACTCGACTCCCCATACAACGAGGAAGACGGTTCCTTGAACCCCTGTCTGCAATGCGACGAAGACGAATCCGGCCCTGTCTTCAAGTCCATCGCCGGTCGAACGCGCCGAAGCTCCGGACTCGCCGCGGCCATTTGCCGCCCATGCGAACAGGTCTGGCGGGTCGATCACCTGTACGAATAAGGGATACGTCCCGCGTATCTAGAATTGCGGCGGGGCCGCCGAAGCCTATTCGCTCGGCGACCCCGCGTCGTTCGTACCGCTTCCGCGGCTGCCGTGGCTAGGGCCCGACGTTCTCGGCGCTGCAGATGAGAAGTGCGACAGCGACGCACTCCTCTTCATTCGCCTCCTCTCCCAGGAGGCATGCCGTCAGGAAACTCTCGCATTTCTCTTTGAGCTCATCGATGACCGCGCACGCGTTCTCATCGCAGGCGATCTCCGGATCGATGGAACCTCCGGAACCACCTTCACCGCCCGCACCTCCGGAACCACCTTCACCGCCGGCACCTCCGGTGCCGCCAGCGCCAACCGCTGGAAGCGTCGGAATCTCGCCGGATGTATTGCCTATCAGCGCGTAAGCCGCCGCGGACACCACACCCACATTCACGTCCAAGTCGACCGCGACGACCAGCGTCGCAGTGCCGTCGAATGCCGGAACCACCACTGCATTGGTGGGCGGCACCGGCTCGCAGGTACCTGGGATGGCCACGGCGCCGGAGTACGCACCGACGTCAAACGCCACCGGCCCCTGCGTGGTCCCAAACATCAGGTTCGGGTAGCTCGCCGGAGGACACATGGTCGTCTCGATGCCGTCGACGACCGCGGCGACTGGTTCATCGAGTCCGTGACCGAGAGAAACGCCGCCCTCTCCTTCACCAAGGCCACTCACATCGCCATCGAAGGCAAGCACGCCGACAGGGTTCTCGCCTTCACTGGAGTTGACCGAGCGAATCGCGACCACGGTGGTAATCGACCCCTCCGACAGCGAGGCCGGAAACGAGAAGATGGGTTCGCCGCCCGCGGGTGCGATGCCGAACTCGTAGTCGCCCGGTGGAAGCGGAACGAACGGCGTCGCCATCGCGTACGTGAGGCCCTGAATCGGCGAGCGCTCGCCGTTGATGAAGATGTCGACGGCCGTGTCCTCGGCCGTTGGGATTTCTGGCGCCAGGTGTCCCACGCGGACCAGAGCCGGCGAGATGCAGGTCACTTCGACCGTCCAGCTGCTCGAACAGAAGTCGAAGCCGTCGTCGGATACGATTGCTGTGATCGAGCCGCCGCCCTCACCGCATGTAAAGGTGTTCTCGGACCCGGTCTCGGACGCTAGGGTGCCGCCCTCCGCCGTCCATCCGATCACGAAGTCGTCTCCTTCTTGGTCCTCGCCCGCAGCCGACAGAGCGATGTCCGTGCCGACCAGGGTCTGAAGCGGAGAGACGACCATTTTGGAGAGCTCAGCGCAGAGATTGAACTCGCCGTTTGCGCGTACGGCGCCTCGCTGAGGCGGCTGCGTACAGCGAAGAACCACCATCACGTTGGTCGCAACGCCAGCGTCGACAGAGAAGTCCGCGGAGCCCTGACATTCGGAAGTCTCGTCCGTCGTCACTGCCGAAAGGGTGATCGTGTAGCCGTCACCGGGTTCGAGGCCGAATACTTCTACCGACGCAGTCGCGCCAGGAGCGCTCGTGTCGATGGAACCGCTCATGGGATCCATTCCTTCACGGGTGACCTCCCAGTTGACCTGGTTGATCTCCGTGCCGTTATCCAAAACCAGGTCGAGGGACAGCGAACCTGTGGCAGGCCCGGCGCCTCCGCCCTCATCCGTGACGCCGCTCGTGCACGCTAGCGCGAGTGTTCCGAGTAGCATCACGGTCCAGTGGAGAAAAGATCGAACACGCATCGTCGAGCTCCTTTGCTGTGGCACCTTGAACTGCCGGAAACGGGACGAACAGCTGGTCGGTTTTTTGGGGGAAGGTGACCAAGCTAACACCCATCGAGAAAGATCATCAACCGCGTTGCGCCGGTCTTGCGAAGTCGTCACTTGGGTCCGCGAACACGATGCGCGAGACGAAAACGTTGCTCGGGGTCGACACTTGGTACGCACGTTTTTCGCCGCCGGCGGCTCTCTACCGCCAACGACCGACGAGGCGCCCACGCACCGCTTCAATTTGATGGCAGACGATGTCCGTCGACCCAAACCCAAAGGTCCCAATAGCGGTCAAAGGCTCGAGAGATGCCAACAGGCCGCGCGGCCTGTAGCCACCCGGTCCGTCCGAGAACGAGGGAGCGCGAACAGCAGTGTCCACCGATCCGACGAGCCGGAGCACGCGTCCGAGCGGCGCGACGAGTTCTTCTACTTCCCAATCGCAGCGGCGAGACCTTCGGGATCGGCGACGCTGACCCACAAAAGCGAGTGGTCACGGAAACCGATCACCCTCGGGACCTTCTCCACGAACGCGATCCACAGTCCTTTGTAGTGATTCGTGCCGAAGGTGATCCCGTCGTCGGTGAAGGCGAGCCGCAACCCGACCGCGGTATACCAACGGTGAGGCCCGGTGACGTCCGTATGATCGATGTTGTCGAGCGTGGTCTTGACGCTAAATCGCCCGAAGGTCGCGATGAATTGCCCGTCGTCCGTGACCTCGATTCCGTCGTCGTCGCTCACTCCCAACATGCAGAAGAGTGGCGCCCATCGCTTGTCGAACCGGTACGGGAAGTATTTGGAAGGCATACCCACAGCGGTAACGTAGGGCCCCAACAGCCCGCGCGGCCTCTAAAAAACCCAGCGTCTTTCGCAAATCACGCGGGTTGGTTTGGAAGGGGTTGAAATCGCTCGGAGTTTGGGACCCTGCGTGTCCCCTACTGTGTCAAGATAGCTCCTCGACTGCGCGTCTGAGG
>CBFCWN010000070.1:0-19073 GCA_965601515.1 uncultured Myxococcales bacterium | reverse complement strand
GGGACCAGATCGGTACACGCCAACGCTCCGAAGCAGAGGCTGTCGGTGACGCTCATCACCGTGATGTTCAGACCGGAGCCCTGTTGAACGGGGCCGAGTGGAAAGAGATGGGTCAGGCGCGCGCCGGTGGTGTAGAGGGGAACCGCCGGGCCGGCGATGTTCGAGATCACGAGGTTCCAAAGGGGTGGAACCCGGTCTGCGATGTGGCTGGCGGAGTACGCTCCCATCAAATGGGTCAGGATCCAGGGGACCGTCACATTGGTGACGATGTCGGCGAAGTTCTTGAGCACATCGCCGCCGCCCTTCCCGCGATGCCGCTGCTTTTGGCGCTCCGTCTCTCCATGAATCGCCAGGAGGCGATCCACGCTGTCCTCGAGGTGGATGGGAAGGTGGACGCGAATTACCGACACGCGGTTGCCCGCGCGATCGCCGTCGCGCCGCACAGAGACGGGGACGGTGGCGACCAGCGGGCGGGAGGGGAGGCCTCCATGGGTGGCTAGCCACGATCGCAGGCTTGCGCAGCACGCCGCAAGCACGACGTCGTTGACGGTGGTGCCAAACGCCCTCTTGATCTGTTTGACGTCTTCGAACGACGCCGTCGCCAGTCCGACAGAGCGCGCAGGCGTGAGCGCCCGATTGAACGGCGTCGGCGGCGCGTCGAACGTCGGGCTCTTCGCCGGGGCATCGACTTTCGGCGGAGTGTCCGTATCCGGATGGCTTCGCTTGCGAACGGCCGACGCGACTCGACCGGCCGCCTCCGCGGCTCTTCGCGGCTTCCCCATGAGAGTCCGAATCGTATCTGCCGCGAGCCACGGGATGCTCGGTTCGCGATCCGGCACCCAGGGCTCCTCGGGTTGGGGGACTGTCCGACCCTCCGGCGTAATATCAAGAAGCTCTCCTGCGATCGCAGCCGCCCGACCTCCGTCCATCGCTGCATGGTGGATCTTCATCACCAGAGAAAGCCGGTCGTTTTCGAGACCCTCCACCAACGCGGCCTTCCAGAGGGGTCGACTGCGATCGAGTCGGTGCGCGGCGAACTCACCCACGAAGTCGCGAAGCTCATGCATGCCGCCTGGGGACGGAAGAACGACTCGCTCGAAGTGTTCGTCGAGGTCGAAGTTGGGGTCCTCAATCCAATGGGGGTCCCCGATCTGCATGGGCCCTTGAACGATGCGCCGGCGGAAGGGCGGGATGAGGTGGATTCGCTGCGCGAAGAGGTTCCGCATGGTCTCGAAGGGGGGCGCGTTGGCTCCCCAGTCGGTACGCTCGAGGATTAGAACGCCCATCGTGTGCATCGGCATCTCGTCGGTTTCCGCATAGAGCATTGCCGCGTCGAGATTCGAAACTGGGATCATCGCGAACCTTCCTGAGGCAGAAACCCCAACTCCATCATGAAGCGCGCCATCTCGGTCAGGTACTTGCCGCGGTCGAGGTGAATGCTGTGACTTCCGGGAAACCAGTAGATCCGGCAGCGCTTCCAGTGGTCCCAAAGCAGTCGGGAATGCTTGGGCGGAGCGAGTCGGTCCCCTGCGCCGCCCACGATCATCAGCCGTTCGGGCGGAAGGACGGGAGGGTAGGTGAGTGGGCAGCTCACCGCGACGAGACGGCGTGCATCTGCAGGCTTGAGACCTGTCGTCGCGAGAGCGGCGCGCAGGAGTGCACCGATGGGCTGCCACTCCAACACCAGGTCGGCGACGCTGATGATCGGCACGTTGGGAAGCGCGAACGCGAGGTCCTTCTCGACGCTGGCCAACATGGCGGAAATGAATCCACCCAAGCTCAGACCGGTGACTCCAACCTGCTCGACGCCCTGCTCTCCACGGAGCCAACGAAGCAGGATTCGGAAGTCGAAGACGGCTTGTGCGACGGCCTCGTTGAAACGAGATGAGCCGCCAGCGAAGAACCCATGACCGGAGAATGGTGAAAACTGCGACTGGCGAGGACCGTGAAACGGTAGGGTGAAAAAGGCGATGTCGCACCCCATGCGATAGAACCAGGGAAGAGCGAAAAACCATTCGTTGAGTAGGTAGCCCTCGGCAGTGAATCCGTGGATCGCGACGATCGTGGGTCGCGGACCATCTCGGTGCCGAACCATTCGCGCGTAGGCCACGCGGTTGCGACCGTGTCGCAGATACCGCTTGTGCTGAGCTGGATGGGCGGGTTGAAACGGGCTGTCGAAGCGAATGACTTCGCATACGCCGTCCTCAGGCTCGAACCGAGGAAACCAGCGGCCTCGCTTCACGCGGACGCGGACCCCAGAGGGAGGATCGCGAAAAAAACTCGTCGGGTCGCCCGACTGCGCCAGCTCCGCGTAGAGGCTGGCATCTCGCATCGCACGCCGAAGCTCGATCGGGTTGAAGCCGAATGGGATGGCAGTGGCACCGACCATCGTACCGAAGACCGCCCTCACCAGGTGATCGAATGCGGCCGCCCCGCCAATCTGCAGGCGGTCCGCAACGGCGAGGTCGAACTTCTCCGACGTGCGAGCAAAGCCCGCATCCAGGTGTTCCCACCAGCGACCTTCGTGAACCAGGGAAGGCGCGCGCTCGCACGATTCGTGCACGATGCGGGACACGACCGTCGAGTCTTCCATCGGTCTACACTAACCCATAGACACGGTCAGTTGCGAGCTTGGTCTAGCTTCGGGCTCAGTACCCGCCGCCGCCCTTGAACTTGCGCCAAGCCTTGCAGGGGTTTCCGTACCGACGGTCGATGTATTGAAGGCCCCACGCGATCTGCGGCCAGGGGTTCCTGCGGTAGTCGACGCCGTAGGCTTCTCCCCAATCGCGCATCTTGTTGCACGGGTACGCCTGCGGAACGCCGCACGCCCCGCTCCGCTTGTTCCGCGCTCTGTGATTCCAGTGGCTTTCCGCCTGCCACAGCTGATCGAGGCATTGGATTTGAGTTTGGTTGTCCCAGCGCGGGTAGTCGCTGCGAATCATCTCTCTCGCGATCGACTTGTTCTCAGCCGGTGTGTTCTCGGCGGCGCTTTCGATCGAAGAGGTCCCCGTGTTCGATCGCCCGCAGGCCACGGTGACCACGAGTGCCATCGTCATCACAGATAGCGCGCCCCAAGGACCCATACGGATGGAGTCTACTCGTCTCCCACCGCACCGCACGAATCCACGAGCCAGTCGACGGCGTTTGGGACGGATGCTGCGACGTCCGGGGATAGGCCCTGGTGCGATTGCCTTGGCTCTTCGATGGCGATGCCGACGATGCAGATGTCGAGCTTGGGGCTGAACCGGCGGGCGAGCGCGATCGCGTGTTCGACCGTCAGGCCATGCGAAGAGACTGGTCGCGGTCCACGGTCGAGGTCGTCCACGCTAAGAATCCGAAGCGAGCCAGGCACGCCGCCTCCGACGACGGCGTCGACCACGAACACCTTGGAGGTCGCATCGATCAATAGGTTCAAGAGCCCGGAGCCGCCGTCGACGATCGCGGCGTCGACGCCGACCTCGCGAAGGCGGCTCGCCACCTCGCGGCCAACGCCGTCATCGCCAGCAAAAGCCTGTCCGACTCCGATGATACGGGCTGAGCGTTGGCTTCCCATGACGTTCGCCTAATCTCGCTCGATGGAAAGTCGAAGAAAGTGGGTCGCGCAAGAGATGCAAGGGTCGTAGTTGCGAATCGCGTGTTCGGCGTGTGTTCGTGCGTTGTCGAGGGGCATCGTGGCCAGCGTTCCGGCCATTGCACGAAGGTCGTTCTCGATGGTCTTCTGGTTCTGTGAGGTCGGCGGGACGATCTTGGCGTCGGAGATCATCGCGTCATCTCCGAGATCGTAGCGGTGATAGAGCATACCGCGTGGCGCTTCGGTGGCCGCTGCGCCACGGCCGGCCCGTGGCTCACCCTCGAGCGCCGGGTGCTCCGGTCTCTCGTACGATTCGACGATTCGGATCGCTTCGTCGAACGCGTAGACGACTTCGACGCCTCGAGCGAGGATCGAGCGGAATGGGTTCGCGTCTCCAGGTCGAACCTTTGCGCGGTCGGCGGCTTCCTGGGCGCGTGGCGAGAGGCGTTCGGCGTTGAGCGCGAGACGTGCGGCGGGACCGCAGAGGTACGGGCCGCCTCCCGCGATACGGGAGTGAAGCGCCGTGGAGTGGGGGACCTGCTCCTCGACGAAATGGCGTTCATAGTCCGACGGGTCGATGTCGAGCCCGCCCGTCGAGGCAATACGACCCTCATTCATCGGGTATTCGTTCGGGTTCTGGAGCGCCACGTGTTCAACTTCGCGCTCGAAGGACGGAAAATCGAAACCGGCACACCAGTCGAGCAGCGTTTCCGCTTCGTCGCGAGCCGCTCTCAAATCGGGAAGCAGGCTCTCGAGCTCCGACCGGCCTGGGGCTCGATAGAAGCCGCCGACCCGAACGTTAATCGGGTGGATTTCACGTCCTCCAAGTGCCCGCACGATCGCGTTTCCAGCTTTCTTCACCTGGAGGGCGCCGTGTACTCGTTCGGGGTGGTCATTCGACATCGTCATGACGTCGGGGACCCCTAAAAAGTCGGGCGCGTGGAGCATGACCATGTGCAGCACGTGGCTTTCGATCCACTCACCGCAGTAGAGAAGCCGCCGCAGATCGCGCAGCGCTCCTCCGGGGGTGATGCCGAGCGCATTCTCGATCGCGTGACACGCGCTCATCTGGTACGCGACCGGGCAGATGCCGCAGATGCGGGCGGTGATGTCGGGTGCCTCCTTCGCCGCCCGGCCCCGGAGCAGCGCCTCGAAGAGCCGCGGCGGCTCGAAGATCCGCAGCTCAACGTCGACCACCTCCTCGCCGTCCAGCCGAATGGTGAGGGCTCCCTCGCCCTCGACCCGAGTCAGCGCCTCGACGATGATCTCACGCGTGGAGTCAGTCTCCTTCGCCATGTTTCTCCGCTTCGTTATGGAACTCTTCGGCCGCCACGTTGAAGGTAGACAGCAAGCGAAAGATCTCGCCACGCTTGACGCCGCGGGCAAGCAGATCACGAGCCAACGCTTCGGGACGTGGCTGATCGCTCGGGCCGAAGCACCCGTAGCAGCCCCTTCCAAAGGTCGGACACAGCGCTCCGCAGCCGGCGTGCGTGACCGGCCCCAGGCACGGCGTACCTTGGGCAACCACTACGCAGACATTGCCGCGGGACTTGCATTCGATACAGGTAGAATGGGCCGGCACGTCCGGCCTACGCTGGTGCAGGAGAGCGGTGATGACTTCGAGCAGCTGATGCTTGTCGATCGGGCAGCCGCGTAGCTCGAAATCGACCGGCACGTGCGCCGCGATCGGGGTCGACGTGGCTAGGGTATCAATATAGTCTGGTCGAGCGTAGACGACGCGCATCATCTCATCGTGGTCTGCGTAGTTTCGAAGCGCCTGGACCCCTCCCGCTGTCGCACAGGCGCCGATGGTCATCAGCTTCGTCGACTGGGAGCGAATCTCGCGGATGCGACGCGCATCGTGCGCCGTCGTGACCGATCCTTCGATGATCGAGAGGTCGTATGGGCCAGGCTCGACCCGACTGCTCGCTTCCAAGAAGTGAAGGATGTCCACCGCGCCGGCGACCGCGAGAAGCTCGTCTTCGCAGTCGAGGAGGCTGAGCTGGCAGCCGTCGCAAGAGGCGAACTTCCAGACCGCGAGCTTCAGCCGGTCCATCAAAGCCCCCTGACGACGAGCATGTCGGAAATTCGGTCGTACCGATAGACCGGTCCTTCGCGACACACGAACGTTCCGCCGAGCTGACAGTGGCCGCAAAGTGCAACGGCGCAGCGCATGCTTCGTTCCAGCGAGACCCAGACGCGACTTGCGTCGAGTCCAAGCTGCTCGAGCGCGCGGACCGTGAACCGCATCATGACTTCCGGTCCGCAGAGCATTGCAACGCAACTATCGACGTCGACGTCCAACGAGTCGACGAGACGCGTGACGACACCGACCGCGCCGAACCAGTCTCGGCCTGCGTGGTCGACAATCGCGTCGAGCTTGACGTCGAATCGACCCCGCCATCTTTGGAGCTCTTCACGAAAGAGGATGTCGGCAGGAGAGCGTGTGCCGTAGATGATGGTGACGTCTCCATAGTCTCCGCGGTTGGCTAGCACTTTGAGGATTGCGGGTCGAAGCGGTGCAAGTCCGAGTCCACCGGCAACGAACAAGACGTCCTGGCCGTAGGCCTGTTCGAGAGGCCAGGTGCTTCCGAAGGGGCCGCGCACCCCTACTTCGTCGCCTTCGACCAGCCGTCCGAGGACCTCGGTGACGCGGCCCACGATGCGAATGGTGTGGCGCACTTTGGATGGGTCCGCAGCGTCCCCGCTCATCGAGATCGGAACCTCTCCAACGCCGTGTCCGTAGAGCATGTTGAACTGACCGGGCTTGAACTCGAAAGGCTCACCAGGTTCGAGGTCCCAGGTGAAGACACGGCCCACCTCCTGCGTGACGCGGCGAATCCGCATCGGCCGTGGCAGGTAGGCGTTTGGCGGCCGTGCGGCTTTAGCGATAGACATCGAGTTGTTGCAACCGCAGACGAGATAGTCGCTCGTGGGTGTTGTCGAGGAGGCGGGTCGTCAGCGCGAACCCGAGTGCAGGGTCTTCGTTCATCTTCTTGAGGAGGCACTCCGCATCGAGAGAGAATGCGTGCACGGTGTCGCGAGCGCGGCAGTCGAAATGAGCCTTGTTCGGTGCGATCCATGAGATGCCCATGACGTCGCCGGGCATCAACGTTTCGATGCAGGTTGCCTGCCCTCCGGGCCCCTGCGCCTCGACGGCCACAGTGCCGCGACGAATGAGAAAGAGGCTCGCCTCTTCGTCGCCCTCGTGTGACAAGTACTCCCCTGGCTGGAAGCGCAGGTTCTTCGCGCAGCCGACGATCAGCTTCACGTGCTCCGGATCCAGGTCTTCCAAGAATGGGTGCTTTCGTAGAATTCGCTCCAGATCTTCCATGGTTAGCTCCCGGTTACCGCGGCGACCTCTTCGGTGATGTCAATACCGACGGGGCACCACGTGATGCACCGTCCACAGCCTACACAACCGGAGGACCCGAATTGCTCGTGCCACGTCGCGAGCTTGTGTGTGAGCCACTGGCGGTAGCGCGAGCGCAGAGTGGGTCGGACGCTTCCGCCGTTGATGTAAGCGAAATCCAACGTGAAGCAGGAGTCCCATGCACGTGTGCGCGTGGCCACCTCGCCGTCGAGCGTCGTGCGGTCCTCCATCTTCGTGCAGAAGCACGTGGGGCAGGCGAGCGTACAGTTCCCGCAGCCGAGGCATCGCTCTGCGGCGTCGTCCCAACGTGGGTGTTCGAGGTTCTCGAGCAGTCGATCGGGAAGACCGTCGGTTTGTACAGTACGGCCAATAAGGTCGGCTGCGTTCGATACGATCGCCGCGGCGCCGTCGATGTCGGCCTGCTCAGCAGGGCGAGGATCGACAGTCGCGAGGAATCGCGCGCCGGCTTCCGACCCGACTTCGACTACGAATCGATGCGTCGGCTCGACGAGCTCGGTGGCAGCGAGGTCGAAGTGACTCTCGGCCTGCGGGCCGGTGCCCATCGAAACGCAGAAGCACGTCTCCGATGGTGTGCCACAGTGGACGGCGAGCACGAACGCCTGCTCCCTTCGACCGACGTAGTCGCTGTCGGGATACTGGGAGTGTCTCAATACGTCGTCTTGGACGTTCATCGCGGCAACCTCGCACGGACGAGCGCCGATGACGGCCACCGGTGTTGCAGGCTGGATCGCGTCTGCGGCCTCCAGGGACGTCCCTTTGCGCCTGATCTGAACGAGATCGAGCTTGGCCGGAAAGAACTCGCCCTTCCACGGCTGTGCGGGAACCGCCCACCCGAACAGCTGCTCGTCGTTCCGTTCCTTCAATCGATAGTGGCCAGGCCGCTGCTCGTCTCCGATGCCACGCGGCAGGTCGGACACCCCAGCGATTCGGTCGAGGACGATCGCACCGTCCCGAACGGTCGGGCCGCGAAGCTCGAACCCCTCGGCCTGAAGCGCCTCGAGGAGCTGTCCAAACTCCGCGAGGTCGAGCAGGTAGCGTCGGGGCGCACCGTCGACCATCGGCAGAGGGTACTACGAGCGGTCCCGCCTCGCACGAGCGCATTAGATCCGGTGACGCATGTGTCGCTCTGCGTTCGACGGACCTTTGCAGGCGACGCGATTCGCTACGGCGTTTGGCGCGGAATCGAGCTGACCGCGAGGCAACGTCTTTCTCATCGGCACGTTCTCAATGGTGGGGATGAGCGTCCTCCACGGGGCAGAGCAATGGCGCACCCTGCGCGAACCCGACTAGGGGACACGCGGGGCCCCCAAACCTCCAACAATTCCAACCCGTTCCAAACCAACCCGCGCGTTTTGCAGAATTCGGGGGCTCTTTAGCAGGCCTCGCGGCCTGTTCGACGGCGACCGCGGCATGCCGCACAGGCTCGTCGACCCAGAAAAAACGCGGTGTACGCGTAGGAGGCCCAGCGACAGGCGGTGCCGATCGCTGGTATCGTAGGTCGCCTGATGGGCAAACACGTCGACGTTCTGATCGCCGGAGCCGGGATCTCTGGCATTGCCGCCGCGTACTACCTTCAGAAGAACTGCCCCGACAAGTCGTACGCAATCGTTGAAGCGCGAGACGCGATTGGTGGCACCTGGGACTTATTCCGTTTCCCCGGCATCCGGTCGGACTCGGACATGTATACCTTCGGGTACTCGTTCTACCCGTGGAGCGAGCCGCTGGCGATGGCACCGGCACCCGCGATCCTCAAATACCTCAACGGCGCAATCGATGAGTTCGGCATTCGAGAGCGAATCGAGTTCCAGCGGCGCGTGGAAAAGCTTTCGTTTTCGACTTCGGATAGTCGCTGGTCGGTTCAAGTGCGCAACGTCGAGGATGACAGCGTTTCGGAGTACACGTGCAACTTCTTCTGGGGCTGCACCGGATACTACCGCTACGACGAGGGCTACACGCCGGAGTTCGAAGGCGTCGAGCGTTTTGGAGGTCCGATCGTTCACCCGCAGCACTGGACCGACGACATCGAGTACGCGGACAAACGGGTCGTCGTCATCGGGAGCGGCGCGACCGCGGTGACGCTAGTGCCCGCGTTGGCCCAAAAGGCCGAGCACGTGGTGATGCTCCAGCGGTCCCCCAGCTACATCGCGTCGATTCCGCAGAGGTCGTTTGTCGATCGCTTCCTCAAGTGGGCGCTCGGGGAACGGCGCTCGTTCCGGCTGATCCGAGCCAAGTATCTCTTCCTCACGACGATGTTCTACAAGTTCGCACGCCGTTATCCGGACGCCGCTCGAAGGCTCTACATGAGCGGAGCGAAGAAAGAGCTGACCCCCGGTTTCGACGTCGACACCCACTTCAACCCTCGCTACGACCCATGGGACCAGCGCCTCTGCATGGTCCCTGACGGCGATCTCTTCCAAGCCATCAACGCGGGCAAGGCCTCGGTCGTCACCGATCGAATCCGCTCGTTCACGGAGCACGGTCTCGCGCTCGAGTCCGGCGACGAGCTAGAAGCGGATCTCATCGTCACCGCGACGGGCTTGAACCTACAGATCTTCGGCGGCGCTGAGGTCGAGGTGGACGGCGAGAAGGTCGTGTCTGGCGAGCGCTTTGGCTACAAGGGCGCGATGCTGAGCGGCGTCCCCAACTTCGCCTTCACGCTTGGGTACGTCAACGCATCGTGGACCCTTCGCGCGGAGGTCACGAGTCGATACGTATGCTCCGTACTTCGCACGATGGACGAGCATGGCTACAAGCAGTGTTGTCCCGTCGCCGACCCCGCGAACGTCGAGCTCGATACGCCGATCGATCTTTCCTCGGGCTACTTCCAGCGCTCGATAGAGATTCTCCCGAAGCGAGGCAAACAGGTGCCCTGGCGCGCGGAGCAGAACTACAAGATCGACAAGCGGACCACGCTCGAGAGTCCCATCGAGGACGGCGTGCTCGTCTTCTCGAACGGCAAGCCCAAACAGCGCCAGGCAGTCGCCTTGGAGGAAGCGGTCGCGCCGTGAAGCCGTGGCTCCGCTGGACCCTCATCGGGTTCGTGGGAGTCGCGCTGCTCGTTGGCTTCGCGGCCTACGGCTACCTCGACGGTTGGCACATCGACCGCGTCCCGTCGGCGGAGCTGTCCGCGAAGCTGCGTCCGCACGATGTCGTGATGCGACCGGAGGGCGACGGCCCTTTCCCCGCCGTCATCTTGATGCACGGGTGCAGCGGCATCTACGAGAACAATCACACCTGGGCGAAACTGTACGTGGAACAGGGCTACGCGGCCTTCATCGTCAACAGTTTGGCGCCAAGAGGGCTCGCCGAGCGAGAACTCGACAATGGTGTCTGCGACGGGAGCGTCCTTTGGGGAAGCGAACGGGCCGGCGACCTGCTCGCGACGCTTGGGTACGTGAGAGCTCTTCCGTTCGTCGACCCCGATCAAATCGTGCTGGCGGGATGGTCCCACGGTGGTTGGACAATCATGGACGCCTTCGCGCTCGCCGCCGAAGACAAGGTTCCAACGAGCCTTTCCGATGACGCGGGAGGCCTCGACGGCGTGGTGGCTGCAATCCTGATCTACCCCTACTGCGGCGCGTTTTCGGTCACGTACCAAACCGGGGACTGGGACGACGCCCCTCCGACACTCATGCTCCTGGCCGAAAACGACACGATGATCTCGACTCCTGACTGCCTCGAGGTCGCCGAAGGTCTCGAGGCAGACGGTCAGAGGCTCACCACCTATGTTTATCCCGGCGTCGACCACGCGTTCGACTACAGCGATCTCCCCCCCGACTCGCGCTTCTCGTTCCACCCGGACGTCACAGCCGACGCGCAAGACCGCGTGGTCGCATTCCTCAAAGAGAACTAGGCGCCTTCTGCGCCTTTAGGGGACGGCGCTGCCCCCTGCGGCTTCCGCACGTTGGTACGCCGGGCGACTCGTGACGCGCTCGCGCCATGCGGCCATGTTCGGGTATTCGCCGCCGGAGCGCGAGAGCGCAGCTTCGACCGGGTAGAACATCTGGATGTCGGCGATCGAGAACGTGTCGCCCGCGAAGTACGGGCGTTCCCCCAGTGTCTTCTCTATGAAGCCGAGGTGAAGGTCGAGCGCCGGAGTGGTGTAGCTCTGGTCGATCTTGTCGGCGATTCCGCGCGCGATCGGTCTGACGAAGAAGGGTACCGGCGCGCCCCGTAACCGCGTCAGGATGAGTCGAACGAGCAGGGGAGGCATGACGGAGCCCTCGCCGTAGTGCAGAAAAAACCTGCACTCGAGCTTCTCCTCGTCGTCGGTAGGTCGCAGCTTGCCCTCGCGGTCCGCGAAGTATTCGAGCACGGCGCCCGACTCAGCCAGGGTTCGACCGTCGACTTCCACCATTGGGAAACGCCCGAGAGGATGCACCCGTTGCGCTTCCTGTGGCGCTCTGAAATTCTTGTCCCTTTCCCAAGGCTCGATGCTGTATTCGAGACCGAGCTCCTCGAGGAGCCACAGGACCCGCAGCGAGCGCGAGTAGTTGAGGTGATGAACTTTGATCGTCATGGGCGTACCGTCGCTGAAAACCGTCGATGTGACAATGGAAGAAGGCTACTCTTGAAACGCCCGCACCTGCCGTGCGGCGCGAACGGTGAGGGCCACCGAGACCACGATCCACACTGAGGCAATCAGCCGGTCGAGGTTCGACATGAGGATATGTGGGCTGTGCCCGAGGATGATGTTGGGCATGTAATAGGCGACGGTGCCCGCGATGTACATGCCGTTCAAGAAGGCCTCCGCGACTGGGCGGATCTTCGCCTGCCGCAGGTAGAGCGAGGTCACCCAGAGCGCGAACGGTGCTTCGACGAACACCTCGAACCAGTAGATTGTGTCGTAGATAATCCGGTCGGGATGGTGCATGGGAAGCCGGTGCACGTCGTTGAGCGCGATGTACGACTCCGTGAGGTTCGGCATGACTCCAAAGAGACCCGACATGATGTCGCACCCCGTGTGGAACCACGTTGCGTTCAAGAGGAACCACAGGGTTGCCATCTTGTCCGTGTCGGAAAAGCCGCCCTTTGCCGCCCATGTGCGACGGGCGAAGACGATTCCTCCGATGCTCAGCAGCACGAAGAACCAAAACGCGAATGACGTCAGGCTTGCGATCAGCCGGTCCGCGCTGAACCCGAAGGGAAGCAGCGAGTCGTATTGGGCCGGGTCGTAGATCCAGCCGGTGACCGCGGTCGAAGCGAATAACAGAACCGGCCAGTACACATAGAAAGCGCGAGAGAGCTTCATGCCAGGCTCGCGAAGTACCGTGGCCAGTTGAAGATGGCAACAGTTGTGCGCCCCCAAAGACCGGAAGGCCACAATCCTGCGACACCTTCAGCGTCTAGGAGCTGCAGGCACGTCTTGGATGGTGTCCGCTTTCGGAGCGCGCCGCCTCCGTCGGTCAGCGGCGGTTGGAGAGGGCGTTCATCGCGGGCGAGACGATGAACGTGAGTGCGAGGCTCCCGAAGATCGAGATGTGAACGCCGTAGCCCATCTCACCGAAAAAGAAGTTCAGCGCGACGAGGATGGCAACGAAGATGAGGAGCAGGGCGACGGCGCTCCACTCCAACCATCCACGCACTCCGCATACCGCTCCGCAGCGAAATGACACACTCGGAGTGCTCAACACGTCGAAACCCGCGAACGATCGATTCCGAGCCTCAGCAGGGATTGTGGACTTTGCCGGTGGGCGCGGACGGATCCGGTGGCCTTGGGTGTGCTTCGAGAAAACTCATGGATGAGTGGATGTCCGCCATCAGCAGCTCGGCGAGGTCGCGGCTGAAACCTTCCCGAACGACGATTCGGAGGACGGCGAGCTTGTCGACCTTCGGAGGCATCGTATACGCAGGCACCTGCCAGCCGTGCTCGCGAAGCTTGTCGGAGAGGGCGTAGACCGTGTATCGGCTCGTATCCTTCAGCGCGAACGCAAACACCGGGAGCTCGTCTCCTCGGCTCAACAGGTCGAAGTGACCCGTCTTCTCAATCTCGGACGACAGGTACATCGCGGTGTTGCGCATTTGTTGGAGCGCTCGTGTGTAGCCTTTCCGGCCGAGGCGAATGAAGTTGTAGTACTGGCCGATCACCTGGTTGCCCGGTCTCGAGAAGTTGAGCGTGAACGTCGGCATGTCGCCGCCGAGATAGTTCACGTGGAAGATCAGCTCTTCGGGCAGCTCGTCGCGAGAGCGCCACGCGACCCAGCCGATGCCTGGATACACCAGTCCGTATTTGTGCCCCGAGACGTTGATCGACTTGACCAGCGGCAGTCGAAAGTCCCACTTCAAGTCGGGCGCTAGGAAAGGTGCGACGAAGCCTCCGCTCGCAGCGTCGACATGCATCGGGACTTCGAGACCGGTCTTCGCGTTGTGCTCGACCAGCGCGTCGTGAATCGCCTGGATCGGCTCGTACTCGCCCGTGTACGTGACTCCCAATATGCCAACCACGCCGATCGTGTTCTCGTCGACGGTGTCAACGACCGCCTCCGGGGTGATCGTGTACTGGCCGGGCTCCATCTCGATGTAACGCGGCTCGACTTCCCAGTAGCGGGCGAACTTCTCCCAGACCACCTGAACGTTGTTGCCCATGACGATGTTCGGCTTGTCGGTGGGGAGACCCTTCTTCTGCATCCGCTCGCGCCACTTCCACTTGAGCGCCATGCCGGCTAGCATCACGGCTTCCGAAGAGCCGATCGCGGAAGCGCCCACGCCAGTCTCTGGAGCGTTGAAAAGGCGTGTCACGATGTTGATGCAGCGCTCTTCGATCATGGCCGTGAACGGATACTCGTCCTTGTCGATCATGTTCTTGTTGAAGGCTTCGGCCATCAGCTTTTCGGCCTGCGGCTCCATCCAAGTAGTGACGAACGTTGCCAGGTTGAGCCGAGCGTTCCCGTCGAGCATGAGCTCGTCGTGAATCAGGTCATATGCAGCGTCGGCTGCAAGCTCTTCTTCGGGAAGCTCGAACTTTGGCACCGAGCGGTCCATGACGCGGCGTCCATAGACAGGTGTGAGGAGCCGCTCCTCTTCAGAGAGTTTGGCGAGCTTGCGCTGCTTGGTGACCATGCTTCGACTTCCTTTCCGAGATCGACTTTTGATGGGTTTCGGGTTTTCGTCTAGGCAGATTCTGCGTTCGATGTTGCGGTCATCTCAGGCAACAGAAGATAGGCGCCGACGAAGAAGCAGCCTGCCCCGATGAAGAGCCCGAGGTTCGTTCCTTCGACGCTCAGGATCTCGCCTGTGGAGGTCACATAAGAGGTCATCGCGGCGACACCGAAGGCGACGGAGCCAACCAGGTTGATCACCGTGATCCACCACGAAACGTTCTTTGGCTGAAAGCCGATCCAGCCGCCGCAGACCTCCACGTAGGCAAGATAGCTAGCGACCAGGAAGCAGACTGAGCCGATCGCATCAGGCGTCCAGACGAGGCGCTCCTCGAGGCGGGGGTCAAGGGTCTGCATACCCTCGTAGGTGTTCACGTTGAAGAGCAGGGTGCCCACGAACTGAACCACCACGGCCCACCAACCGAGCTTCTGCGGCTCCCAACGCCAGAGTACGAACGTCGGGCGGTGGCCGGTTGCCGGGTCGGGCTCGTTGACGACTTCGACCACCTGGAGGTACGCCGCCGTCGTGAAGAAGATCGAGCCTGCGAAGAAGATCGCGGGGCCGTACGGATGGGTCGCGAACAGGGCGCTTCCCGCGCCTGCGGCAAAGAGCGACGCACCGACCATGAACGAGATACCAATCCAAAAGGTCAGGTTCTTGGGTCGAATCGGAAAGAAGTGCGTGGGCGCAGTGGTTCCGACCCGACTCGGAGGTTCAGGTTCGAGGCCCTTTCGATTTCGCCGAGGCGATGTGACGCCTGCTTCTCGTGCCCATGACCACGTCATCCGCGTTGCGTTCACTCTACGAGGATGCACGCCGAGATCGAGCCGCCTGTGCGACCCAACACGCCACCGCCAATGTCAGTCGAGAAGGCGCTCTTTCACCAGCCACTCGTAGTTGTCGCGGATTCCGACGGCGCGCGGCTGGATCCGGTAGCCGAGCTCCCGTATCGCCTTGTCGCTTCGATAAATGACGCCGGTGGTCGTCCTCTGCTCGGCGAGCTCGGGCGTCGCGTCTGGCTCTTTCCCCGTGATGGCGGCGATCATCACCGAGATGCGTGCGTAAATCTTGAGTGCCCACGCGGGCACTGTTCTTGGTGCTTTGGCGCCGGAGATGCGAGCGGCGTCGCCAACGAAGTCGACGAAGTCGCAGGACTCTCCTGCGAGCAGATAGTTCTCTCCGTTTCGCCCCTTGTCGACGGCGCTCAGGTGCGCGCGGACGATGTCGTGCACGTGCGTGGCCGAGACTCCCCCGGCTGAGATGGCGGGAAGTGCGCCATCGCGAAGGAGAAAGAACACGCGGCCCCACGTGCCAGCGTCGTAGGGGCCTAGCGTGTCCGCAGGACTCAAGACCACCACCTTCAATCCGAGGCTGACGCCCTTTAGCGCCTCGCGTTCGGCGAGGTACTTGGTTCGCTCGTAGTTGATCCACGAGCGCCCACCCTCCTGCGGGGTGTCTTCCGTGACCTCTCCCGTTACGCGGCCCCATGCCGAGATGCTGGACGTGTGGATGAACGTGCTCACGCCCTTGGCCGCGGACACTTCGACCATGTTGCGTGTGCCGTCGATGTTGATTGCATTCTGGAGGGCGTTCCTTTTCGACCAAAAGTTCGTGTCGCCCGCGACGTGAAACACCACGTCGACGCCGTCTGGAATCGCGCGTTCGAGAGATGCGCGATCCGTGACCGAGCCTTCCGCGAGGTGGACCGGGAATCGCTTAAGGTAGGTGAGGTCAGACGTCGCGCGATGGAGGGCCGTCACATCCCAACCCTCTTCGACGAGAAGTTCGATGAGGTTGATTCCGATGAAGCCGGTTCCACCAGTGACGAAGGCCGTTTTCGGCATGGACGTCACGATGGTCGATGTGAGATCGGTGCGCTGTCAATCTCCTTAAGAGAGCAGCCAGATCAGGGTGCCCGCGAACGTCAGAGGCACGTTCGCAAACGTGTAGGTGCCTGCATAGCCGAGGGCGGGCACCTGGGGCGCCATGAAGCGCATCAGTCCGAGCTAGCGGAGCAGCTGTCGCGCGGGCGTTAGTTCGCGTCTACGACTTCGCCCGCGCCACTAATCCGAATATCGAGCATCGGGTCGCCCTTGTAGAAGGCCGCGCCCGCTCCGCTCAGGTCGACGGTGAGTCGCTCGTTTGCTCTCACCCTGATCGTACCTTCGCCGGCGAGGTCGACGGTGGCTTCCGTTGCGACAATGCCGAACGCCTCGATCGTCCCCGAGCCTTCGAGAGTGACGTTGTGCTGCGTGCTGCCACCAGTGATCGTGATGGTTCCTGCGCCGGTCAGCGTCGTGTCGAACTGGTTCGAGTCGGTCTCGGCATTGATGGTGCCGGCACCCGAAAGCTCTGCGCTATCGAACTCCGGAACGGTAATGTCGATGCGAAGCTCGCTAATGTTGTTCACGCATTCGTCGAATCCGATTTCCCAGATTCCGTTGATCACGTCGGTCTTCAACAGGTTGATGATGTTCTCTTCGCCGCGCACCATCACCTGCTGAGTCGTCCCCAGCGCCACCGTCACGGCGCCCGCGGTCTGAAAGTCGACTCCCGTCAGTCCGGAGAGGTCGAGCGTCTGCGAGATGATGGGGCCCGATCCGTTTGCGCAGGAGTCGCCGGAGCTGCCGCAGCCTCCAGTCAAGACGCACAGTGCGGACACCCATACCGCGATCGCCGAGTGGAGCCTCATCAGCTCGACCCTATTCAGCGCAGCGAACGAGTCAAAATCTTGCGCACTACGGCAGTGTGAGGACCGAGCGGATTCCGAAGTGGTCAGACAGGGGCACCATCATCCCCTCGACGGGCACGACGTTCTCGTCGAACACCCTCTCGGTTTCGGTGATGGTGCTGTCGTCTAGCTGGTGGAGCAGGATGTGGTCGATCCAGACGTCGTTCTCCGTATCGGTGACCGGATTTTCTGAGCAAAACGTGCACTCCGGGGTGTAATCCGAGGTGTACGCTGGCGTGTATGCGTCGGCGAGAAGCTCGAATGTTGGCTCGCCCTCGCCGTCGATGTTTTCCGACGGGAACTCGAGACCGGCGTTGAGGTCGCCGAGAATCACCGCAGGTCGTTCGCCGCTCGTCGCCTCGACGTGGGCGATCAGCTTCTCGGCCTGGAGCTCTTGTTCCGCTTGCCAGCCCGCTGCGTCGGTATTGCCCTTGCCGTATTGCCCGGTGTACGGGAACGTGATGCCGCCGAAGATCGGCGTTAGGTGGTTGCAGTACGTATCGAGCTCGGCGCCGCTAGGAAGCTCGACCGTTGCGCGCAGGATCGTTCGCCGGTTCCAGGTGCCTGGGATGACCCACTCAGCAGAGTCGTTGAGCGGATACTTGGAGAGCAACATGACGCCGTTCTGTCCGTCGAACGCGAGGTCCTGGTTGACTACCGTCGCGCAGCTCTCCCGGATGGTGGCGAACGTCGACGTGGGCAGCTGCGTGGCGATGCACGCGTAGCAGCGTTGTTGGTTTTCGTTTTCTCCAGTCAGCAAAGGAAGTACCTCGGTGGTGCACGCAATGCCGGCGCACTCCGCGCTCGTCGTGCGACCGTCTTCGCTGCCCGGAATGGTCGAGCAGTTGTCGCGAACGCAGTCGACCGCCAGGTTCATCTGGTCTTCGATCGTGACATCCGGCCCCACCTCCACCTCTGGGCAAGGCACGGTGGTTGGCTCGGGAGGGATGTTGCCGTTTTGGTCCGTTGGGTCGTCGAGTTCCGTGTCGAGGTCGTTCTCGAAGAACTCAATGTACGGGTAGTTCGCGGCCGCAGCGTCGCGAAGCAGCTCCTTGTCCTCTTGAGTCCAGACCTCCTGAAGGCACAAGACATCGGCATCGTGCGCGGCAATGGCATCTGCGATCGGCTGGCGGCGCTCCTCTTCAAACGGGATGAACGCCCCGGCCAATGCAACGTTGAATGTGTCGACGGTCACCGTGATCGGTTCGCGCTGTGGGTCGTCTTCGTTGCACGCAACGAGGGCAAATAAGGCGATTAGGAATACCCCATACGGTTTCATGCTGCTTCTCCCCGGTTGTCCAGCGTGACGTTGATGTCACAAGTACGTCACATACAGTGCCGCAAGGGTGGGCTCGACGTCAATCGTCGAGACAACTCCTCTGGAAGATGCGCGTTCGCGCCGTGCATCCCTGTTGTCCGTGCATCAGCTCTTCTCAACGATCGGTCTTCGCTCGAGTCGGCGAGGGGCGCCGATACAGGTTCGCGTCTTCAGCTCGCGTGGCGACGTTCCATTTCGTTCGCGGGCGAGAGCTCTTGGTTCGACAGTGAGCGTACGCGGTGGCCCACTCGCTTCCACATACGAAGGGATCGAATGCGTGTTCCTAGTCTTGTGTCCGCGCGACTCTGCGGAGGGCAGGTTTGTTGCCCAACAACTCGTGCTTGCTTCGATGAAGGTAGCTGAGACCTAGTGTCTCGGTGCTCGCGTGGTCACGACTTCCCGCCTTGCGGAACCCCGTGGAGTGCTGCGGATTGGTGTCGGTTGGGTGCGCTTCGCAAAACGCGCGGGTGGGTGTGTAAGTACTGGAAATGGTTTGTGTGTTTGGGGCCCCGCGTGTCCCCTATTGGCGGGCGGAGCGGCGGTCGCGAAGTGAGGCGACTTCCCTCTGAGGGTCGTTCGGGTCCGGGGGGAGCACGAGCTTGTAGATGCGGTCGAAGCGCTGGCCTGGTTGCTGCCAGTCGTCTTCGGTCGCCGCTTCGCTCTTGGTGTCCATCCAGAGTCCGCTGCGCGACGCGACGGGGCGTTGTTCGACACCGAGCTTCCCTTCACGCACTTCGGGTGTCGTTCCCGACAGCACGACATCAGCGTCGAGGCTTTTGAGACCGACCGTCGTCTTCGACGTGGATGCCGTTGTCGTACCGGAGCTTGCGCATCCCCACGCTGTTGCGATGAGCGTGAGTCCCATGATTGTCAGCAGTGATGGTCGCATGGCTTGCCCTCCTTTTGCGATAGCCTTGTGCTCTCTAGGATGGTCGCGCGACCGCGAAGTTCTCTCTATCCG
>CBFCWN010000069.1:0-19348 GCA_965601515.1 uncultured Myxococcales bacterium | reverse complement strand
ACCAAAGCGGATTGCGGTGGGGGTAGGCGCTCGTGTGGGGGCGGTGGGGTGGGACCAACTGAGCGCCGTAGGCCTCCAGGTGGGTTGGATGTTGTTAAACCGTACCACGTGCGACGTCTTGCCGAGAGTTCGCCAAGCATGACCGCCCCACGTCTTGCCAAGACTTGCCCAAGCATGACCGCCACCCGTCTTGCCAAGAGTTCACCCAGCATGACCGCCAGACGTCTCGCCTCGGCCTCACCCAGCAAATCCAACCAACTCTTGCGAATCGCGCGGGTTGATCCGCAAGCTGCTGAGATTATTGGGGGTTTAGGGGCCCCGCGTGTCCCTTATTCTGGGAGGGCCAAGGCGCGGTTTACGATTCGGGGGGTGAGGAAGATCAGGAGCTCGTTTCGGTCTTCGCGGAAGCGTCGGCGCTTGAAGAAGACGCCGAGGACCGGGATGTCGCCGAAGAACGGAACCTGGTCGACGTTTCGACCGGTGTTCCGCGTGTAGATGCCGCCGATGACGGCGGTGTCCCCATCGTCGACCAGAAGCTGGGTGATCGCCTCACGCTCGAGAATCGTCGGGTCGCCGTTGGCACCCACTCGACCGAAGTCGGGCTCGTTACGCGTGATTTTCACGTCCATGGCCACGGCGCCATCGCTCGTCACGTGAGGCGTCACGTTGAGCTCGAGCTTGGCTTCCTGGAACGCGGTGTTGACGCCCTGCGCACTGACCTGGGAGAACGGAATCAACGTACCCTGCGAAATCGAAGCCTCGTTGTTGTCGAGCGTGAGGACGCGTGGAGAACTAATGATGCGGACAGAGCCTGCAGCCTCCGCTGCGCTCAGCCTGACGTTCAGATTCACGGCGCCGCTCAGGCTGCCCATCGTGAGACCGAGCGCACCACCCGAGCCGTCACCCGTCACGGCCGGCAGGTTGACGGCGAAGTTCGGGTTCTGGTTGACACCGCCGCCGAAGGGCGAAAGTCCGTCGGTCGGCGCCTGCCCCGTTGGCGAACCACCGGCAATGCCGAGATCAGACGGGAACCGAAGGCCTGTCGGGTTACCGGTCGCACTGCTCATGACCGCCGTGCCACCCCACTGAATGCCGATATCGCGAGAGTAGGAGCTACTCGCCTCCACGATTCGCGACTCGATGAGGACCTGAGGTGTCTGCGTATCTAGGTTCCGGACCAGGTCTTCGACGTCGTCGAGCTGTCCGACGATGTCGCGGACGATGAGCATGTTGGTGCGGGTGTCCACCGAGACCGACCCGCGCTCGGTGAGAAGCTCGCTCACTCGCGGCTGAAGGTCGGTTGCCGTTGCGTAGCTGACCGGCACGAGACGCGTCTCGAGAGGTGCGAGCTGTTGCTGCTGCTTCTGCCGAGCGATGGCGGCCTCGCGCTCCTGCTCGAGCTGCGCAAGAGGAGCGACGCGAAGCAGGTTACCCTGCCGCACCATCCCAAGCGCCTTCGCCTGCAAGATCACGTCGAGCGCCTGATCCCAGGGCACGTCACGCATCCGAATGGTCACGGTGCCGCCTACGTTGTCGGCCGTGACGACATTCACCCCACCCACTTCCGAGATGAGACGCAGGATGTTGTGGATGTCGGCGTCCTTGAAGTCGAGGTCGATGCGCCGTCCCGAATACTTGCGCGAGTTCTTCTGCCCCACCTGAGCCGGCATCTTGCTCAAGAAGCCGGCGACCTCGGGACCATCCACCTCAGCCGCATAGTCCGGCTCCTTGGCGATGGTGCGCGACTGCGGCCGTGTCTCAACCGTCGTCGGCGAGAACATCCACACGATGTGGTCGCCGGACCGAATCGCGGTGCCGGCCGTGCCATCCGAACCATGAACCTCGACGATGGCACGGTCCCCGTTCTGCGCGATTTGGATCGACTCGATGGACGCTCCCCGCGGCGCATCGATGTGTCGCTTCAATCCCTTCGCGACCTTTGCTCCCAGAACCTCGAGCCGAGGCGGCGCACCCGCACGCGTAGAGACGCGGAATTCCGGGTCGCCACGAAGCGAGATGATGACTCGGTCGCGCCCGTCCTTCTGTTCGAGAGAGACATCTTCAATCGCGGGACCACTATGTCGCGGCCTCGCCTTGTGAGCCGTGGTCTCGGCGGCACCGCGCTCGAGCTTCACCGTGATGCGGTCGTGATTGGCGCGCGCGTGGTAGGTTGCCTCATCCGTCAGCGCCAGCTCGATGCGTGCGCCGTGAGCGGTGTTGCTGGTGATGGTTCGCGCGATGAGCGAGTTCGTTCCCGTCGTTTGCACGCCGCCCTTCGGAAGCGCGGCATCTTCCACGTCGATGACGATCAGTCGACCATCTTCCTTCGCACGAACGACATAGCGTGGGTCACTAAACGCGCCTTCGATCGAGATGCGTGCACCGTCTCGTTCGCCATCGATTCGGACACTGTCGATCTTCGGTCCAGAAGCTCCAGCGACGCTGCCCCACGCAGACGTTGCCCAAACGGCGATTGCCAGACCCCAATGAATACGCATTCCTGACTCCTCTGCCAGCCTGCGTTAATCATCGAATGCCGCAGAGGTCACGCGCAAGAAAACTGCCGGATTAACTTCGAAAAGTTAGGGCGTTGCTAACTGAACAGGCTCTCCGCCTTCATGCAACGGCATGACGCGTGTGAGCGGTGGTTTGTCCGGAGCAGTTGGATCTTCGCGAGTCAAAACGACTGAACCTGGACGGATTCTATCCACACGCCAGTTCAGTGTGACCGGCATGCCTTCGGCTCCACCCGTCTTCACAACTTCAGGTCGTCCAATGTAATCGCCACGGCGAACGACGTGCCCGACGGACGATGTATCCGTCATCATCGCGCGCGGCGTTGCGATGCCCGTGACGATGGCGATGAGTCGCATCTCGTCCAAGCTGGTGCTCGGCAACAGCACGCGTCGTTGAGCCGGTGCTGCGGCCTGCGCCTTGAACGCCTTCGCGAACGAACGGAACGGGTCGCGGTTCTGGATATCGAGCTCCGCGAAATCGTCGTCGCTGTAGATGACGAACGGCGTTTCGGTCGCCTCAGTCTGCTCAGGCGCCGCCGATGCTGAGCTCTTCGACGCGTTCGAATTTCCGCCGCCGAGCTTGAGCGGCTCGCTGGTGAACTCGTCGTCGCCACCGCCGCAGCCCACGGCGGCTGCGAGTGCGAGAAGAACAAATGCTCGATTCATGGAGGTCATGTTCTCGTGGTTCCTCTAGTCCGGCGGCCTGCGGTACGTCGTGGCGCGTACGTCGACGCTCACGACGACCTCACCCGAAGGAAGCTGCTTTGGCTGCGTCATTCGGATGTTCTCCATGCTGATGGCACGGTCCAACTTACTGATGTTGTAGAAAAACTTCGTGATTTGATGAAAGCGACCCGTCAGGGCCAAAACGACGGGAATCTTCGAGTAGAGCTCCTGACGCTGCTCGGGACGAGGCTCGACGAGCCGAATATTCAGGCCGCTCAGCTCCGCGACCCGGTTGAGGTCTTGGAGGAAGGCAGCGATTTCTGCATCCTCGGGCAAGACGCGACGGTTCTGTCGGTCTGCAGTCTCACGGTTGGCAAGCTCCTGGGTGAGCTCGAGGTATTGCTTCTCGCGACGCTCGGCGTCTTGGATTTGGTCCTGGAGCTGGGTGCTCTTCGCCTTCGCCGACTGAAGGTCGGTCGAGATGCTTCCGTAGACGAACGAGTAGTAGCCCACGCTGAGCAGAGCGAGTACGAGCAAGACGCCAAGCCCTTTGGCCCAAGCGGGAAGCCCAACGAACGTCTCTTCGATGCTAGCCATCAGTACTTCACCTGGCAGGTCACGTCGAAGCCGACCATCTGGAGGCCCGTATCCGGGTCCGAAGCGGCACGCGTGCGTTGGAGAGTCACGCCTTCATAGATCTCGCTAAGCGTCAATCGACGCAAGAACTCGGCAACGTCTTCGTTCGAACGACCGAGGCCGATGATCTTGCACTCACGGTCAATCTCTTCGAAGCTCGTGATCCACAGCCGTCGCACGTCCCACGACTCGTTGTAGCCCGCGAGGGGGTTGTCCTCGCGCATCTTTTCGAGCTCCGCTGGGTCGATGGTTGGACCGCCCGGGCTACTCAGCACCTTCGAAAGCTCCATCACCGCGCGCGTCGGACCCCGCCTTGCTCGTTCGAGCTCCTCAACGACCTGTTCGAGGCGCCGGCTCTTTTCGAGACGCGCCTCCACATCGGCGAGTCCCTTCGTCTTATTTTGAAGCTCGTCGCGACGCGATTCGAGCGTCTTGTTTTCCTGCGCGACCGTCTCGAGCTCGCCGCTCTGAACGAAGTACAACGCCCCGAGCACGACGAGCCACAGCGCGACGGCTGCCCCGTAGATGATGCCCCACGTCTGCAGGCTCAGGTCCCGAGTGGGCATGACCCCGGGCGCAACGCGACGCGCGCGCTTCTTTTTGTCGGTCGGCAGCAGATTGATGCGAATCATCAGTGACGCTCCCTCTCTTTGCGCAGGGCGAGCCCCACGCTGACGACCGCTTGGGCTCCGCGGCCGCGAAGGTCGCCAAGCGCTTTCTCGTCCACGTCCGCGACGCGCGTCGGGTCGAGCACCTCGACGGGCACCTGCGTGCGCCCCTGAAGGGTGTCCTGCAGAGCCTGAATGTTCGCGGTTCCGCCGGAGAGACAGATTCGAGTGAGCTCTCGATCGCCGCTCGTGGCGAGGTAGAAGTCGAGAGACCGCTGAATCTCACCGGCCAACTGTTCCACCGCCTGGTTCACGATTTCGGGCACTTCCCGCGGCACGATGCCGCTGCCCTCGCCACCGCACTTGTAGCTCTCCGCCTCGTCTCGCCCGATGCCGAGCTGACGCTGAATCTCTTCGGTGATGCTGTTTCCGCCGTTGGCGATGTCTCGCGTGAACGCCGTCGTGCCGTCGGCGAGGATATTGACGGTGGTCGTCGAGGCGCCGCAGTGAACCAACACCGAGGTCTCGTCCTCGGCTGCGTCGCCGTAGGCCGCTTCAAACACGTTCTGCACGGTGAAGGCATCGAGGTCCACGACCATCGGGCGGAGTCGAGCTTCCATCGCTAGGTTCGTGAGATCCGTGATTTCTTCCCTCTTCGCAGCGACGAGCAATACGTCCATCTGCCCGTGGTCCTCGCGCTCGTGAAGCACCTCGTAATCGACGTGAACTTCGTCGAGGTCGAACGGGATGTGCTGCTCGGCTTCCCAGTTGATCTGCTCTTGGAGCTCGGCCGCCGTCATGAGCGGCATGGCAATCTTCTTGATGATCACGCCGTGTCCGCTGGCACGCAGCGCGACGTTGCGACGCTTGGACTTTGCGAAAAGGCGCTCCAAACCGTCGACTACGGCGCCCGAGTTGATGATATGGCCGTCGACGATGGTTTCGGCCGGAAGCGGGTGAAACCCGAACCTCGTAATGGTTCGTGCCCCCCGGCGCCCCTCTTTGATTTCACAGACCTTAATCGAACTCGAACCGATATCGACGCCGATTAGGTTCTTCCCCTCGGATGCCATGCAGGCACGCTACTCCTCCTCACCGAACACGCGAACACGGTCGGCAAGCCTCAGACCCAAAGCTTCGAGAATCTTCCGTTTTGTGTCCATTCGACATCCAAAACCCTTCTCGACACGATCAATCGTCAACACCGATAGGTTCGCGCGACGAGCCAACTCTGCTTTCGACATCATGCGTTCGATCCGAATCTTGCGAACATTGTTTGGCTTGTTGCCGCTCTTCTTGTTCGCTTTGGGCTTCTCAGCCCGTTCGGTACCGGCCGCATCAGAGGTCGTCGCACCCGTTGCATCGGGCTTGTGCATCGCTTCGTTCGCCTCTGGTTCGTAGGTCATGACTTGGCTCGTCGGAGGAGGAACAGACAGCTCGCCGTTCCTCACCAAGGCTATGACCGAAGCCGCCGAGGGTCAAGCAACTTAGAAAAATTTAGCACTAAATTAGCATATAATTATAGCTAATTCAGTCGAGGTTTTTCCTCAGATAGCAGACATACGCGATCGCCCAGCATTGGTTGTGCTCGACGCGCGAACCCATCGATTGTCAACGAACGAACGTGTCAAAATCATGGTGGCAATGCTCGGAGCCGATGGCAAAAAAAGCGAAGCACGCTGCCACTTAGTTGCCCTGCCCATTTACTCATCAATACTCGCGTGGTCGTGATGAGGGGTTTCGGCGTGTGGCGTGTTTTGCTGGTGCTCGGCCTGGTGCTTTCGCTGCACATGACGGCTCACGCACAGCGACGGCACAAGGTTCAGTCCGGGCAGACGCTCGGCGCGATTGCGAAACGGTATCGGGTGTCCGTCAGCAATCTCGCGGCGGCCAACGGGCTCAAAAAGACGTCGAACCTCCGGGTGGGACAGGTCCTGCGCGTTCCGCCGAAGGGCGTCGTCTACGTGTATCCGGGGCAAACGCTCTCCGGTATCGCAAAGCTCAACAAAGTCAGCCTGAAAGCCCTCGCGAGAGCGAATCGGCTTGGTCCAAACGCCACCCTTCGAGTTGGGCAGCGTCTCGAGCTTCCGGGGTACAGCGCGACCGCCAAAGCGACGAAGGCTCGCAACTCCACCCTGAGTGGCTTGGTGACGCTGGAGCGCCCCGCGAGCCAGGAAACGCTTCGCGTTCGCCTGTTCGACAAGAACGGGAAGGTCGATCCCAAGGGTCGCGCGCGCCTCGCGCAGTTCCTTCGGGACCGCGAGACGGATAGCCAGCGCAAACCACATCCTCGCCTGATGCGAGTCCTCGCCTACCTCGCGGAGCACTTCAACGGTCGAACCATCGTGGTCGTTAGCGCCTACCGGGAGCCGGGAACGGCCGGCGCGAACAGCAGTCGGCATGCCACGGGCGAGGCCATCGACATTCGCGTGGAGGGGGTCCCCAACGAGCAGCTTCGCGACTACTGCCTCACGCTTCGTCGAGTCGGCGTCGGATACTATCCGCGAAGCAGCTTCGTCCACGTCGATGTTCGAGACCGAGAGGTCTACTGGGTGGACTGGTCCCGTCCCGGGGAGCCCCCTCTCTACCTGCCGCCCGGCGAAACCCCCGAAAAATCCGATTCCGGAACGACGGCCGCCGCGCCGCTCTAGCTGTTCTCGGGAAGCTCGATGTCGTGCTGCTTGAGGCGCCTGTAGAACGTCCGACGTGGGATTCCGAGCGCCCTCGCCGCCCGCGCCCGATTCCAGCCGTGTGCATTGAGCGCGTGGAGAATCCGGTCACGCTCGACCTGCTTGTAGTCGCGGTAGCTTTCTGTTGCAGGCGAGGCCGGCTGCACTTCGACCTCGCCCGCGAGAGCGAGGTCTTTGGCTTCGATCGAGTCTCCCGCTGCAAATACCGTCGCGCTGATCAGCACGTGCTCCAGCTCGCGTACGTTGCCGGGGAATTCATGCATCGCCAGTCGTTGCAGTGCCTGTGCGTGGATTCGCTTCTTCGGTTCGCCGCGTTCGCCTGCAAGTTTTGCGAGGATGTGGTCGCAGAGAATCGGCAGATCGGCGCGACGGTCGCGCAGAGGCGGCACTCGAATCTCCACGACCGAAAGCCGGTAGTAGAGGTCTTCACGGAGCGTACCCTCGCCGACGAGGGACTGAAGCGGACGCTTTGAAGCCGCCACGACGCGAACATCGACCGGTTTCTCGTCAGAGGCGCCCACTGGACGAACACGCGACTCTTGAAGCACGCGTAGGAGGTCGAGCTGCATCCGCGCTGGCATGTCGGCAATCTCGTCCAAGAAGAGCGTGCCTCCGGATGCCTCGATGAAGACTCCGTCGCGTGCCCGCGTCGCCCCCGTAAAGGCTCCGGCGACGTGTCCGAAGAGCTCGCTCTCCAACAGGCCGTCAGGAATCGCACCGCAGCTCACCGACACGAACGCACCGTCCGCGCGCGCACTCGCCTGATGGATCGCTCGAGCGACCAGCTCCTTACCCGTTCCGCTCTCTCCGGTGACCACGACGGGGATGTCGTTCGCTGCCACACGGTCGATCATGTCGTAGAGCCGCTGCATTCCGTCGCTTCGTCCGACGAGGCCCCATCTCCCGCGAGCATCCTCGGACCCCCGGAGTCGGGTGATCTCGAGGCGTGTTCGCTCGAGCGCTTCCGATTGACCTTCGAGCTTTGCCTCGAGCTGCGAGTTGGCTTCGAGCAGCGCCTGATTCGCACGCTCGAGGGCGCGCTTCTGCGCTTCGACCCGAGTGATGAGCTCGGAGGTCTCGATGGCGATGGCGGCTTGGTCTGCAAACGCGCGAAGAAGAGTCAGGTCCGCTCCGGCGAATCGTCCGCACGAGGAACGGTGCTCGAGGTAGAGAACGCCCCACGTCCTGCCTCTGGTTTCGATAGGCAGGCACGCGACCGACTTGAGCATCAGCTGATGCACGGACATGTAGTCCTGGACTCGGGCGTCCTGAGTGGCGTCGACGGTCACCACGGGCTCGCCGTCGATCAATACCGTCTCCGCAATGGACCTGCTGAAGGCCGCCGTCGGTGCTCCGAGCAGGCTCTCGGCGACGCGGACGGTCGTCGGTTCGAGCTTTCCGAATTCGTCGACCAGCAGGACGAAGCCCCGCTCCGCTTCGGAGAGCGCGACCGCGCCGTCGGTGATCGCCCCGAGCAGCTTCTCGCGATCCCTCTCGCTCGCGAGACGCCCAACCGTGTGAAGGAGTGTGCCGAGTCCCTGCGGCACCTCCGGAGTCTCGCGCTCGCTCGACCGGCTCGACGCCGCGCGAACGGCCGCTCGACGGACGGGGAGCCAGAACCCCGAACGCAGAGGAGGAGGCAATGTGATCGCGAGTTCCTCCCATCGCTCGACCGCGCGTGAGGCCGCGTGCGCGGCGGCTTGATCGTCTCCGCCTCGTTGGTGGTGCTCGAAAAGCTCGGTCCAGGCTTCCGCTTCGGCGAGCGCCGCGCCCTCCTCTCGCGCCTCGTGCGCGATTTCGCGCAGCCGCGTAGCCGCCCGTTCGTTGCAGCGAGCGCGCAGGATGCGCGACATCCACGCCGGGAACGCTTGGGCACCGGAAGCCAGGGCAAGCGAGGCTTCGGCTTCCGGCCATCGATCGAGCTCGACCAGCGCGCGCGCGCGGAAGACGGCGGCTCCGAAATCTTCGCAGGATCCATCCGTGCGGCGGACACAGTCGGCCCAATCTCCGCGGGCGACCGCGACAGCGGCGCGGATTCGCGCGAGGGCCGGGCCGGCAGACAGGGTCTTAGCCACCGCCAGTGCGGCCCCTTCGTTTCCGCAGAATGCCTGGAGCTCCGCGCGTGTCGAATCCCGCTCTGGGGCGTCCGGATCGGCGTTCCACAGCACTTCGAATGCGTCCCCCAGCGCTCCGGCGATCGCGAGGGACCAAGCGGACTCACTCAGGCGCAGCGAGGCACGGTCTGACACAGGGTCAGTGTAGCGGACTTAGCGGCCGAGAAGGTCGATGATCACGACGCCGCGGTCGGACTCGTCTTCGCGCTTTGGCGCTTTCGAGTCTTCCGGCATCGGAAGGGGCAGCTCAACGCGAGGAGCCTGGTGTTTGGCCCGCTCTTCTTCTTCACGCTGACGGATTTGGTCGATGATGAAGCCTGGGAGCATGCGATCCTCTGTTCTTAACCTAGGTCAATCCTGGTACTCGACCAACATAATAACGCCTTCCCCCGCCGCAACGGGTGTGACAGAAAGGTGACTGCGGTGCCGATTGAGTGCCCAAAGCTCCATGATCCTGCGAGGTTGGGTTGGTGACCGACGATCTTCCTCCGCCGCGCGACGCCAGGGATCTGCTGCGTTCACACGGCCTTTCCCCCAAACGCTCGTTCTCTCAGAATTTCTTGGTGCAGCCGGGCGCGATCGCTCAGATTGCGGACGCTGCCGCAGCGCTTGGTTCGTCGCTGGTCGAGCTGGGCCCGGGCCTCGGGGCGCTCACGCATGCGCTACTCGAACGGGGATGTGATGTCATCGCGGTCGAGCTGGACCGCGACATGGTGCGTGTACTCGAACAGGAGCTCGGACCGCATCCAGGGTTGCGCATCGTCGCGGGGGACGCGGCGGAGACGGATTTCCACGAACTTTCCGATGCTTTGGGGTCGAAGCTCGTCGTGGCCGGAAACCTCCCGTACCAGGCAACCGGCGCCATTCTTCGCCATGTCGTCCGCCATCGGGACGTCCTGCTCGGGGCGGTCCTCATGGTCCAGAGAGAGGTGCGAGACCGTCTCGTCGCGGTGCCTGGAACGAAAGACTACGGAGCGCTGAGCGTGTTCGTGCAGGCTGGGTTTGCGGTCGAGACGGTCTGTCGGCTTCGTCCGGGCTCCTTTTACCCGCCGCCGAAGGTCGAAAGCGCGGTCGTACGTCTGGTGCCGCTCGAGGAGCCTCTGGCGCAAGAGACGGCGAGCTTTCGAGCCATCGTGCGCGCCGCCTTCCAGACGCGGCGAAAGACACTGCGAAACGCCTGCAAGTCGATGGGCGACAGCGCGCGTCTCGGTCAGGCGGCGGCCGATGCCGGAATCGACCTGTCGCGTCGCGGCGAGACCCTCAGCGTCGGTGAGTTTGCCCGTTTCGCCGACGCGTGGGACGCGCTTCGTGGTCCCTGACGTGGCGACCCACCCGCTCCGCATGTATCGTTCCGCCTGCATGTGGAGAAGCGCGCTTTTGTGCGGTGGGCTGACCCTCGCGGTCGCATGCTCCCCGAAGCAGGTGGAAAGCCCACTCGAAAAGGCTCCGCCGGCAGGGATTTCCGAGGCTCGAGACCTTCGTGAGGCGGGTGACCTGCTTGGCGCCGAGAATGCCTACGAGAAGTTCATCGTCGAGCATCCCGGTACCGCCGAAGCGGACCTGGCGAGACTCGAGCTCGGCATCCTCGAAGCCGACCTCGAGCGGTGCCCGAGAGCCATCCCGCATTTCGAGCAAGCGTCGGACAGCAGCGATCAGGCCATCGCGCTCAGGGCCGCCATCCGTTTGGCGTCGTGCCAACTCGAGCTCGGGGATCCGGAGCGGGCCCTCGTGACCCTGGAGCCGGTCGCGAAGGAGCGCTTTGCGCCCGACGAGCAGGAGTTGCTTTGGGAGACGGCGCTCTCTTCGTCCGAACAAACGCTCGCCGCGGCGCCCGCGCTGCGTACACTCGACGTCCTGCTTCAGCACGGCGGGCCTCCGCCCGATCCGCAGCGGGTGTGGGCGACTGCCCAGTCGCTCGCGGGCAAAGCGACGATCGACGAGGCCAATCAGCTGTTCGAGACACTGACGCCCGGCGGCATCCCGCAGGCCGCCATCGCGGTGCGTTTGCTCGACGAAGGCCTGGCTGCCGAGGACACCGCCGCAGTCGCTCGTGCGGCCGACGCGCTCCGGGCGAGCGAAGCCGTGGCCCTGTCGGAGGTCACGATTGCCATCGCGCGAGCGGACGAGTTCCTTCACGGAAACCCCTACTCGGTCGGCGCACTGCTGCCGATGACCGGCCGCGGCCGCGAGGTAGGTCGTCAGCTCTTGCAGGGCATGCAGCTGGCGCAGCTCGAAGAAGGCGGTCCGGAGCTCGCCGTCGAAGATGCGGCAGCGGACGCCGAGGCGGCATCGGGCCAGCTCGTCGGACCGAGCGGGGTCGTCGCTGTGCTCGGCCCGGTGGGGAGTCGTTCCGTAGAGGCCGCCGCCGAAGCCGCGGAGAGGGGCGGCGTGCCGATGGTCACCTTCGCCGCGTCGGAGGACGTCACCGACGCGGGCGAGCAAGTGTTCCGTTTCGCGTACAGCCCCCGTGACGAGGCGGCGGCGCTGGTCCAGCACGCTCGTAGGGCCGGCCTTTCCCGCTTCATCGTCCTCCACCCCGATAACGGCTACGGGCGCACCCTCGAGCGCCTGTTTGATCAGGAGGTCTCGACCGCGGGCGGTGTGGCCTGCGAGGCCGTGTCCTATCCTCCCGGCACGAAGTCGTTCGTCGAATACGTTCGCACCGCGATCGAGACGACGTGCAACACGGTGCTACTTGCGGACGTGGCCGATCAGGTTGCGCTCATCGCACCCACGTTTGCGGCAGAGGGGGTGTGGAGCGTCAGCGACGGCAGGCTACCGAGCGGCGCCGACCAGGAAGTGCACTTCCTCTTGCCGAGTCCGAGCTGGTCGCCCGAGTTGCTTCGGCGCGCAGGTCGCTACCTCGGCGGCGCGCGGATCGCGCTTCCATTCTACGCCAGTGCGAGCGACCCAACGGTCGAGCGCTTTCGCGTCGCTTACGAGACACGCTACGGGAGCGCGCCAGGCCCCTTCGCGGCGTACGGCTACGATGCGTACAGACTGGTCTCCGCGGCGATTCGGCAAGGCGCACAGACTCGGGCCGCCCTATCGAGCTCTTTGATGGAAGGCCTGCGCATCGAGACCGTCACCTCCATCGAGGGCTTTGCGTCGAACCGTACGCCCCTCGCGCCTCCGGCGGTCTATCGAATCGTCGGCAATACGCTCGAACGTGAGCGATGACCGCTAGGGCTCGGCTCGAGTCGGAAGACCGGACATCGAAAGGAGTCGATCGACGCCATCGTCGTCGTACTCGACGAGTCCCTGTTCCTCGAGCGCGCCCACGGTCCGAGCGACCTTCTCGAAGCGCATCTTCTGGCTGAGCCGCTCGCGGATTTCCGGTTCCACGTCCTCGAGCTGGCGGTCCTCTCCGGGCAGGATGTCGGTGAGCACGATGACGTGCCAGCCGTACTTCGTTTCGACTGGGCCATCGAGCACACCTCGGGTTTCTGCGAAGAACAGAGCATCCTTGTACGGCTCTTCGAATCCGGCTGCGCGGCTAATGGCGGGCAGCTCTTCTGCGACAACGTCGAGCTCGGTCTCGACGGCGCCGCTCGCGTAGCGCTCGTACACGTCCCGTGGGTCGCGGGCATTGCGTGCTTCACGAAGGATCGAGTCCGCCAGTCGCTTCCCGGCGTCGCTCGAGTCCTTCACGAGGATGTGCCAGGACGCGCGTCGTTCCGGCAACTGAAACTTCTCGCGATGTTGGTTGAAGTTGGTCTCCACGACCTCGCGCGGGACCTTTTCGGGTGTTAGCTCCGACTCGAAGTCCTTCAGCATCTGTCGAACCATGACCCGCTCGACGGCGCGACGCTGCGCGGCCGACTCGCTGATCCCCCGCTCTCGCGCCTCGTGGACGAGGACGGCTTCATCGAGCAGTTCGTCGAGGGCCGCGCGACGGTCGAGACCCTTTGAGCGCATGAGCTCAGCGACGTCGGACGCCCCGACGACCTCGTCGCCTACCTTTGCGAGCACGACCTGCACTTCGCGCTTCGGCCCCTGGGACTTGCCCTCCCGAGCCTCCTCCCGCCCGCAGGCGAGCGTGGTCAGCAGGGCGAGGACCAGGGCGGAACGCTCACGCCGCACGTGATGCCGCATGGTGTCTAGGTGGCGTCGCTCGCCCGGCTCTTGAGACGCGCCTGAATCGGGAGCGCTTCGCCGCGGAAGCGCGTCCACACGGACTGCCCTTCCTCGCGTGACCGCAGCTCGTCGATCTTGGCGACGGCGGCGCCGCTGCCCTTGATCGCGATCTTGTCGGTTGCCATGAGGGCCGAGAGCCGGACGCCAAGCTCGTCCGCCCCAAGCTGGTCGACGAGAGCGTCGATCGCCTGCTGGTTCCCCGACCCGTAGCGACCGAGCATGTAGGCGCCCTTCCGGGCGTCGACCCCTTCGGCGCTCTTCGCTTTCGAGACCCAACAGTCCACTGTCGTGTCGCATTCCTTCGCGAGGTCGAGCAGCGGCTGGTTCTCGGCGAACTTCTCGCGGTAGCCTCCGTCTTGGGAACGCCTCTCCTTCGCGATCAGATTCGCAAGGTTTGCGGCTTCTGCTGCGTTCGCAAGAAGCGCATAGTTGGTGACGGCGATGAGGCGCAGCTCTGGATTCGCGCGTCGGTCAGCCGCCTGCTCGTAGATGAAGGGCATCAGCTGCGGGTCGTAGGTGTGCGCGATGGCTGCGAGCAGCTGTCCGCGCATCGCAACGCCCTGGTAGCCCTGTGGAAGGCTCTTGTAGACGGACTTCAGCGTCGAACGGACTCGATCGCGCTGCGACTCGGGAACGTCGATGCGAACGAGGGCAATCGCGGCATTGAGCTTGCGGGCGGTGTCGTTCGACGAAGCCTCGGCAAGCAGCGGCTCGAGGGCTTCGGAGAATCCTAGCGCTCCGAGGGCGAAGCTTGCTTCGCCGCCCGTCACCTGACGCACGGTCATCTTCGTGGCGAGGTCCGGTCGTCGTGCCTTCACCGCATCGATGTAGTGTTTCGCGATGGCGTTCGCGGTCGCATCCTTGCCCTCGAGAACCTTCAGGAGGGGCTTCAGCGAGGGTCGTCCGATCAGAATCAGGGCCTCCGCGGCGACGTCGTTCATACGCATGTCGGGGCGACCCGGTGCGAACAGGAAGAGGCATTTGACCAGTGCGGGAATCGCCGACGGGTCGCGAAGCTCACCAAGCTGCTGCGCCGCCAGGCGATTGATCAGGAAGTTCTGGTTCTCGTCCTGCTTCGTCGCGATGGCCGTGAGAATTTCCGTTGCGCCCTGGTCATCGAGCGAGCCGAGGGCCCGAATCATCGACACGCGCATCTTGTTGTCGTCGGGGCGTGACCCGGTGATGCGTTCGAGCGAAGTGCCGAGCGCGCTGATGACGCCAGCGCGTTCCGCCGCCGGAACGTCGATCGCTTGAATCGTTTGTGCCGCTCGAATCGCGTGATCTTCCGAGACCTCGGTTCGCCAGTTCAGCGCTTCGAGAAGCGCGGGCAGGCTGCGAGGGTCTTGAATCTCGGCGAGCAGATTGAGAATCGCGAGGCCGTTGATGCGGTCCTCCGGGAAGTCGAGGTACGCCTGCGTCAGCGGGCCTACGATGACATCCGCGACGGCCATCACGGGTTCGCTGTTTCGATCCCCAGCGTTCTCCGCGAGCGTCGTCGTGTAGATCTCTTTGAGGTTGAAAATCGCGTTCTCGCGGCGAACCGGATCGGAGAGCTCGCTTGCTTGGCCCTCCGGATCGTCTTTCGCCGCGTGACAACCCATACCGAGCGTTGCAACCAAAACTGCAACCGCCCACCCCCTGTGGCGCAACATCATCACAAACCTCCGCGCACGGCCCGTTTCCCCACTTGTTACAAAGGCTTATGCGCAGCTTCAGGATAGCGACGGGCGTTGAAGCCTGTCAAACCTTCGTCAATCGCCCTAGCCCGGCTGGAGCTTCCACGTGAGATCCGCCCGCCCGCGGGCCCCCGTGAAGCGCAACACGACGAACGGGGCGCCGTCCGGAATGGTCTTGCGCCCGTCTTCGTCGACGGCCGGAAACGTAAGGCGAAACGTCTGTCGGAAGCTGTTGACCTGCGGAAAGTAGACCCGATCGACGGCTGTGGGACGCCTCACACGCTCGAGAAGGATCGGGCTGGTCTGGTTTCCGTCGGGGTCGATCAGCAGGACACGCCACGCCGACGCCTTGTCCGCGAGGTTCGATTCGCGGAAATCCATGCCGGCCAAGGTGACGAAGAAGCGGTGTTCGAGGCGGGAGCTCGCAAGGCTGGCGTAGAGCATCTCGTCGCGGGACTCGGGGGTGAGGCTGTAGTCGTAGGCGTAGCGCACGACGTAGGCCCAGCGGAACTCCCAGGACTCGAAGGTGGCCGAGACGAAGATCTCGTGCGCCAACTCCTTCCAGGCGAACGACTCCTCCTCCCGTGTCCATGCTTCCCAGACCTGAGGGTACGACTTCGGCGTGAAGGTGCGCGGCTGGGGGTCGAGCGTGAGCTTTGGCTGCGCACAACCGCTTGCCAGGGTCACAGCGACCAGCAAGAGCGCGACACGCATCAGCCGTCCCCCATGAAGTCGTGTCGGTCGTAGAGCGAGCTGAAGGTATAGCCCGCGTCTCGAATCGCTGCGGCGCCGCCTTCGAGTCGGTCGACGACCGACACGATGGCTGCAATCTCGAAGCCGGCCTCCTCGACGGCCTTCGTGGCGCGGAGCGTCGAGCCGCCGGTGGTGACGGTGTCCTCGACGATCACGAGTCGCGCTCCGGCTGGGAGGTGATCCGCGCCTTCGAGCATCTTCTTAGTGCCGTGCTGCTTGGTGGCCTTGCGAATGTACACCGCATCGAGCGGGGCACCCCGCACCCACGACGTGGAGGCCACCGCGGACGCGAGTGGGCAGCCCCCGAGCTCTACGCCTGCGACGGCAGAAACCGGCCCGGCGACGTCGCCAATTCGATCCAGCAGCGCCGCTCCTACCAGCGAGTGCCCCTCGGCCAGCAACACCGCGGGTTTGCAGTCGATGAAGAAGTCGCTCTCCTTGCCGGAGGTCAGGGTGAATCGGCCTCGGCGAAAGCCGCGCTCCCGGAGCAACTCGAGTAGTGGATCCACGAACGTGTTCCACCACGTCCTGCCAGCTCACGCAACCATGAAACGCTCCGCCCGGCGGCGCCGATCGAGGCTTCGTGGTAGGGTCCGGCGCCCCGAGGGCAGACTCCGAGGACACGTTGCCGACACCCGATGCGCCGCTTCGAGGCATGGATGACTTGCTCGTGCTCTTTCACGAGGCGGAGACGCCGCGCGAAGAGTGGCGGATCGGTACGGAGGCAGAGCGGATCGCGGTGTGCCGTTCGAGCGGCAGACACCTCCCCTACGAAGGAGCGACCAGCGTCGTCGCTATCTTCGACCGTTTGATCGCCGATCACGGGTGGGAAGCGATTCGCGAGAAGGCCGATGGTCCGGTGATCGCGCTTCGCCGCGGCGACGGGTCGGTCACCCTCGAGCCGGGTTCGCAGATCGAGCTTTCGGGGGCGCCCTTCCGGTCGATTTACGACGGGCGCGACGAGTCGGAGGCGCATTGGGCGGACCTCCAGCCCGTGCTGGAGGAGCTCGGGCTGGTGTGGCTCGGACTCGGCTGCCACCCGTTCGCGACGGTAGATGAGCTTGGCTGGGTTCCGAAGCTCCGTTACGGAGTGATGCGCGAGTACATGCCGACACGCGGTTCGATGGCCGGCGTGATGATGACCAAGACCAGCACGGTTCAGGCGAATCTCGACTACGACGACGAGGAGCGAGCGATGCGAATGCTACGCGTCGGACTTCGCGCGCAGCCGATCGTGACCGCGATGTTCGCGAACAGCCCATGGAACGAGGGACGGAGAAGCGGGTACAAGTCCTACAGGGCGCTTGCGTGGCTTCACATGGACCCCGATCGCTCCGGGCTCTTGCCGTTCGCGTGGAAGGATTATCCGAAGTACATCGACTACGTCGAGTGGGCGCTCGACGCGCCGATGTTTCTCGTGAAGCGCCACGGCGTGCCGTACTACAATACGGGGCAGACGTTTCGTTCGTTCATGGAGACCGGCTTCGAGGGAGTCCGGGCGAACTACGGCGACTGGGTGGAGCATCTCAGCACGCTCTTCCCGGAGGTTCGGCTCAAGAGCACGCTCGAATATCGCGGTGCCGATGGACAACGACCGGAGCACGCGTTTGCGCTGCCGGCGTTGTGGAAAGGGCTGCTCTACGACGACGACAGCTTCGGCGCGCTCGAGGGACTGGTCGACCGGTTCACGTACGAGGAGGTCGAAGCGCAGCGTGATGCGATTGCACGATACGGGGTGCAGACCAAGTTCATGAATCGCGACGCGGTCGACTGGGCGGGCGACGTGTTGGAGCTTGCGGAGGCAGGGCTTCGCCGCATCGGCGACCGCAACGACGAGGGGGATGACGAGTCCGCTCTGCTCGCGCCGCTGCGCGCGCTTCTCGAGCGAGGACGCTCTCCTGCGGACCTCCTGCTCGCGGAGGTGCCGGACGACGTGCCGAGTCGCGACGCGATCATCGGCGCAACCGCGATCTAATTCGCCTTCAGCACCTGGCCGAGCACGTTGCCCTTGAGGATGGCGGAGCTGCAGCTCATGCCGCCCATCAGCGCGCCCACGAGACCTGCGGTGACGACGTCCGAGCCGGTGAGGTAAAGGCCCTTGAGCGGGGTCCGCGGGCGCAGCCAACGCGCTTCGAATCGCGAAGGGCCGTGCGACAGTCCGTAAATCGCGCCGTCCTGGTGCGCGGCGAAGTTTTCGGTGCTCAGGGGGGTCGAGAGCTCGGCGATTTCGACGTTGCCCCGCGTCGCCGGAGCGTACTTGTAAATCTTTTCGATGAGGCGTTCGGAAAGGCTCGCTTTCAGCTCGTCGTACTCCGCGCCGCGCTTCTTCCACTTGGTCTCCTGCCAGCGAGCGAAGGGGGTGTACGGACCCAGCGTGATCGCCTCGATGGTCGAGTGGCCCGGGAAGCGGTGGTCGAAGTCCGGGTCCTTCGCGGAGGGGAACGAGAGATAGACGACCGGGAGCGGTGCGTTGATGTCACGCTGGAACGCGGCGAAGTTCTCCTCGTGCCGGTGGTCCCGATAGATCCAAAGATTGGTCTTTTCGAGCTCGAGCTCTTCGGTGGTGCCCTTCAGGCCGACGTAGAGCGACAGGTGCGCGATGGAGTTGCCAACCATCTGCCTCGCCTTGTTGGCGTAGCCAACCTCGCGCGCGACATCGTCGGGCACCAGGCGCTCGAAGGTGTTGAGCACGCCGGCGTTGCTTACGACGATGGGTGCGCGTAGCACCCGGTCGTCGGGCATGCGGACGCCGACGGCTTGGCCCTTTTCCACCACGATTTCGGAAACCTCCGCGTTGGTGAGAACTTCGCCTCCGGACGCCTCGATCACGGGGAGAATGGTGGCCGCGATACGGGACGATCCGCCGACCGGATACCCGGCGCCCCGCAGGTAGTGCGTGAACACCATCGAGTGCATGAGGAAGCTGCTCTCGGCGGGGACCAACCCGTAATCGCCGAACTGTCCCGTGAGCACTCCGATCAGCTCTTGGTTCTGGGTGATCTCTTCGAGGACTTCCCGCGTGGTACGGGTGGCGTCCTTCAACACGGGGCGACGCATCGCGCCGCCAAAGAGCGTGGACACGAACGGCGGCACGGCCTTCTCGGCGAAGAACATCGACGTCTTCTTGGCGGTGGAAAGGACCTTCTCGAGATAGGCGTCGATCGCGTCTTTTTCGGACGGGAAGTACTCGTGCATCTTCGCACGGAAACCTTCGAGCCCTTTGACGTAGTCGTACGCGTTGTCGCCGAGGATGATGCGGTCGTAGACCTCACCCATGTCGGCCCAATGAAGCTCGCCGTCGGTGATGAAGTCGAAGAGTCGGCGACCGAGGGCCTTCGGGTGGTTCACGCCGCCGATGTAGTGGATGCCGACGTCCCACTCGTAGCCGGGTCGCCGGAAGGTATGGGTGAACCCGCCCGCCGTGTAGTGGCGCTCGAGGACGAGCACGCGCTTCCCCTCGAGCTTCGACAGCGTCGCCGCGACCGAGAGCCCCCCGATTCCAGACCCAATGACGATCGCGTCCCAGCTCTCATCGAGCCCGGGATGCTGCTT
>CBFCWN010000068.1:0-19430 GCA_965601515.1 uncultured Myxococcales bacterium | reverse complement strand
CTCGACCAACAGCTCGGCGAGATGATGGGCGACGCCCCGATGTGCGACAAATGCGGCCACATCACCGTCCGCAACGGCGCCTGCTACAAGTGCCTCAACTGCGGCAACTCGATGGGCTGCAGCTAACCCTCGCGGGACACGCAGGGCCCCCAAACCCCCAATCATTCCAAACACCTGCCGATCGACCCGCGTGATTTGCGAAAAACGCTGGGTTTTCGGCAGGCGGCGCGGCCTGTTGGGGGACACGCGGGGTATCTAAAAGCCGCGTCGTTTCGATGGGTTGCCGATCGACCCGCGCGATTTGTGAAAAACGCTGGGTTTTTGGGGGGCCGCGCGGCCTGTTGATTTTCGCGCGATTCGGAGCTGGGGCGCGCAACTTCGGAGCGCGGGGCGCGATAACGAGGCGTGGTCTTTGCGGAGTACATCGTCTTGGTCGGAGCTGTCGTCCTGTCCGCGGGATTGGCTCTCTACGGACTTGGCGTCCCGCTTCTACAGGCCGCGTATCTCGCGAAGCTGTTCATTCTGCTTCCGATGCCCTGAACGAGAAGGAGGCCTCATGTCCGACGAAGCGCCCACAAGTAAATCCCTTTGGAAAGACAAGCGAGGGCTGACCACGGTCGAATACATCATCGTCCTCGGCCTGATCGCAGTTGTCGGCATCGCGGCCTGGCAGCAGTTCGGTGAGACGCTCACCGGCGAGATTCAGCAAGCCGAGGGCTACATCGCGGATGTTGTTCAGTAGGCGGGCGCTCTCATGTTTGATGCTCCGCTTGTCGCGCTCTCTTGTGCAGTACTCGTCAGTTCGGCAGCCGCCTTCACCGACGGGCGCTTCGGCACGATCCCGAACTCGGTGACGCTGCCGCCGGTCTTCCTGGCCCCCGCCATCTATGCGGCGGTGGGCGGCAGTCAGGCGCTCTTGGCTTCTCTCGCGGCGTTGGCCCTATCCTCTGTCGTCCCGTACGCGCTGTTTCGGGCTCGTGCGATGGGGGGTGGTGACGTCAAGCTCTTCGCGGCGATTGGGGCAATCACTGGGTACGATCCTTTGGTCGGGCTTTGGATTCAGCTCGTTGCCTTTATCGTTGCGACCGTCGGTCTGTTCGCGGTGCACGCGATTCAACGAAGGCTCCTAGCCACGCTTCGGCGCGCCGCTCGTCAAACAAGGGAAACGATTTGTGGCCGACAGCGCGTGCTCCATCGACGCGACGAGACCGGTGTTCGTCTCGGAGGGTTCGTGTTCGCCGCCACGCTGCTCCGGATCGCCTCGCCTCTGCTCGGCGGAGTGGCGCCATGAGACCTTCGAGGCCGCCACGCGAGACCGCCGGAGTTGTTTCTCTAGAATTTCTGATCGCGTTCCCTTCGCTGTGGGTATTCTGCCTCTGCGTCTTCCAACTCGTCTTGCTCGCCCGCGCTGACCTCTTGGTGCGGCACGCTGCGGATGTTGCTGCGCGTTCAGCAGCCGTGGTGCTACCGGACGACCCTAGTCGGTATCAAGGCGAACCGGAGATGACAGTGTCTCCGGATCTTGGGTCCGGCGAGAGAAGATTTTCACGGGTTTCGTCGCCCGAGCACTCTCAGAAAGGGCCCGCGAAGGCGGATCAGCCTGGGCTGCCCTTGGGCAGACTCTCGCTTCAACGCCGTTCGCGTAGTGAGACGATTGCAATGGCGGCCGAGGTCCCTCTCCTGTCGTTACGCTCCGCTCTGCTGACCATGCGCCATCCAACGGTGAACTCCGCGATCGGCCCACGACGTATCTCTGATGTGTTGCTCTCACGACCGAGCGGCCTGACCGTGCGCTTCCCCGACGCAGTGGAAGGTCACATTCCCGGCCCCGAAGTAACCGTTCGAGTCGAGTACCAGTACCTGTGTGGGGTACCCATTGCGCGTCGCATTGTGTGCAACAGTGGGCCTCGGGGGACGCGGGTCTGGGAGTTCGTCCACGCCGCAACCTTGCTCGTTCACGATGCGCCCTATGCGTATCGGGGTGTCCGAGAATCATGATGACGGCTCATGATTTCCGGTTGCTCTCGGACACGCGCGGTGCCGTCATGCTGATGGGCCTGTTTGCAGCGCTCTTCCTTGCAGGGTCGCTTTTCGCAGTCGTGAGCGTTGGCGACGCCATCTTCTACCGACGAGTGATGCAGGATGGCGCAGACTCAGGGGCCTTCGCAGCCGCGGTAGTCGCCGCGAAAGGAATGAACTTTCACGCCGTGCTCAACCTTGCGATGGCGGCGACTGCGGGAGTCCTTCTGGTCGTTCGAAGCGTTGAAGTGTTACTGGAGATTCTTCTCGCAATTTTACAAGCGATGATGGCGTCCATCGTGCTGGCACCAAAAGCAGCGCCGCTGCTCGGCGTTCTTACGCCAGCGGAAGCTACGGTGGAGCGCATCGGCGACGGGGTTGAACAGTTCGTGCGCGTCTCACATGACGCGCTCGACGTGGCTCACCATGCGGTTCAGCAGGGCTATCCGGTGCTCGCCGAGGTGCGTGCCGTCGATGCGATGGTTCTCCGCGGCTCATTCGAGCCTCCTCTAGTCGCGGGCTTCGTCGTCCCACTGCTCGGAGCGCGACTTCCTTCTGGTGGAAGGGGACTCCCGGTCGAAAAGCAATCCGTTGATGCACTCTGCGAACGTGCGGCGAATGCCATCGGCGGGAGTATCTCGAACGTTCGCGCTCGAGTTCCGCGATGGCTGCTGAGGTTCCTCGGCGGCGCAGTGGAGCGAGCACTTCGACTCGGCAAGCGACGCACGTGTGATGACGATGTCGTGGAGTCACCACGTCAGGTCATTGCTGCCCGAGGAGATCGATCGCTTGTCTGGCTCGGGCACGAAGAGTTTCAGTATCGAGCCTTTGCTGTTGGGCAAGACCCCACCGGTGGCGTCTGGGGGACGAGTCGACGAGGTCTTCGCATAGCGAACGGAGGCAACGCAGCAGTTTCGAGTCCGATCGCAACCCTTCAGCAATTCGGCAGGTTTTCGTTCGCACAGTCGGAGTTCTACTACGACTCGGCTGCCGACAAGTCCGAGTGGCTCTGGAGGCCACGTTGGCGATCGCGCCTTCGCCGGTTTCAGGTCAGCTCGGATGGCAACGAAGCAAGCATCAGCTCTGCGTGTGCGGGCGTTCCCAGTGGTCGCTTGTCGACCACGAACCTGTCGGGTCTGTGCACGGCCTTACGGAACCTGTCTGTAGCCATCCCCTCTGCCCATTGAGGACTTCACGATGCGAGCAAGACGACATCGATCCGGTACGGCTCTCATCGAAGCCGTCATTGTAGCTCCAGCCTTCGCACTCCTCTTGGGATCGACGCTTGCCCTGCACTCGATGTATTCGGCGAAACTCGCTGCAAAGGAGCGGGCGCGACGTCTTGCGTGGCTACAGGCTGAATCCGGTGACTGCCCTGACTCTTCATGCTCGAGCCCCAACTGTGTTCAGGCTGCGAACGACATCGACTCTGCCTTCGAGGAGACAGGGGTTGCCGGAGCAGGACTGGCACTCGACGATTTTCTCGGGGACGTCCGAGACTTCTTCGTTGGAAAGACGACGCGCGCTGTTGCGCATGTCGAATCAAAGACTTCCTCGATCATTCCTGGAGGCGTCACCCGTCAGGTTGGGGTCACCGAGCTCACCTGCAACACGCGATCCCGGACCACCGAGAATGAAGACTCCGTCTTGGAGCACGCTTGTCGAACGGGCCTAGGGAGTACGGATTATGCGCGCGAAGTCTGCCGCTGAGTTGGTTTCGATGAGAGCCCGAGGGCTACTCGTGTGTGCGGCAGCTGGGCTGTCTATCGTCGTCTGCTTTGCGACCGCCGTTCGCAGGGCGGATGCGGCAATGGACGGTGCGCTTATCCGATTCGGTTCGGAGGTCTTAGCCTTTCCAGGCTCCGCCGAATCGGCGGTGAGTACCGTTCGATTGAATGGAAACGATTTCTCCTATCGCATCCAAACAGTCTCGGGCTCCGTCCATGAGGTCTGGAGACACTACGCGCGAACCTGCAGTCACTCTCCGAAAACGGACGGCACCCTTGGTTCGCTGATTCGTGCCCTCGCGACTCGCGGTGCCGTCTCGGAGACTCACGGTTACGTCGCTTGCATCGACTTGAAGCGAGATGACCTTCGGACCTTAGTTCAGATGTCGCGTCAGATGGCGGACACCTGGGATCTATCTCACCTCGGGGCTCTTCGTTACGTTTATGTCAGTGCAGACACCGCCGACCCGTCGCGCACCTTCCTATTCACCAGTTGGGCAGACGGACCATTGGATCTCCGAAGCTTCGTGTTTCAGCCAGACAAAGATGCTCCGGGAGTAGATCTGCCACACATCCCTCGGCCGCCCGACTCTTTTCGGATCCTTTCGTTCGAGCAACCTGGGCGAATATTTGCCGTCTATCGGGTGCCCGCGGCCACGCCCGCGGCCCAGGCGCGCTGGTATCGTCGACACTTCGAATCAAATGCGTGGCGATTGATGCAGCGACCGGCCGATCGGGGCTCCCGTTCTCGAACGTCGCACCTCCTTGTCGCTGAGGATGGGTCGCGAACGGCGACCGTGATTCTGTCGCAAAGCGATGGAGGGTCTACGCTTGTGATGGGCCTGGAAACGGAGGCGACTTGACCAACGAAGCCGCGGTCCGGTCGCGCACTCCATTCGTGGCTGCCCTCGCGACAGCGATACTCGGTTCGTTGCTTCTCGGCGTCTACGTACGTCGTCTTCGAGTCGAGATCTCCGGCGGCGCGCCTGTGGCGCTCGTGGCGCTGCGTGAGGACCTGCCCGCCGGGAGCCTCCTCCAAGAGCGACACTTGGTGACTCACGAAGTGCCTGAGAATTACGTCGAGTCGCGTCAGGTAAGGGCGTCTGAGATTCCCAGAGTCGTTGGAATCGCAACCGCAGTCTCACTCGAGGCAAACCATACGCTCAGCTGGACCGACCTCGTGTCGACGACTCGAGACGACCGCATTCTCTCCGACCACGTTCCGCCTGGAATGAGGGCCATCAGTGTTCCGAGTCTTGGCGGATTCATGCGTGGTTCGTTGCTACGCCCGGGCGACAGAGTGGATGTGCTGGTCACGAACCCTGGCAAAGAGGGGCGCGCAGTTACTATCCCGCTCCTTCAAAACGTACTCGTCCTCTCTGTCGGCAGTCAGCTGTCGATCACGGAAGGCGTCGTCGATAGCGCGTCGACCCCCGTCACACTGCTCGTGACCGTCGATCAGGCGAGCCTGCTCGTCCATGCAAAAAGAGACAGTCGAGTCGACCTGGTTTTGCGAAACCCGAACGATCTCGAAGTCAACGAAGGCCTTCCCGATACTTACGATTCGGACATTCTGCAGCAAGAGCGCCGCGAACGCCGCCAACACCGGTTAGTCCTGGAACGGGTAGACTGAGATGCGCGGTGCGAACGCAGCCACAATAACCCTTACCGCATTGCTCGCACTGCGACCTTCGCCGCTGTCTGCTGACCCCGGAATCAGTGCGTCGATCGTGCTGCGGGTTGGCGAGCAGCGCAGCCTTTCTGCACGCGGCGTTCGTAGCTACTCCGAAGGCGACCCCGGTGTCGCAGACGTTCGAGTCACGCGTGATCAGACGCGTTTCGTCATCGTCGGCAAACGAGCTGGGCTGACCTCGCTCCTTCTCATCTACGAGGACGGTTCGCAGGTTCAGCATGCCATTGAGGTCGTGCCCGCCGACGCAGCCACTAGAACCGGGCTCAGGGAGAATATTCGCCTCGATCTCTATTTCGTGTTGATTCAGGATCGGTACAGCCATCAGATCGGCCTCAACTGGCCCGGAAATATCGGTAGCACGGTAGCTCCGTCCGAAGCGGCATTCGCGATCACGGGCGGCAGTGGTCAGCCGACCCAAAGCGCCTTCCAGATCCTGCCACAGACGTTTTTACCCAGTTTCGACCTCGCGCAGGCCAAGGGCTGGGCCAAGCTCTACCGTCAGGCCACGCTCGTCACGGCGAACGGCACCGAGGCTCTCTTCACGTCGGGAGGTGAGTTCAACGTGCAGGTTCAAAACAACCTCACCGTCGACGTGCAGTCGATCGAATTCGGCACGAAGATCAGTGTTCTCCCGCGTTACGATTCCAAGACCGGTCGGATTCAGTTAGAGATCACTGCAGACGTTTCCGATCTCGACGCCGAGCGCGGGGTTCAGGGCATTCCAGGCCGGATCACCTCGCATGTTGAAACGTTGGTGAACCTCGAGCTCGGGCAGTCCGTATCTCTTGCGGGGATTCGAGCTAGGACCGAACGGCGCAAGAAGGATGGGATTCCTGGGCTCGCCATGGTGCCGTTCATCGGCGCACTCTTCGGAACACACTCACGTCAGGTCGAAGACGACGAGTCGTACATGTTCGTGGTGCCCTCCGTGGTCGAGCCGGTCAACGTTGCGCAGCGCAACCGGATCGAAGAGGCGCTTCGAGTCTACGAGGACTTTCAAGGTGGCGTGGATAGGCATTTTCTGATTGAGCAGCCTCGCTTCTCTGCTGAAGAAACGGAGCGTGGAAGATGACCACCTTTTCGGTGCAAGTCAGCGCACCCGGAGCCGAACGCAAGAGGCTGCTCATCGAAGATGTCGACTCGTTTCGGGTCGGCCGCGACCAGCAGTGCGATGTTGTGCTTCCGTCGTCCGAAGTCAGTCGGTTTCACCTCTCGGTCGGGTTCGAGTTTGGCGAGCTGTGGGTGACAGACCAATCCTCGAATGGCACGACGGTCGGCAATTCGAAGGTCTGTGGCAAAAAGGCCCCGCTGCCGAAGGGCATGTCAGTGCGCGTAGGCTGTTTCGTACTTGAAATCGCCGCGCATGAGCCCGCGAGAGAGCGTTCGAATGAAGCGTCACTGCGTCGCGAAATTCACCGGCATCTTCTGGAGCACCTCGAGCTCGATGCGCTCGAGGAGCGCGAAATCGGGGATCCTCAGTTTCGAGACCGAGTTACTGAAGCTCTGAGGCGCATCATTGCTTCGATGGTCACATGCGTGGAGTCCCGCAAAGGGCTCGTTGCCGCCATGGTCAACGAAGTCTTGGGACTGGGGCCGCTCGAAACACTGATCAACGATGCGGAGGTGTCTGAGGTAATGGTCGTGGACCCGTCGACCATCTACGTCGAAAAACGCGGAAAGATCGAGTTGACACATCATCGATTCATCGACGAGGAGTCGTGCCGTGCAGTGATCGAAAGAATCGTCACACCGGTCGGCCGACGGATCGATGAGAGCTCCCCGCTCGTCGATGCGCGCTTGCCGGACGGCTCTCGCGTCAACGCCGTCATTCCCCCGCTCGCTCTCAGGGGCCCATGCATCACCATTCGAAAGTTCGCTAGGACTCCTTTTACGGTGGAAGACCTCGTAGCGTTGGGCTCCCTCAGCCAAGCGATGGCCCGCTTTCTTTCGCGGTGCGTGAGGGCGCGAAAGAATATCCTGATCTCCGGCGGCACTGGCAGCGGCAAGACCACGCTTCTCAACGTCTTGTCTGCTTCCATTCCGAGCGACGAGCGCATCGTGACGATCGAGGATGCCGCCGAGCTGCAACTCGAGCAGCCGCACGTAGTATCTTTGGAGTCGAAGCCGGCAAACCTTGAAGGTCAGGGCGAGTACAGTATCCGCGCGCTCGTGCGCAACGCACTTCGGATGCGGCCCGATCGGATCGTAGTCGGCGAGTGTCGAGCCGGAGAGGCCATCGACATGCTGCAAGCGATGAATACCGGTCACGAGGGCTCGCTTACGACCACCCACGCGAACAGCGTGAGCGAGGCGCTGAAGCGTATCGAAACGCTCTGCCTGATGTCCGATGTCGAGCTGCCTGCGCAAGCGATCCGACGGCAAATCGCCGCGAGCATCGACGTTGTCATCCAGCAGTCACGCTTCTACGACGGGTCGCGAAGGGTGACTTCCATCGCTGAGGTCATGGACTTGGACAGCCAAGGCCAGATCTCGTTCCGAGACATCTTTCGATTCGAGAGAACCGGAACCGACCGCTACGGTTCGCCGGTTGGTAAACACCTCGCAACGGGAACACTGCCCACGTTCCTCGACGACTTCGCTCGCCTCGGACTCATCGATGATGAGGGCCTACTGTGACAGGTCTCTTCTGTGTGGCCGCGCTCACCACCGTTGGCGGTGCTTCGTGGTTGACGTACATGGTGGCGCAGCCTCGGGGTGCGCGCCTAGGGGGGTTGCTCACCGCCTATGAACGACGGCTCGACTCCGACGCGGCTTTCGTTTCCGTTCGCGTCGACGGAGCTACGATAATCCGCGCTCAGCTGGCTGCCTCCGCATGCTTCTTGGCCCTCGCAGTGGTCCTTCATGAGGGAACGTTTCTCGGTTTGGGCGCGGCTTCGGCCGTCGCGCCACCTCTAGTCCTGCGGAGGCGGCATCGAGCTCGCGTTCTCAGGCTCGAGGGACAACTCGATGGATGGATACTCCTCCTTGCGAATGCGCTTCGAGCTACTCCGGCTCTCGGCGACGCAATCGCGTCGACGTCTATGCTGATGCCGGGCGACTTCGGTCGTGAGGTAAAGGTTCTCACCAAGGAGCTCAAGCTTGGTGTCTCCGTCGATCGGGCGTTGCGTTCACTTGCCGAAAGAATAGGCAGCGATGTCGTCTCCGCCGCAATGAGCGCGATCGTCGTCGCGAGGCGTACCGGGGGCGACCTACCGACGGCACTCGAGGAGTCGGCGGCTTCCCTCCGCGAAACCGCTCGCCTCGAGGGTGTGCTGAGAACGAAGACGGCCGAGGGGCGCGGACAAGTCGTCGTGCTGTCGCTTGCGCCGTTCGTACTGTGCGTGGTCATTGCATGGCTCGAGCCCACATGGTTCGACGCAACCCTTGAACATCAGTTCGGCAGGATGCTGATCGCCGGTTGCTCGCTCCTATGGTTAGTCGCCGCGATCTGGGCGCACAGGATTGTTGAGGCTCCCCTATGACAGAGTTCGTCCTGGCGGCATCGATCACGGGGATTGTGCTGGGGCTTGCCGTCGCAGCATTTCATATAGCCTCGAATCCAATGTCACCCGCCAAACTGCGGGGTAGGCGTGGTTTGAAACGCAGGCGGGCACTTCGGCACCGCGCCCTCTTCCGCTCGGTTGAGCCCTTGATTCGATCGATCGGCACTGGGATCGAACCGCTGCTTCCTCGCAATGTCGCCGGCCGAGTCGAACGGGCCTTGCTCGAGGCGGGATACCCACTTGGTTTATCGGCCCCGGAGCTCATCGCGAGTTCGATGGCGGGGGCGCTCGCGACGTTCGGGCTTCTCTTCTTCGTCGCACATCAGCGAGCAGGTACGTTCTCCCCGATATTCGTCGGCGCGTTGGTGGTCGGTGCGCTGCCGTTCGTTCGGCTCTCCGCAGTCCGCAGGCAACGTGGGAAGCAAGTCACGCGCCGTCTTCCGGCTGTTCTTGAGCTCATCGTGATGTGCCTCAGTGCGGGTCTCAGCCTTCCACGAGCGCTTCGTTGCGTGGTGGAATCAGCAACCGATCCCTTCGACCCCATAGTGGAAGAACTCGACACCGTCGTTCGTGAGCTCGAGCTGGGGAGAACACGGCGGGAAGCGCTCGTAGGGTTGGCGGACCGAGTGCCCACGGCAGAGGTCACAGAGTTGGTCAACAGTGTCATTCAGTCCGAGGAGAAGGGGGTCTCCCTGATCAGGGCACTTGCGGTGCAAGGCCGCACTCTGAAGCTCAGGCGCAGCATGAAGGCGGAGCAGGCTGCGTCGGGCGCGGCGCTCATGTTGATGGGCCCAATGTCTCTCATCTTCCTCTGCGTGATTGCTCTCCTTCTCGGACCCGTGCTCATTCGTACGACCGTTGGAGGATTCGGCGCATGATCGCCCGTCGCCAGGCGCAGTCAGGCAGAGTGCGGTTTTCGGCGGCTCTCCTCCTCCTGTGCGCGGCTCTTGGCTGCGACGAGTCAGCGCGACCGGGCCTGGGCCGGTCCCCAGAACCGCCTTCAACGCTGGTCGCCGCTTCCTTTCGATGTCCGTCTGGCTCGAGCGCTTTCCGAATCGAGAAGGAAGGATACATTCGAACTGAAAGGTATCCGTACGATCCGCGCGACGGCATTCGCGGTGTCACGCTACTTCTTCGGGCTGGAGCGTGTCATCGCGCGGCGGGGCGGACTCGAGAGGCAAACCGAGCGGCGTCGGCTGCGAAACGACTCTCGTCGCGGATCGCTCAAGACTACTCAGCGGCGCGCGTCGGCCTGGAACGCGCGCTTTCGAACGAGAGTTGGGGGGCCGTCACGCACGACGCGCATCGACTCCTCGCGTTCACAGATCACGTCCAGCCTCACCCATACGTCCAATGGCTTCGGCGGGTCGCTTCACGGGCAGCTTCGCATGACGACACTTCGCGATAAACGACCAGGACCATTTCGATTCGTATGGATTTTCTGCTTCGCAATGGGCGGCTGCGCCGGGCTCCAAAGCCCAGATGCGACCACAGAGGGGCGACCCACTCTTACGTCTGAGGAACTGTTTCAGGTCGCGCTCTATCAAGCTAAGCGAGGTGACTTTCTCCGCGCTGAGCAGTACTTGGTTTCCGCCAAATCCGTGGGCTACGACCAGGACGTTGCGACCTACTGGCTCGTCCGTGTTTGCGTCGCAGCCGGCAGATATCATTCGGCGCTTCGGCACGCTCGAGAGCATCTGACGACGAACCCCGACAATTGGCGCTTGCGCCTCGTTGTCGCGAGCATTCACGAAGCCTTGGGTGAACTCGCGAAAGCTCGACAGGAGCTGCAGGGTGTTCTCAAAGCTGAACCCGCACGAGCCCTTGCTCACTACCGAATCGGGATGCTCTATCAACACTCCGCATCGACTGTGGGAGTCGCGCGAGAGCATCTGCGGGAGTATCTCGACTTGGAACCGGATGGTGCACATTCATCCGAGGTTCGAGCCGCCCTTGAGCGCCTGGGTTCTTCATCCGCCGGTAGTCCCGTGCGCGTGGAGACAAGCCCATGAGTGTCTCACGCGAAGCGTTCGAGCTGACGCTGCGTGAGTTCTTTGCGCCGCTCGATACCTTGCTCGCTGATGCCTCCGTGGCGGAGGTGCTCGTGAACTCTTGGAACGAGGTTTACGTGGAACGTGACGGTGTATTGGTGAGGACGGACGCCGCTTTCGCGTCCGAGTTTGACCTGATCGCCGCGCTTACGAATCTCGCTCAGAGTGTCGGCCGCACGCTCGACCCGGCGCACCCTATGCTCGAAGCGAAGCTGCCCGACGGTTCTCGTGTACAGGCGCTCATGCCTCCGGCTGTGCTCGCAGGGCCATGCCTTGCGATCCGGTGCGCGAAAACCAAGGACGTGTCACTAGCCTCCTTCGTCGACTCGGGTCTGGAGGGAGAGCGACTCTCCGCTCTTCTACGGGAGTGCGTCGCACAGCAACATAACACCATCATTTGTGGCGGAAGTGCGAGTGGGAAAACCTCGCTCTTGAGAGCCTTCATCTCATTGATGGAGCCTACCGAGCGCGTGATTACCATCGAGCACGTCGCCGAGCTGAGGACCACCTCGCATCATGCGATCCAGCTTCAGGGGGGTGACGAAACAGCCGATCCGTCGCTTGCAACGACTCTCGTGGCGTTGCTTCGCGCAGCTCTGCGGATGCGGCCTGACCGGATCGTCGTCGGAGAACTGCGAGGCGGCGAGGCTGCCGAGCTCATCGCAGCGATGTCGTCTGGACTCAAGGGGTGTATCGCGACGCTGGATTCCATGGGTCCGGAAGATGCGTTGCTCGCTCTAGAGCTGTTGGCGCGGAAGGAGTTTCCGAACATTTCGGCCTGTGGGTTGGCGAAACGGATCGCTTCGGCGATCGACACGATCGTTCACGTTGCGCGCGGTCCAGGTGCGGGTCGAACTGTGGTGCGCGTTTCGAAGGTCTGCGGTTGGACCAAGGACTCTCGCTACAGACTCGAAGAGCGCTTTCGGAGGCAGTCGTGCTAGAGGATTCGAAGACGGTCGTTCTGAGTGACGAAGAGCTCACCGTAGTCGACGCCGCCTACCCTGCCGGAGACGAAGCGTCGAAAAGGACGCCTCCCGGGGTGCTCGTCAGCAGGCCCCTCTTGTATCTACGCCGGGCGACGCTTGGGATCGGCCTCCTTTTACTGATCGGCGCGCTCGTGTCGGCCTACGCAGACCGACGACGCGCTGATGCGATCCAGCGTCAGTTTGTTGCGTTGAAGTCGGGCGGCGTGCGGGAAGCCCATGGTCAGGACGACCCTGCTGTGAGTGATGAGACGTCCGCGTTCGTGACGGGGGCACCGCCGCTTGATCTGCAGGTGACTGACTCCGGTGGTCAGCAGTTTGCGCGTGCCGAGCCCGTGGCGCCTCGCGCAGCGGTGGAGCACATCGTGCAGAACCGCCTTCTCGAAGCCCTGCATGATTACCGCCAACTGGCCACGCAGCATGCGACGGAGCCCGTCTACTCAGACTTGGTACGTGTCCTCGAATCGAGATTGGACTGCCGATCGGCCGCCGATGGATTGAGTTCGCCGTGCAGCGACTGATTTCCCTCGTGGTGGCGGGCCTTCTCCCGTTCGGCTGTGAGCGTGACGGGGCGTCGATACGACCCCTTTCGTTCGATGTATTCGTCGAGTCCGACCCTGGTCACGCGGTTTCCGGAGTGTCGGTGGCAATCGACGGGCGAAGCGTCGGGTCGACGGACGCAACAGGTCGCGTGAGAGCCAGTCGCAGTGTCACGCCCGGCCAGGTGCTGACCTTCAGTCATAGCTGCCCGGCGGGGTTCGTCCGGGAGTCGGAGCCAAGGGTGTTTCGCGCCCGTTCGTACCTGGACGGACGAACAGCCGATCGGGTATCGCTCACGTTGAGATGCCAGCCCGAGCGAAGACTGGCCATCTTCGTCATTTGGACGCGGGGCGTCGGCGCCGTCGACGTGTTGGTCAACGGTGAACGGACGATGACCACTGACGCGGACGGCGTCGCGCATCTCTCGAGACGCGCGAACCCCGGAAGCGACTTCTTGGTTGAGTTGGTCACTGACAGTCCGAGAGTTCGACCCAAGAAAGTTTCTCGACTGTTCACACTGCGGGACTCCGATCAAATCTTCGTGTTTGATCAGCCGTATCGTGCGCGAGCCGTCCGGCGTCGTCGGCCAGAAGCAAAGCCGCGGATCGTCAGAATTGAGTAACTGATCCTGCACGGGCTATAACTCGCTTCATGGGTGAGCGGGTGGATGTGGTCGTTGTTGGAGCGGGACTTTCTGGGCTTTGTGCGGCGCGGAAGGTTCGGCGGAGTGGCGCGAGTGTCGTCGTGGTGGAGGCTCGGGATCGGGTCGGTGGGCGGACCTGGAGTCGAGGCATTGGGAACGGTGTGTTCGATGTGGGCGGGCAGTGGATCGGGCCCGACCAGAAGCGGGTGAATGCACTGGTGGACGAGCTTGGATTGCAGACGTTTCCTACGTACAACGAAGGGAAGAAAGTCCTCGAGCTCGAGGGGAAGGTCACGACGTACAAGCGTTCGATTCCCTCGATCTCGATTCCTCATCTGATTCAGCTGAGCGGTGCGCTCAGTTATCTCGATCGCGTGCGTAAGAAGGTGTCTCCGTCGTCGCCGATGACTGCGGAAGGGGCGGCGGAGCTCGACGGGGAGACGCTCGAGACTTGGCGATCGCGGTTTGTGAAGTCGACCAAAGTCACTGCCGTCATGGATGCGGCGGTTCGCACCGTGTTTGGGGCGGAGGCGGTCGATCTATCGGCGCTGTACTTTCTGATGTACGTGAATGCGGGGGGCGGGTTCATGAAGCTCGTCGAGGTAGAGGGTGGCGCTCAGCAGGACCGGCTGATGGGCGGCGCTCAGACCCTTTCAGAGGGGATTGCGAAGGAGCTTGGGGAGTCGGTGGTGTTGGATACGCCGGTGCGAAAGCTCGTTCAGGGAAAAGAAGGCGTCGACGTCGTGTGCGACGGGCGGACGTTGGAGGCCAGGCTTGCGATCGTTGCCGTGCCGCCGGCTCTTGCGGGACGGATTGACTACGAACCGATGGTGTCTGTGGCTCGGGACCAGGTGACGCAGCGGTTTGCGATGGGAGCGACCGTGAAGGTGCTCGTGACCTATGAGTTTCCGTTTTGGCGGAAGGCCGGGTTCTCCGGTGAGGTGGTGAGCTCGGATGGGCCGCTGAGCACGGTGTTCGACAATACGTCGCATGACGGGCGGCAGGCGGCGCTGGTTGGGTTCATCGTCGGGGCGCAGGCGCGGCAGTGGTCTTCGCAGCCGATGGCGGACCGGCAGCGGCGCGTGATTGGAGCGCTCACTCGATACTTTGGAGACGATGCAAAGAACTTCACCGACTACCACGAGCTCGATTGGGGGCAGGAGGAGTGGTCGCGTGGGTGTCCGGTGGGGGGTCTGCCTCCAGGCGTGTTGACGCATTCGCACGCGCATCTGCGGAAGCCGGAGGGGCGGATTCACTGGGCGGGCACGGAAGCCGCCACCGAGTGGATGGGCTACATGGAAGGCGCCCTGCAGTCGGGTGAGCGTGCAGCGGACGAAGTGCTTCGGCGGCTTTAGGCGCTCGGCGAGATGGTGACGACGACGTCTTTCGAGGCGGGCGTGAAGCTTCCGTCGGCGAAGCGCTCGAGTGGAACGAGGACGTTGGCTTCCGGGAAATAGGTGCCGATGCAGCGACGGGGGATCGGGTACGGGACCACGGTGAAGCGGGGCGCGAGGCGCCGTTCGCCCCCGAAACTGTTGCGAAGGTCGACGAGGGCGCCGGATGCGATGCCGGCTTCGGCCATGTCTTCTTCGTTCATGAAGACCACACGCCTTCCGCCTTGGATGCCGCGGTAGCGGTCCTCGTCGCCGTAGACAGTCGTGTTGTACTGATCGTGGGTGCGAATGGTCATCATCCGAAAGGCGCCGTCCGGAAGGGAAAGATCCGGTACCTCGTTGATGGTGAACTTCGCGCGGCCGTTCGTGGTGTTGAACTTTCGCTCGCGCGCGCCGTTGTAGAGAAGGAAACCGCCGGGCTGGCGCACGCGCTCGTTGAAGTCTTCGAAGTGCGGGATGGCTTTGGCGATGAGATCGCGAATGCGGTCGTAGTTTTCAATTAGCCAGCACCAACTCACCGGGTTCTCAGGGCCGAGCACCTTCTCTGCGAGCCGCGCGACGATGGCGGGTTCGCTGTAGAGCTCGGGATGCGCGGGCTTGAGCTTGCCCTCGGACGAATGGACGACGCCCATGGAGTTTTCGACGGTCACGAACTGTGGTCCGTACGCCTGTGCGTCGAGCTCGGAGCGCGCGAGGCAAGGTAGAATGATGGTCCACTTGTTGTGGAGTAGGTGTCCGCGGTTGAGCTTGGTGCTCACGTGCACTCGCATCTCGCAGTTCTCGAGTGCGGAGGCGGTTCGCTGCGTGTCGGGGGTGGCCTGAAGGAAGTTGCCGCCCATCGCGAAGAAGACTTTCGCGCGTCCATCGAGCATCGCCTGAATCGCTTCGACCGTGTTGAAGCCGTGCTCGCGAGGAGGGTCGAAGCCGAACACTTCTTGCAGCCGGTCGAGGAATGCTTTGGACGGACGGTCGTGGATGCCCATCGTGCGGTCGCCTTGCACGTTGCTGTGGCCTCGCACCGGACACGTACCTGCTCCGGGAATCCCGATGCTCCCGCGCATCAGCAGGAAGTTAACGATTTCGCGGATGTTGGCGACGCCGTTCTTGTGCTGGGTGAGCCCCATCGCCCAGCAGACGATCGTCTTCCGGCTGCGAAGGATCATCGCAACCGCCTCTTCGAGGTCGCCGAGACGTACGCCCGCGCTTGCCGCCAACGCCTCGACGTCCTGCGACTCGAGATGCGCGCGCAGCTCCGAAAACCCTTCCGTCCGAAGCTCCACGAAGTCTTCGTCGAGCACCGTGCCGGGCGCCTTCTGCTCTTCTTGAAGCAACAGGCACATCAGGGCTTTGAGCAGCGCGACGTCCCCGTTGATCTGCACCTGCAGGAACAGGTCGGCGATCGGAGTTCCTCCTGAGAGCAACTGCACGGGGCTCTTTGGGTTGACGAACCCCATGAGCCCCGCTTCCGGAAGCGGGTTGATCGCGATGATCTTCGCCCCGTTTTCCTTGGCCTTTTGCAGCGCTAGAAGCATGCGCGGATGATTGGTGCCCGGGTTCTGACCCATCACGATGATGGTGTCCGCCTCGTGGATGTCGCCCAGCGTGACGGAGCCTTTGCCGATACCCACCGTTTCACCGAGCCCGACGCCACTCGATTCGTGGCACATGTTGGAGCAGTCGGGAAGATTGTTGGTGCCGTACGCGCGCACGAACAGCTGATACAAGAACGCGGCCTCGTTGCTCGTACGGCCCGACGTGTAGAAGATCGCTTCATTGGGTGAATCGAGCGACTTCAGCATCGCCGCCACGCGCGTAAACGCCTCCTCGTAGTCGATGGGCTCGTAAAAGCGGGAGCCCGGGCGAAGCATGAGCGGCTGGGTCAAGCGACCTTGTTTCCCGAGCCAGAGATCTGACTTTCGGGCGAGCTCGTCGATGCTGTACCGCTGGAAGAAGTGCCAATCGAGGCGGTTGCGGGTGGTCTCCCAGGCGGCGGCCTTCGCACCGTTCTCGCAGAACTCGGTCATCGCGGAACGGTCATCGGGGTCGGGCCACGCGCAGCCGGGACAATCGAAGCCATCCTTCTGGTTCATCTTGCTCAAGATGCGGAGCGCGGACGGAATGGAGTGCCCGTGCCGGTGCATGTGCCGGAAGCTCGAAATGACGGACGGCAGACCGGCGGCCCTTTTCTTCGGTTCGGAGACGCGGAGCCTGTCTTCGGTCTCGGGAGGCTCGGCGTTGGTGGGCCGGATGCTGCTCATTCAGCCGCTCCCACGTCGATGAACTGCTCATCGCGTGCGATGCGCTCGGCACCGGTGTAGACGTTGAAGCGAGTACGCTTGGCGAAGCCAACGAGCGTGAGGTTGAATCGCTCTGCGGTTTCGATCGCGAGGCTCGTCGGCGCACCAATGGCGACCATCATCGAGATGCCCGCGCGCACCGACTTCTGAACGAGCTCGAAGCTCGCGCGGCTGCTGACCACGATGAACGCGTCGTGCGGAGCTGGACCGGAAGCCATTGAAGCGCCGACGAGCTTGTCGAGCGCGTTGTGTCGACCGACGTCTTCGCGATGCAAGAGCAGTGCTCCGCTACCATCGAAGAGCGCGGCGCCGTGGGTGCCTCCTGTGTGCCGAAACCAAGCCTGTGCGGCTTCGAGCGCGGCAATGGCAGCGCGTATCGCGCCGGGTTGAAAGGGCGTGCCCGATGGCGGCAGTACCGAACACCCCGACTTTTCTAGTGCCTCGAGTGTCCGTTCGCCGCAGACGCCGCACGCGCTCGTCATGTTCAGCCGACGCTCGAGCAGATGGGCGGGCACCGGAACGCCGGGCGCAAGCACCGCCCGAACCACGTTGCCAGGCGGCTCGGCGCGTACGCAGTGCCGCACGCTCACCAGGTCGGCGCGACCCGCGATCACGCCTTCGGCAAACAGGAAGCCAATCACCAGCTCGGGATCGTGGCCAGGGGTGCGCATCGTCACCGCTAATGGCGTCTCGCATCGAACGTGCGCATCGCCATGTTCGAGGATGACCTGTAGCGGTTCTTCGACTGCGACGAGGTCGCTCGCCGTCTCCGCGCCGTCTAGCGTGATTCGCTCGACGTCAGCAGAAGTGACCGGCCTGCGAGGCATAACCCCGCAAGCTTAGTAGATTCCAGGGATGATTCGCCAGCGGACTCGCTCGCAGTACCGGTCCCAGTCGGCGCCATACTTCTTCGAGCAGAAGTTGTGGTCACGGCGTTCGCGATGAATGAGAAGGATCGCGAAGTAGATGGGGTAGAAGTACGGGAGGATGGAGCCGAAGAGACACGGGAGTGACCACGACAGCGCCATGAGGATGTCGCCCACGTAGTTGAAGTGTCTGGACCAACCCCAGAAACCTGACAGCAACAGTTTGCCGCCCTGCTCTGTTTGGAGGTACTCGACCTTTTTGCCCCAGATGATGGCGTTGTCGGGGTCGCCTCGGAACTTGTGTTTCTGCAGGTTCACCACGCGGAAGATGTAGAGGCCAACCATGTTGACCGCGATGATGATGATTGCGCCCCACCACGGCAGGTGATGCACGCGGTCGATCAGGTAGTGCGCCTGAAGCGAGTAGGTCATCGGCACCCATACCAAGTCGCCGAACGCCAGCATGAAACCGAAGTTCTCGTGCTTGATGTCCATCGTGGTGAGGATGGCTTCTTCGTTCCAGAAGTAGTCGACGATGTAGAACATCTGGAAGATCCAGACGAGAATCATCGACGTCGAAACAAAGCCGTACTCTTCGTACTGCACGTAGGCGAACGACGTGTTGATGAGGACCCAGAGGATGAGCCCCGGGCGCGCCTCACAAAAGATCTTCCAATCGAGGCCGTTCGGGCCTGGCGGCCAACGAGGGTTGTGCCCGGTTCCCATCCAGAAGTCGTGAATGAACTTGCCGCTCAGGTGGCGAGACTGACCGTGTTGCTTGCCGTACCAGTAGAGGTACGCGCTGAAGAGGAAGACGAGAATCGTCATCGAGCTGATCAGCGCGCCGAACTCGTCGTAGAGGAAGCGGATGTTGAAGATTCCCGTGAAGTGAAGCGCGGCGACGACGATGAACGTGACGATGAGCGAAAAGAGCCCGTTCATCCGATACGGGAGTCGGCCTCCGTCGGGCAGCTCGGCGCCGAGCACCTCGCGTCCCGGGGCGTACTTTTGGAGAAGCGCCTGGAAGGTAAACCAGACGATATACACGGCCGCGGCCTCCCAGGTGGGGACCATCGCCTCGAGGAAGCCGTTCCAATCCGCGTTCGGGCCCGGGAGCGCGGCGCCGTCGTTGAAGCGGACCGCGAAGAAAAGGTAGGCCGTGAACAGGGGAAGGCCGATGATCATGGCGAGGTTTCCGGGGACTCCGCCGAACTCCAGCTTCTGCTTTCCTTCACTCATGGGGCCGGACTTTAGAGCAAAACGTGGCTCTGGGGAGAGAGAACGGCGAAATCGTCGCACGTGGCAGGTTCCAAATGATTTCAATGGTTTATAGTAAGTGGCGATGCGGCTGCGGCGGAAAGTTTGCCTCCTGGGGGCGCCGGGAGTGGGCAAAACCAGCCTCGCGCGGCGCTTTGCGGAAGCCGTTTTCGACCCCGACTACGAGTCGAAGCTCAGCATGGGGATTTACCAAGGCAGCCTCGAGCTCGGGGACGCGTCTCTCGAGCTTCGGCTTTGGGACCCAGGCTCCGCAGAGGCGTGGAGCCAGTACAACCGTTCCTTCATTTCGGGAGCTTCCGGCCTGGTCTTCGTGGTCGATGCCACAGCCCCCTGAGTCACTCGCGCACCTTCTCGAGGCCCAGCAGAAAGAACGAGGGTTCATCGGTTCGCGGCCGTCGCTCCTCATCGTCAACAAGGTCGACTTGACGTCGGAGTT
>CBFCWN010000067.1:0-21065 GCA_965601515.1 uncultured Myxococcales bacterium | reverse complement strand
CCAACCCGTTCTTCCGGCCACCTCTGCAAGCCCTCCCGTCCCGGGGAGCGCCCCCATCGTGATTTTTTCGCCGCACCCCGGGGCCCCCAGACACCCCAACCCACGTCCCCGACAGGCCGCGCGGCCTGCTAGAAACCCAGCGTTCTTCGCAAATCGCGCGGGTCGATCGGTAACCGTTTGAGATTGCAGGGGTTCTGGGTACCCCGCGTGTCCCCTAGGGGTGGATGCCGACGCCGGCGTACTCGAAGCCCTGCTCGGGGAGGTTGTAGGTCACCCAGATGTTGCGGCCGTCGAGCACGACCGGGCGCTTCATCAGCTCCTTGAGGCGCTCGAACTCCGGGTACTGGTATTCGCGCCACTCCGTGAGCAGCACCAGGGCGTCTGCGCCCTCGAGAGCATCGTACGCGTCGTCGACGAGTGTGATCTTGTCTCCGAACATCTCCTTGATGTTGGGCATCGCCTCCGGGTCGTGCCCCACCACTTCGCAGCCCTCGTTCAACAAGAACTCGATGGTGGTGAGCGACGGTGACTCACGGATGTCGTCCGTTCCGGGCTTGAACGCGAGGCCCCAAATCGCCACACGCTTCCCCGACAGGTCGCCGTCGAAGTGCTTCTTCAGCTTACGAACGACGAAGCTTCGGTGACGCACGTTCACCCGGTTGGTCGCGTCCGCGAGCTCGAGCTCGATTCCGTGTCGACGCGCCGTCGCGACGAGCGCCTTCACATCCTTCGGGAAGCACGACCCCCCGTAGCCCGGCCCTGCATGAAGGAACTGAGGCCCAATACGCGGATCGCTTCCGACCCCTTTTCGAACGCTACGTACGTCCGCGCCGACCTCTTCGCACATGACCGCGAGCTCGTTCATGAACGAGATGCGCATCGCGAGCATCGTATTCGCGGCGTACTTCGTGACTTCCGCGCTCTCCGGGTTCATCCACACGATCTTCGTGCTCGAGAGATTGAGCGGGTGATACACACGGTCCATGAGCCGGCGCGCGCGCTCGTGGTTCGGCCGCACCCCAACCACGATGCGGTCCGGGTACATGAAGTCTTTGATCGCCCCGCCTTCCTTGAGGAACTCCGGGTTCGATGCGACCTGGATGTCGTGCTTCGCGTCCGCGACGAGCTTCTGCACCTGCGCGTTGGTCCCCACCGGAACGGTGCTCTTGTTCACGATGACGAGGTCGCGCGTGGCGTGCTTTGCGAGGTCCTTGGCAACCGCAAACACCGCGCTGAGGTCGGCATCCCCGTCCTGCGTCGGCGGCGTGCCAACCGCGATAAACGCAAGGTCGACATCCTTCACGGCCGCCGCCAGGTCCGTCGTGAACGTGAGGCGCCCCGCTTCCGCCTGCTCCTTGACCATCTCTTCGAGCCCCGGCTCGTAGATCGGAATCTCGAAGCGCAGCAGACGCTCGATCTTGGAGGCGTCCTTGTCGACGCAGATGACGCGCTGGCCGGTGGCGGCGAAGCACGTGCCGGTGACGAGACCGACATAGCCTGTTCCAACTACACAGAGTTTCACGGGGCGGCTCTTAGCACCCTTCTAGAGACCCGGAAAGGTGCCTTGTTCTCCCGTCAGGACTATTCTGAAAGCGCCGACTCGAGGGGGCTGCAGTGATTCTAACGAACATCGAAACCGTTCCGGGTAGACGCGTGGTTCAACACTTCGGTCTCGTCCAGGGAAGCACGATTCGCGCAAAGCACTTTGGACGCGACTTTGCCGCCGGGCTCAAGAATATCGTTGGTGGCGAGCTCAAAGGCTACACCGAGCTCCTTCAAGAAAGCCGCGCCGAGGCCACGAGCCGAATGGTCGCTCAGGCGCGCAACCTCGGCGCGAACGCGATCGTCAACGTCCGATTCACGACTTCGTCCGTCGCGCAGGGCGCCTCTGAAATCCTTGCCTACGGGACCGCGGTCCTCATCGAGTAGCGATGGGCCTCGAGATCGTCATCGGCCTCGTCTTTTCGATCGGACTCATCGTCATCGGTCGCTTCTTCGGTCGCTCGATTGAAAAGAAGCATTTCGAGAGCATCGCCGAACGAGAAGCGCAGTTCCGCGACCAGCCGGCGCTTTCGGTCAAAGTCAGCAGCGCTCCCTACCCGGTTCGCTCTGCATCTCTTGCAATCGGCTCGGTCGTCGTCTCCATCGACCACTTCAAGCGCTTCACGAGTTCCCTTCGCATGCTGGTCGGAGGCGAGGTGCGCTCGTATTCGAGCCTCATCGACCGAGCCCGCCGGGAAGCGGTGCTGAGAATGAAGGAATCGCAGCCAAACGCCGACGCGTATCTCAACACGCGTTTGGAGACATCTACGATTGCAAATACGCAGGGCGACGAGGGAATCGGCACGATTGAAGTGCTGGCTTACGGAACGGCCGTCCACTACGCTCCGCGCCCATGAGCGACGAAAAACCCCGCGTCGTCACCGAGCGTGACGGACACGTGTTTCACATCATCCTCGACCGCGCCGACAAGATGAACGCGTTCGACGTTCGCATGCTCCGAGAGCTTGCCGAAGCCGTGACGGAATACGAAGCCGACGACTCGCTTCGCTGCGCCCTCCTTCTCGCGAATGGCGACAATTTCACCGCCGGTCTCGACCTGGCCGAGGTTGGACCTGCGGTGAAAGAAGGTTCGCCCCTCTTTCCCGACGGCTCCGTCGATGTGTTGAGTCTGAAGGAACCGAAGCGAAAGAAGCCGCTCATCGTGGCCGCGCAGGGCTGGTGCCTCACCATTGGCATCGAGCTCATGCTCGCGTGCGACATCCGGCTGTGCGCCGAGGGCACTCGATTCGGACAGATCGAAATCAATCGCGGAATCTTCCCGTTCGGAGGCGCGACCATTCGCCTGCCGCAGATCGCCGGCTGGGGGAACGCGATGCGCTGGCTTTTGACAGGCGACCGCTTCGACGCCGAAGAAGCTCTGCGAATCGGCCTCGTGCAGGAGGTCGTACCCGCAGACGAGCTGCGGGCCCACGCCTCGGCGATCGCGCACACGGTCGCCAAGCGCGCCCCGCTTGGCGTCCAGGCCACCCTTCGGTCGGCTCGCACCGCCGAACACGACGGCCTCGACGCGGCTATCGACGAGCTTCTCGTCATCGCCCGCGAGCTGATGGACACGGAGGACGCCGCCGAGGGCATTCGCTCGTTCGTCGAGCGGCGCGAAGGCGAGTTCAAGGGCCGTTAGCCGGTCTCGGCGTCGTGAACCGGCCCTGACGCAACGAGCCCCGGGGAGTCATGCGCGGCGCTTGGCCGTCGGTACAGTCCTCTTGATGCGTATCTCGCAGTCGTCGCCGACGACCTTGCGGATGGCGGGTTCGATCACTCCGGTCCGGACGTACTCGGCGCCGACGCCGAATGCCGCACGCCCCGTAACGCGGACGACCACCTCGGATTCGTCGACGGTCACGAGCTCGATGCTGCTCGCATCCTTTTCGAGCAGCGGGTTCAAAACGTCCTCGAACAGCTGTTGCAGCGCTTCGCGCACCTCACGAGCATGCGGAATTGTGGCGTTCGAGGCAACGTGGACCGACTTCTCAGGCTTCCGCTCGGGCTGAGCTATACTCTCGCCACCCATGCAACCGGCTCGCACCAGATTGAGCGTCGACGTCCGACGCCGCCAGCTCCTCGACCTCGCCCTCGAGTTGTTCGCAAAGCACAGCTACGACGAGCTTTCGATCGACGACATCGCCAAGCGCGCCGGTGTTTCGAAGGGCCTGCTCTACCACTACTACCCGAGCAAACGAGCCTTCTACGTTGCGGCGGTCGAGGAAGCCGCGCGACAGATCATCGAAGAGACCGACGTCGACGCCTACGGCGAAGGGCCCGAGCCCAATCCCGAGGGCCAGCGGGCCGCCCTCAGGGCCTTCGTCGACTACGTCGCGCGCCGCCGGAGTGTGTACGCGTTCCTCCTCAGGAGCGGGATCGGAACGGACCCCGAGGCGGCTGACATCATCGAAAGCACCCGAGAGGCTCTCGTCCGGCGAATGATGTCGCGCCTGAGCCGCTTCGGCGCCCGCACGGACGATCCCGCCACACGGCTTCGCCTTCGAGGATGGCTCGGCTTTCTCGAAGCGGTGAGTCTCGACTGGGCCGAGCGCCAGGAGCTCGACGCCGACGAGCTGGTCGAGCTGCTCGTCGACATGTCGCGCCCGGTCTTCGCGGCCGTCCTCGCCCCGACCGCGTCGTGATGCGGGCGACGCTGGTCTTCGCCGCTGTCGCACTTGCCGCGAGCGGCTGCAAAAACGAGGCCCCGACGACGCGAACCGTCGTCGACTCCGCAATCGACGCGAAGCCCGAGGCCGAACCCGCGTCGCGCGTCCCAGAGCCGTCGCCCGTCGATTGGTCGAAGCTCGATTCGGCCTCGATTCGAAACCCGAACGATGGCTCCCTTCGCGGCGGAGTTCCGCTACCACTCGAGTCGCCCGGTCTTCGATTCAACCCGGCGCGCGATCCGTCGGGTCGTTACGGCACCGTCGAGGTCGTCCGTGCGCTCGTCGACGCCGGCGCCCGGGTAGACCGGGAGCTCGGCGGGCTGCCCGTGACGGTCAACGACCTCAGCCTCGAGTCGGGAGGGCCGATTCCGCATCACCGCTCGCATCAAAGCGGCCGCGACGTCGACACCTTGTTCTACCAGCTTGGCCCGGACGGAAATCCCATCGAAAGCGTTGGTGCGTTCTTCGACCCGGGAGGGCGCGGCGTCGACTTCAAGGATCTAGCCACCCCCGAGGACGATGTGTCGCTGCGCCTCGACATCCCTCGAACCTGGCTTTTCGTGCAAGCGTTGCTGGAAAGCGAACACGCCGAACTGCAGAACATCTACGTCGCCGAGCACATTCGCGCGCTGCTGCTCGAGCACGCGATCGCGGTCGCCGCCCCGAAGAATACCATCGAGAAGTTCAAAGCCGTGACGTGCCAGCCCCGCTACCCCCATGACGATCACTTTCACTTTCGGTTCTTCTGCACGCCAGACGACATCCGAGCGGGTTGCCGCGACTCACAGCCCATCTATCCATGGCAACGAGCGGCCCTCGATGCCGCTGGCGTGAAGCCGTTGCCGCTCGCGCCGAAACGCGCGACGGCGTCCGCGAAGATCGTCACGCATGAGGAGGCCCGGAAAGCCGCAGGCACCCTCGACCCCGAGGTGGAGCGTTGGCTCGACCTGAGGGAGCAATGGATCCAGAAGCCCCATCCCGGAAGAACCTACTGCCGATGACCCACTTCGACTGGATTTCGAGCCAAGCCGCATTCGACACGCTCGCTAGCGAGCTGCAACACGTCGATGCGTATGCGCTCGATACGGAGTTTCACAGGGAGCGAACGTTCCTTCCGGTCCTCGCGCTCGTGCAGGTCGCCACGCACGACCGAATCGCGCTCGTCGACCCCTTGGCGGTCGACGTCGCGGGCCTTCGCGACGTATTCGCCACCGATGCGACCTGCGTGATGCATGCCGCATCGCAGGACCTGGAGATCCTCGAGCTCGCCTGCGGCGCCGTTCCGAAGAAGCTTTTCGATACGCAGATCGCTGCGCTCTTTTGCGGCTACCGCACGAGCTCACTCGCCAAGCTCGTCGAAGGCTTCCTCAGGCGCCAGCTCGACAAGAGCGCGCAGCTCACCGACTGGACTCGCCGACCTCTCCCGAAGGCCGACCTTGCCTACGCGGCCTCCGACGTCGAGCACCTTCTAGAGCTGCGCGACGTGCTCCTCGAAGCGCTCGAAAAGCGCGGTCGGCTCCGCTGGGCAGAGGAAGAAATCGAGCGGCTTCGCAGCAAAGACCGGTCGCCCGCGGACCCCGAAACCCTTTGGTGGAAGCTTCGTGGAAAGTCGAAGCTCCACGGCAAAGCGCGGGGCGTCGCCCAGGAGCTCGCGGCGTGGCGGTACGCACAAGCGAGGCGAACGAACCGCCCGGTGAAGAGCGTACTTTCGGACATGGCGCTGCTGTCCCTCGCTCAACGACCCGCGAAAAGCGCTGGACAGCTGCGCGGCATCCGCAACTTCGACGACCGCCATTTCAAGCACGCCGACGCGATCCTCGACGCCATCCGTCGGGGTGTTTCGCTTCCGCGGGACGCGATTCGCATGCCTCCCAAAAAGCCCGACAACGGCCCAAGCGTGGATGGTGTGATCACGCTTTGCCTTGCGTGGCTAGCCCAACGCGCGGCCGAAGAAGGTCTGGACATGACGGTGGTCGCCACGCGCGACGACGTGACCGCACGAGTACTCGGGCAAGCCTCCCGTCTCGACTCCGGCTGGCGAGAGGAGCTCGTCGGCGCCGAGATCGCATCCATCATCGACGGCTCCGCAGCGCTTGGCGTGGACGGCACTCGACTCGCACTGCTCGATCGCGCCGATGGGTGATCCGCGCTAGAGTGTTTCTGATGGCGAACAGCCGAGGTACGCGAACGATCTTGATTCTCGCGGCGATCATCGTGATCGGCGCAGGTATCAAGCTGTCCGCCCCTTTGCTCGTGCCCGTGCTGGTCGCGACCTTCATCGCCATCGTCACCGCGCCCATCGTGATGTGGCTGTGCGATCGAGGCATCCCTACACTCCTGGCTGTTCTCGCCGGGCTGACGCTCGATGTCGCGGCCGGGGCCGCGCTTGGCTTCCCACTCGCGGGAGCCGTCGCCACCTTCACCGAGCGGGCACCGGTATACGCCGTGCTCCTCACGGGCCGTATGGAAGAAACCGAGGCATGGCTCGCCGGCCACGGCATCTACCTCGAGTCGATCTTCGACTTGTCGGAACCGACGTGGATGCTGAACCTAGCCACGGTCACGGCGCAGTACGCGGCCTCGTTCGTCTCGCAGATGGTCCTCGTCCTGCTGATCGTCGCGTTCATGCTGTTCGAGTCCACCGGCCTTCGCGAGAAGCTCGCTCGCATCGCAACGCCGAGCCAGATTCAAGAGCTCTCTGCTGCCGCGCACGAGGTGAACGCGTACCTCGTCGCGAAGACGGTCCTCAGCCTGATCACCGGCGTGGCCGTCTTCGTCTGGTGCTGGTGGCGGGGCGTCGACGTGCCGCTCCTGTGGGGTTTGCTCGCCTACCTGCTCAACTACATCCCGACCGTCGGACAAATCATCGCCGCCGTGCCCGCGATCGCGCTCGCGTTCGTCCAGCTCGGCCCGGGCGACGCGTTGATCGTCGCGGCAGGCTTCGGCGCAATCAATCTCGCCATCGGGGCGGTGGAACCACGAATCATGGGCGACGCTCTCGGACTTTCGGCTCTCGTCGTGCTCGTGTCGATGGTCGTGTGGGGCTGGTTGCTCGGACCGGTTGGTGCACTCGTCTCAGCGCCCCTCACGATGGTCATCAAACACGGTCTGGCGCACAGCGAGCAGCTGCGCTGGATGGCCGAACTGCTTGGTCCGGTCCCCGACCCCGTGGGCAAGTCCACGGCCAGCAACGCGGACTCCGCCGACGAGCTCAGCCGCGCTTGAGAGCTTCGGGCGCGCGTTCGGCAAAGCGTTCGAGCACGCGCCACGCCGCTGCGCTTGGCGTCGCCCGACCGTGCGCCACTCCCTCCTCGAGCTCCGCAAGCAGGGTCGCAATCGCGGGATCTGCGCGAAGCGCTCGTCGGAGGCCGTCTTCGACCATGTCCCACATCCACTGAACCTGCTGCCCTCGCCGCTTCTCGGCGAGCTCGCCCGACCCTTCGAGGCGGTTCCACTCTTCCATCACGGTGACCCACAGCTCGTCGAGCCCCGTCTTCTCCAGCGCGCTACATGTCACGACGGGCGGCACGGCGTCCGGACGCATCAGGCGAAGTGCGCTCTGGTAGGACGCTTGGGCCCGAATCGCGCGAGGCTTGTTGTCGCCGTCCGCCTTGTTGATGGCGAGCATGTCCGCAACCTCGAGGATTCCGCGCTTGATCCCCTGAAGCTCGTCTCCCGCACCCGCGATCAGCAGCACCAGGAAAAAGTCGACCATTCCGGCGACGATGGTCTCCGACTGACCGACCCCGACGGTTTCCACCAGCACGACGTCGAAGCCGGCTGCCTCGCAAAGCAGGATCGACTCCCGTGTCTTCCGGGTCACCCCGCCCAACGTTCCACTGGTCGGTGAGGGCCGAATGAACGCGTTGGGGTCGATACTCAGCGCCCCCATGCGGGTCTTGTCCCCTAGAATGCTCCCGCCGCTCACGCTGCTGGTCGGATCGATCGCGAGCACGGCCACCCGATGAGATTTCTCGGTGAGCATCGTCCCCAACGCGTCGATGAACGTGCTCTTGCCTGCGCCAGGAACGCCGCTGACGCCGATTCGGGCCGCACCTCCGGTATCGGGCAAGAGCCTCTCGAGCACCTCCTGCGCGAGCGCCGCGTGACGGGGATGCTCGCTTTCGATCAGCGTGATGGCACGCGCGAGGACCGACCGGTCGCCACCGCGGACGCCGTCCACGTACGCCTGGACGTCCAGCGGGGTCACGACCCTCCGAGCTGCGCGTCGAGGTCGTCGAGCAGCTCGAGCGCTGCGTCGGCGATGACGGTCCCTGGTCCGAAGATCGCGACGGCTCCGGCATCGCGCAGCGCGTCATAGTCCTCGGGCGGGATGACCCCACCGACGACCACCAAGATGTCGTCGCGGCCGAGGTCTCGGAGAGCCTGCTTCAACTGCGGCACGAGCGTGAGGTGGCCTGCCGCGAGGGAGCTCGCCCCGACGATGTGAACGTCGTTCTCGACGGCCTGCTTGGCGCTCTCCTCCGGTGTTTGAAAGAGAGGACCGATGTCGACGTCGAAGCCAAGGTCCGCGAACGCCGTCGCGATGACCTTCTGGCCTCGGTCGTGACCGTCTTGCCCCATCTTCGCGACCAGCATGCGCGGTCGCCGTCCGTGTTTTTCGAGAAACGCATCGCTGCGCGCCCTCACTCGATTGACCGCCTCGGAATCTTTGCCGACTTCGCTTCGATACACGCCTTCAATACTCCGGATCGTCGCCTGGTAGCGCCCCCACACCTCTTCGAGGGCATCGCTGATCTCTCCGACCGTCGCCCGATGCCGCGCAGCGTCGATCGCGAGCTCGAGCAAGTTGCCGTCTCCAGTCTCGGCGCACTTGGTGAGCGCCTCAAGTTTCGATCGGAGCGTGGCGTCATCGCGTTCCGCTCGAAGCTCCTGCAGTCGCGCGATCTGAGCCTCACGCACGGCAGTATTGTCGACCTTGAGCACCTCGATCGGGTCTTCTTTGTCGAGCCGGTACTTGTTGATGCCCACGATGGTCTGCTGGCCCGAGTCGATGCGGGCCTGGGTACGCGCAGCGGCTTCTTCGATGCGAAGCTTCGGGAGCCCGGCCTCGATCGCCTTGGTCATGCCGCCGAGCTCCTCGACCTCTTTGATGTGCTCCCACGCCTTCAGCGCCAAGTCGTGCGTGAGGCGCTCGACGTAGTAGCTGCCTCCCCATGGATCGATGACGTTCGTCGTGCCGCTCTCGAGCTGGAGGTAAAGCTGCGTGTTGCGAGCGATGCGCGCGCTGAAGTCGGTGGGAAGCGCGATTGCCTCGTCCAGCGAATTCGTGTGAAGGCTCTGCGTGTGACCCTGCGTCGCGGCCATCGCCTCGATGCAGGTTCGAACGACGTTGTTGTAGACGTCCTGTGCCGTAAGGCTCCAACCGGAAGTCTGGCAATGCGTGCGAAGCGCCATGCTCTTGGGGTTCTTCGGTCCGAACTGCTCGATGAGCTTCGCCCACAGGAGGCGCCCTGCGCGAAGCTTCGCAATCTCCATGAAGTAGTTGGTGCCGACCGCCCAGAAGAAGCTGATCCGAGGCGCGAACTCGTCGATGCCCAAGCCAGCTGCAAGGCCGGTTCGAACGTACTCGAGACCGTCCGCAAGCGTGTACCCGAGTTCTAGATCCTGCGTCGCGCCGGCTTCCTGCATGTGGTAGCCGCTGACGCTGATGCTGTTGAAGCGGGGCATGTGCTCCGCGGTGTATTGGAAGATATCGGCGATGATCCGCATCGACGGGGACGGCGGATAGATGTAGGTGTTGCGCACCATGAACTCTTTGAGGATGTCGTTCTGGATGGTGCCGGTGAGCTTTTCTGGAGGAACGCCCTGCTCTTCTGCGGCGACGACGTAGAGCGCAAGCACTGGAAGAACCGCGCCGTTCATGGTCATCGACACGCTCATCTTGTCGAGCGGAATGTCGTCGAAGAGGATGCGCATGTCCTTGATCGAGTCGATGGCTACGCCGGCCATGCCGACGTCACCCGCCACCCGGGGATGATCCGAGTCGTATCCACGATGCGTCGCCAGGTCGAACGCGATGGAGAGCCCCTTCTGTCCCGCTGCGAGGTTGCGTCGATAAAACGCGTTGCTCTCCTCAGCCGTCGAGAAGCCGGAGTACTGTCGAATGGTCCACGGCCTCTGGACGTACATCGTGGAGTACGGACCTCGAAGGAAAGGCGGCAGCCCGGGCATCGTCTCCAGGTGCGTGACGACATCGAGGTCGTCGGCCGCGTAGGCCCGCTTGACGTCGATGCCCTCGGGGGTAGTCCAGACCGCATCGGCTTCGTCACCGGCCAACGCCCGCCAGTCGGCTGCCGGAGGCGTCGCCCCTGCGGAGTCGAAATCGATCTTCGAAAAATCAGGAAACTTGCTCATCGTTCCACTCCCACCGAGTCGAGCACGTTGCCCATGATGCTGAGCACGTCGGCTCCCATGTACACGAAGTCGCTCGCTCCCGCCTCGCGAAGCTCCGCGGCCCGATCTCCGGGACGTCCCGCTACGAGCACGACCGGGCATCCTGCCTGCTTGAGTGCCGTGACGGTGGGCTCGAGCATCGTCTCGTAGTCAGCATCGCTCCCGCAAATGACAGCAAGGGACGCGGACGCATCGCTCCAGCCATCGGCGACCGACTTGGGGTCGGAGAAGCCATCGTTCGGTTCGGCTGCAATGCCGGCCGCGCTGAGAAGGTTCTGTGCCCATGTCGAGCGCGCCTTGTGAGCGGGGATGGGGCCGAGGTTCGCCAAGAACGCGGCGGGTCGGGTCGAGCTCTTTTCGCTTCGAGCACGAAGCCCCTCCCACTCCTCCGATGCGCGCCACTGCCGAACGGGCTCGAGATGGAACTCAGGCTGCCCGTGTTGGAGTACCGCGGCGATGCTGTACAGATCCAAACCGTCCTCGGCGGCTTCGACGCACGCCTCGGTGAGACCGCCCATCGGAAGCTCTGGATCGTTCGCGCGCTGTGCCAACCCCACGAGCTGATCCCGATGGCTACCGACGTCGAGGGCGTCGACAGCTACGCGGAGCATCTTCCGCACGTCGTCCTCCGTGAGCTGCTCGCGCTCCACAGTCGCCTCATCCGCATTTGGGAACTCACTGACGCCGACGATGGGCGATTTTCGTTTCTCGATCGCCTGGCGACGCTCATCGGATACGGCGCCAATCGCGTCCACGATGAGCCCATTCCCGAGCGCCTTGACGATACCGCCGCTGGCTTCGACACGTTGAAGCTCTGCCCAAGCGGCCCGTGCGAGATCGTCGGTTAGCGCCTCCACGAACCAGCTTCCTCCCGCAGGGTCCACAACGGCGTCGAGGTGGCTCTCCTCACGGAGTACGACCTGCGTATTGCGCGCAACGCGGCGGGCGAGCTCTTCGGGGGTGCCAAGTGCCTCGTCGAAGGGGAGCGTGGCGACGCTTTGTGCGCCGCCGAGCACCGCCGCGGTGCACTCGGCCGTCGTGCGGAGCATGTTGACCCAGGGGTCTCGACGAGACTTCGTAAAGCGGGCGGTCCTCGCATGAACGTGCATCGCCGCCGACTCGGGACCCCCGCCGGCTGCCGTCACCACCTTCGCCCACAGCTCCCGCGCCGCGCGCAGCTTTGCGATCTGCGTGAAGAAGTCGCCGGAGACCGAGAGCGCAAAACCAATTCGTCGCGCAGCGTCGTCGACGGCGAGGCCCGCGTCAGACATCGCTCGAAGGTACGCAAGACCGGTGGCTACGACGTAGGCCAGCTCCTGTGGCGTGCTCGCGCCGCCGCCGACATACGGTTCACTCGAGACCCAGGCGCTGCGTAGCCCGGGAGCTTGCTCGGAGCACCACGTCGACAGGTCGCAGAGGTCTCGCATCCGTGCCGAAAGTCCGCCCTGGATCTGTCCGTCCAACGCTAGGACCCCAATCGGGTCCACTGCGAAACCTCCACGGAGCGCATCGCGATCGACGCCGCGCTTCGAAGCCACCGCCAGCAGTCCTGCGGCAAGCGAGAGCGAGTCCGCGCCTCCGTCGATGCACACCGAGGTGGTCGCCAAGTCGACGGGCGCGAGCACGGCGTCGAGATCCGAAACGGTGAGGACTCGGCACCCCCCCCGCGGGCCAGCTTCGAACCAGATGGCCTCGACCCCTCTGGCGAGATCTTCGTCGATCTGTGCTTTGCAGACGTCCGGTCTCGGGTCGTCGTACTCCTGACGAATCAACCAGCCCCCGAGCGCAGCGGCGCCGCGAACGTAGGGATAGGCGCCCGGAACTCCGGCAGCGCTCGAGTCGGGCGCGTCTTCTGCGGTGTACAGGGGTTCGACCTCGATTCCACCGGGCATACGCGTGCGGAGTCGGTCGGGTGACGACCCTTTGAGGTCCGCCTCTACCTTCTCGAGCCACTCGGATTTGCTCAACGGCGCAAAGGAGTTGATTCGCTCGTCGGTCTCAGACACGGAAGCTAAATAGACTAGAGCGATTCGAGTCGCAACGCCCCGAAACGCGGGGAAAGCAGCTCAGGAGTCGGCTTCGCGGACGCCCTGCCAGAACTCCTCGACGTCACCCACGCGGTCCTCGACTTCTGCATACGCGTCATCGACGTTGATCAGCACGTAGCCCACGCCCTCTTCGCGGCCGAGCCGCGTCCGCACGCGGGACAGGTCGACCACGTTGATCCCTGACGAAACGACGACGATGACCCGGTGCGCAAGCCGTGCCGCTCGACGCAGGACCGGTCCGCTGAGGGGCCCATTCCAGGCGAGCGCAACGCCCTCGACTCCGACAATCGCCTCTCGCCTCGGCGGGGTCGAGGCTCGTATCTCGGTGGGGTCGTCGTCCCCGTTTCCGAGCAAGCGAACCGCCGCGCGCATGACCGCATTGGAGCTCGCGGCGGCGGGTGGCGCTTCTTCGCTGACGAGAACGGCGGGGCCGACGCGTGGCTCTGGAGGAGCACTATCGCCTCGCTCCGGCACCGGACGGGTGAGCAGAAACGCCTGCTCCCCCTCGGGAGCCGGCTTGGGAGTCGTCTCGGGCGCGGCGTTGGGCGCGGCGGGAATGATCATCCGAACGGTCGCCCGCGCACCGCGCTTCCGACGAAACGGCTCAGGCCCAGCGCTGTCGGGCGGTGGCGCGGAGGACGGTGCGGTCTCGGCCGCCGTCGGTGGCACAATCGGCGTCGGCGCGTCCGACGGGGCGCTCGACGGGCCGACGGCGGGAAGCCCAATCACCGTCCGCTTGCGAGGGGGGCGGTTCGGAGACCGCGTGACGGTGCCCGGCTGTGGCGCCCTCGACGAGGGCGTTGAGGGGGACGCATGCGCCGACAGTCGCCGAGGCCGAGTATATGGGCTCGGCGTCACCACGGCTTCGTCTGCGGCCGGCGGCCGCGGCGGCGGCGTCACAATGGTTGGGTCGGCGCGAACACCGACGTCGAGGATCGCCGCGGCGAGCCATGGCGCTTCCGCAAGCTTCATCGCAAAGTCGCACGCGTTGTCTCGCTCGCCTTCTGTGGCCGGCACCACGAGGGTACGACCCGCTCCGTGAACACCCTGGTCTTCGAGCTCATCGACGAACCCCTGCAGCGCCTGTGAGTCCCTCGGCCAAACGGTCGTTCCGAGCACCGGGCCGTTCCCCCACCACGCCACCTCTCGCGGGGCGTACGCGCGAAGCGTTCGCAGCGCGAGCAACAGCACCACAAACGCCGCGATCAGCGTGACCAAGAAAGGAAGGGAGACGAGAGCGAGCACCTGCCCTTTCGAATGGGTTGCTTCTTCGGGAAGGATGGGCGGCGATAGAATGCGAAAGCGGTCGATGGGGGCAAGCGTCGCGTCGCGCAGCTCGGCCCTTCGTGCCGTCAGCCGTTCGACCCGCTGAGTCGCCGCAATGAGGTCCGATCGTGCGCGGCGCGCCGCGCCTTCAGAGGGGCTGAGCGCCTCCGCCTCACGCTCGACCTCCTCGAGCAGCACGGTGAGTGCGCTCGTCCGCTCTTGAGCGGCCGCAAGCGCCGCGCGTGCGCTCGCAAGCTCTTGATCGACACTCGCGCGAGCCGGATTGATCGTGAGCGTCTGTTCGCTGAGCTCTGAACGTCGACCCTTGCCACGCTGGGCTTCGAGCTGAGCGACGCGCTCCTTGAGCGCGAGCACGCGAGGATGCTCGTCACTCAGGGTCGCGTTGGCCTGCGCAAGCTCTGCTCTCGCGGTCATGAGGGGGCCCTCGACCGGACCACCCTTCTTGGCCGACGCGACGACCTGGCGCGGAAGCTCGGACTGGGCCTCTTCAAGCTGTGCGATGAGGGCTTGGCGCGTCGACACTTCGACCTGTGCTTCGTCGCGACGAGTACGAAGGTCGGCAGCACGATCGAGCAGCTGGCTTCGCTCCAGGACCAAGTCGCGGCTCCCCGTCTCTTCACGAAAGGCGTCGAAGGCCCGTTGGCTTTCATCCCGCTGCTCGCGCGCGAGCTCGAGAGAACGCTGATTGTGCTCGATGAGGCGATCGAGCTCTTTCGCGTTGAACGCAAGTTGGTGCTCGGTGAACACGTCGAGTGTGGTCTTGACGAGCGCGTACGCCTCTTCCGCGGTTGCCCTCGAAGCCGTGATCCTCATCGAAGTCGCGGTAATTTCCTCGGCGACCAGATCCTCTTGGAGCTCCTCGATCGGAACATCCCAGCCCAGACGCTCTCTCACCTCGATCAGCCGGCTTGGCACCGTCGTGGATTGAACGAACGCGCTCTGCGTAGGCGGCGTACCTTCCTCATCGAGCACCGGAGCCCCTTCGTACAGAAGCACCGTGTCCGCCTCGTAGGTCTTGGGCAGAACAAAGGACGCGACGATGGAGGCGACGGAGGCAACGAGGAACGTGATTCCAAGCAGCCGCCGACTGTCCAGCAGAATGCGAATTGCCCGTCTCGGTTCGACCGGAAGTCCCGGCCTTTTGGGCGTCTCGGCCTGGTATTCCCCCCCGAGGTCGTAGGTATCATCGTCCAAAGCGTCGCCTCGTGTTCTTTTGAGCATGGAGGGGGAGGCGACCCCGGGGCAAGTCGACATCCCTAGTGGGACTGCTAACGTCGCGGCGGTCATGCGCCCTTGGGCCGAAAAACTCATTGCCGCATGGGGTGTCGCTTGGGTCTCGTTGCTCCTTGGCCGAGCGATTGCGCGGTTGGCGCCGCTGGCTCTCGAGCCGTGGCACGACGACCTCATGAATGGCGGTCACAAGGCGCTCTACATCGGCTGGCTGGTGCTGAACGCATATCTCGAGGGCTATCGAGGTTTTCAGCTTCGATTCTCTCCCCGCGTCGTGTCGCGAGCGGTCTATCTCGGGCAAAACCCGCGCCCTCTGTGGGTCCTTCTGGCCCTTCCTTTCTGTATGAGCCTGTTCCACTCGACGCGTCGGCAGATGACGGTGAGCTGGACGTTCGTAGGCGCCATCGTGTTCATCGTGTGGGTGGTCCGGGCGCTGCCGCAGCCGTGGCGTGGCATCATCGACGGCGGCGTCGTTCTCGGTCTCGTCTGGGGCTTGGTCGTGATTCTTGCGCTATTTGTGCGTTACCTCATGGGCCATAAAATCCCCCCTCCGGGCGATCTTCCCCCGGAAAACGCAGCGGAACAGGCACCGGCCGTCGGGTAAACCGTCGTTTTTTTCGAGTTTCTTCGTAGCGACGGTAGAGAAAAGCCTACAAAATACAGGCTGAACGCTCTCTCAGCCTTGGCATGCGGGGTTTGGATTCTGCACACTGGCAATCGAGGGGATTCGAGCCACACTTGGCATCGAAAAAATGGGGCATCAGGAGTCACAGAAGAGCTTGGGATCACGGTTGGTACCGTGGGTCTGCGCCGTTGCGGCCGCGTCACTGGTGGTCGAGGCCGGCTCGCTTGGTTCTTCGGCGTCGGCGGAGCTCCCCATGACGGGCGACCCGGTGCTTCGCGAAGCGCAGCACGCGGAAACCCACGCCGAACCCTCGGACGAGGACCTCGAGCGCATCTCTCGGATGCCTCGTCGGATCTCGGACTCCGACCTGCAGGCCGCCCCGAGCGTCGCCGTCGGCTACCCGAACCGCGGTCTGCTCCGTTTCGGTGAACGCATCAACGACGATCGCGACCTGGTCGTGAAGGTCGGCTCTCAGGACTCCCGTCACGGCACCGGCGAGCTCGTCCGAATGATCGAACGCGCAGCACACGAGGTGGCGTTCCGCTACCCGCGAGCCCGCCTCACCGTGGGCGATCTGTCGCGTCCGGGCGGCGGCCGCTTCCGACCGCACGTGTCGCACCAGAATGGACGCGACGTCGACCTCGGGTTCTACATGCTCGACCGCCGCTCGACTCCGGTGAACGCACACGTCTTCGTTCGCCTCAACAACCGAGCGATGGGCATTCAGTGGGGCGAGCTTTACAAGTTCGACGCAGCGCGGAACTGGGCGCTCATCGAGTCGATGCTGAGCCATCCAACAACGGACATCCAACACATCTTCGTCGCCAACGCGATCAAGCGTCGCCTGATTCAGCAGGCCTTGAAGGAGGGTGCGAACCCAGAGGTCCTGATGCGTGCGAAGCGAGTCATCACGCAGCCGCGTCACGGTGCGCCGCATCGCAGCCATTTCCACGTTCGTATCTACTGCGCCGACGACGACCGTCCGATGTGTAAGGACCGCCCGCCCTTCTACCCGTGGCACCAGCAGCCTGAATCCGCGCCGGCGGTGGCGTCCGTCGAGCCCAACAAGTCCTGAGTCGCTCGCTTTCTCTCGCCGTGCGGAGCGCGGCAGGCTAAAGACCCTCGCGAGCCATGGACGACGAAAACAGGAATAAGCCCCCCGGACCGCTCGAGCGCTTCAAGGGGCACTATTGGACCCTCGGCCCGTTTCTAAGGCACAGCCTGCTGCCTCCCCGCGTACCGGAATGGGAGCCATGGGAGACCCCAATCGAGGGCGGTCTCGTTGGAACGCTCCAGCTCAGTGGACGGCTCACGAAAGAGGCTTCGTCCGACACCATCGTCGTCATCGTGCATGGACTCGGCGGAAGCGCGACGAGCTACTACGCACGGAAGGCGGCCATCGCGGCCGCGAATGCGGGACTCGACAGCCTGCGGCTCAACCTTCGCGGAGCGGACCGTGAAGGGGGTGACTACTATCACGCCGGACTGACCGACGACCTGAGCGCGGCGCTTTCGAGCCACGCACTCGAAGGGTACGAGAACATTTTGCTGCTCGGATACTCGCTCGGTGGCAACATGATGTTGCGCTACCTGGCGGGAGAACCCGACCGCCGCGTCCGGGCGGCCGCCGCGGTGTGCTCGCCCATCGATCTGCAGCGAAGCGCCCGCGCGATCGATACGCCGCGGGGTTTCTTCTATCGTCGACACGTGCTTTCGGCGTTGAAGGAGATCTATCGCGCAGTGGCGCGCGAGGGTGAGGTCCCCGTGCCGGTGAAGGAAGCGGAGCGAATCGACCTCATCGAGGCGTGGGACGAGCGAATCATCGCTCCTCGCCACGGCTTTGGAGGAGCGGAGGACTACTGGGCGAAGACCAGTGCGTGCAACGTGCTCGACGAGATCGAAACGCCGACGCTCTTCATCGCCGCCGAGCGCGACCCCATGGTCTTCATCGACACCGTTCGACCTTGGCTTCAGAATGCGACGACACTTCGCAGGGTCGTGACGAGTCACGGGGGGCACGTGGGCTTTCCACGGAAAGTGGACCTCGGCCTTGGGGGTGGCGATACCGTCGAAGACCAGATCATTCAATGGATGCTCGCACCCACATGAAGCGCTTGGCGGCCGCGGCAGCGGTGCTTTGGCTTGGTGTGGGGTTGGGGTGTGAAGGACGGGAAGATCCAGCTTCGAAGGAGGCGGATCGGCCGGCGTCGTGCCCGGCAAGTCGCCTCGTCGAGCCGCCGCTGCCCGACGTGACGGAGGAACAGCGAACCGCGGACTACTGGGTGACGCGGCAAAAGACGGACTATGGGTCGGTCGACGAGCCGGTGCTGAACAGCGAGGCCATCGCGAGGCACAACGCGGCAACGCGGCGGCACGTGGACGGGCGCCCGATCGGCCAGACCGACCTCTTGGCGCCGTTGGATCAAGCGTCGGTGAAGGCGCAGGTCGCAGAGCGGCTCGAGTACATGCGTGAGCAGCTCGCCGAAGGCACGCTCGTCGATGCGGACGGAGAGGTCCTTGCGCCACCCGAGGTGAAGGCCTTCGAGGAAACGCCCACATTCGACGCAACGTGGGCAGTCGCCGAGGCCATGGTGCCTCTTCGCTGCGGCCCTTACGACGGCGGTCTCTTCCGAACGCCGATCGACGTCGACTTCGACCGAAACCTTTGCAGCACGATTCGCCCAGGCGAGCTCGTTCAGATTCTCGCAGGCTGGGGCGAAGGCATGAAGCTCGTGCGGACGTCCTACACGCTTGGCTGGGTGAGCGGCGAGGGGCTGTCGGCACCGATCGACCGCGACACGGCAGAACGCGCTTCGGCCATCACCGCCAAGCCGCTCACGCGTCGCGCGTTTCTGGAAGAAGCGTTTTCGATGCTCGGCGAGCCATACGGCTGGGGTGGCAAAGACGGTGGGTACGATTGCTCGCGGTTCCTGCTGGAGCTGTTTTCAGCGTTCGGGATCGAGCTTCCGAGGCACAGCGCGCGGCAGGCCGAGGCGGGGACGTTTTCGGTCGATGTGTCGGACGTCGTCGAACCCAACGAGAAGCTGCTGCTGTTCGAGGCGGCGGCCAGGCGAGGCATCGTTCTCCTCCAGTTCCCCGGGCACATCATGCTGTACCTAGGAAAGACGGAGGCGGGCGTACCCATGGCGATTCACGCGTTTTCGGAGTTCATCACGCCGTGCGAAGGAACCGACTTCGAGACGGTCAATCGGCTCGATCGTGTGGCGGTGAGCGACCTCTCACTTGGCGAAGGAAGTACGCGGACCGACTTCCTGAGCCGCGTGACGACGGTCACCGTGTTCGGCCGTTCGCCAGGTCAGGCGCTCGTCGCAAACGCGAAACTGCGTCCAAGCGCTCCGATCGCAACCCCTCCCGCGCAGTGTGCGGACTCGAGGCGGGTCGCGCTGTTTTCGTCGCCGCTTCAACCCGACGCGACCCGACCGCTTCGAGTCATCGCGACTAGCGAACGCGACCCGGCCGCGGCGACGCTCGTGTTGTTCTCGCCGGATGGGTCGCCGGTCGAACCCGAGCAGCACGTTCTCGATGGGCCTCCCTTCAGTCGATGGGTCGAGGTGCGCGAACCAGAATCGGGACGATGGACGGCCGTATTGGGCGACGGCGATGGCGTGCTTGCCTGCAAACGCTTCGGGGTTTCCCAAGCACCCGCGACGCTCGAGCGGCGCACAACACCGGGGCCAGCATGGCCGGTCGTGCGCTCGTGGAATCGCGCTACCGAGAACCTTTACTCCGCGTTCGTCGAACAGCTCTTTCGAGAACCGATCGGCGACGATACGACCTGGGAGAACCTGCAGGTATTGGTCGGGGATCCCGAGCGAAACCTGCTCTACGACTACCGGGCCGTTGGCGAAGACGAGGCGCTTCGGCTCGAACCGGACTGCGCTGACCTTCCCTACTTCCTGCGCGCCTACTTCGCGTGGAAGCTTCGGCTGCCCTTCGTGTATCGGATGTGCAGTCGCGGGAGGAAGGACAGGCCGCCGGTTTGTGAGCCTGCGCTCCTGAGCAATGTCGATTCGGTCCCGGGCAAGACCGACGCGGCGGCGTTTCGACGCTTCGTGCGACGGGTGGCCAACACCGTGCACTCGTCGAGCCCGCGCACCCTGCCCGGCGACGACGAAACGGATTTTTATCCGGTCCGCATCAGTCGTCAGGCGCTGCGCCCGGGAACCGTCTACGCCGATCCCTATGGCCATGTGCTGGTCGTGGCGCGATGGCAGCCACAGGGCGCGACCGAGTACGGCGTGCTGATCGGCGCAGACGCCCAGCCGGACGGAACGGTCGGACGACGAAGGTTTTGGCGCGGCTCGTTCTTGTTCACCCCGGAGACCAAACTCGTCGGCGCCGGGTTCAAAGGATGGCGACCGGTGATGCACGATCCGTCTCGGTCGGCGACCGCCCCTTCAGAGGAGACGGCGGAAGGAGAAGACACGGCTTCCCCGACTCCCCTGCGTGTCGCCACCAACGAGCAGCTGCGAGAGGCCAAGGGCATCCGGGCGTGGTCGGACGCGCAGTACCGAGGCAGCTCGGACGATTTCTACGTCGCAATGGAGGGGCTGATCAATCCGCGGCCACTCGATCCGGTCCGAATGCAGGTGAGCCTGGTCGATGCGCTCGAGGAGTCGGTGGCGCGGCGAGTGGATTCAGTCGACAACGGCGAGGAGTACATGAAGGAGCACGACTACGAGACGGTGGAGATGCCGTTCGGAGCGGCGCTCTTTTTGACGACGGGGCCGTGGGAGGACTATTCGACGCCGTCGCGGGACATGAGGCTTCTGATCAGCATCGACGCGGTGGTCACGTTCCCCGACACGGTGGAGGCACACCCGGAGCGCTTCGGGATCCGAGCGGAGGACCGCCAGGCGTCCGCAGACAGAGTGCGCGAAACGCTCGAGGAGGAGCTCTCCAACCGAACGTTCGACTACACCCGCTCGGACGGAAGCTCGTGGACCCTCACGCTCGCCGACGTGGTCGCGCGCACGCAGGACCTCGAGGTCGCGTACAACCCGAATGACTGCGTAGAAACGCGCTGGGCAGCCCCCAAGGACACGGACGAGCGAAGCACCTGCACCCGCCAAGCCCCCGCCCCCCAACAAGCCCGAATGCAAAAATACCGCCCCTGGTTCACCACCCGCCAACGCCCCCACTAAGGGGACACGCGGGGCCCCCAGAACTCCAGCAATCTCAACCCCTTACCGATCGACCCGCGCGATTTGCGAAAAACGCTGGGTT
>CBFCWN010000066.1:0-21279 GCA_965601515.1 uncultured Myxococcales bacterium | reverse complement strand
CCGCACCTCAGGAGTAGAGGTCGGCGATTTCGGCCGCGTACTTCTCGCTGATGACGTTGCGTTTGACCTTCATCGTCGGTGTCAGCTCGTTTCCGTCGACGGAGAACTCCACGGGCAGCACCTTGATCTTCTTGATGGTCTGATAGCGAGCCACCTGGGTGTTGCAGTCGGCTTCGACTCGGCCCTGAAGGTACTCGCTGACTTTGGGGTCGTTGGCCAGGTTCTCGAGGGAGTTGCCGGCGACACCCGCGGCGCTTGCGATCTCGTCTAGGTTTTCGGGGTCGAGCGTGATCAGCGCGCAGAGGAAGGGCTGACGGTCGCCGACCACGACGACCTGTCCCACGCCGGGGATCTGATTGATGTAGCCTTCCATTTCCGCCGGCGCGACGTTCTTGCCGCCGGCCGTGATGAGGATGTCTTTCTTGCGACCGGTAATCGACAAAAAGCCGTCCTCATCGAAGCTCCCAAGGTCCCCGGTATGCAACCAGCCATCGTCGTCGATGAGCTCGGCCGTCTTTTCGGGCATTCGTAGGTATCCGGTCGTCATACCCGGCCCACGACAGATGATTTCTCCGTCTTCCGCGATCTTGGCCTCGATGCCCGGGAGCACCTTGCCGACCGTTCCAAATCGGGGCCGTCCGACTGGGCTCATGGTGACGAGGCCCGTGGTCTCGCTCATCCCGTATGCCTCGTGGATTAGGATGCCGAGCGACGCGAAGAACTCCAACGTTCCCGTCGAGATGGGCGCTGCCGCGGTGCCCGCCAACTTGAGCTGATCGAGCCCGAGGGCGCCCTTGACCTTCGAGATGACCAGCTTGTTCGCCAGTCGGCGCGAGAACGTGTCGACGGGACGGCCGGTTCGGAGCTCTTCTTGGATTGCCGCGAGCTCGGTCTCGCGGGCCCACGAAGCTAGCTTTGCTTTGATTCCGGTCGCTGCCGACAGATTCGCTTCGAGCGCGGCCTGAAACTTCTCCCAGACCCGTGGGACCGCGGCGAAGTTCGTAGGGTGCACCTCGGTGAGGTAGTCCTTGACCTGCGTGAGGTCCGGGCAGAAGTACACCTGCCCGCCGGTCGACATTTGGATGAAGTTCGTGAGCAGCTGTTCCGCGACGTGACAGAGAGGCAAGTAGCTCACGGTTCGGAACGAGTCCGGATCTTCGAAGATCGGGATCTCCCTCATGAGGCTGTCGGTCATGGAAACGATGTTGCCCTGCGAGAGCATCACGCCCTTCGCGACGCCGGTGGTGCCCGAGGTGTAAATCAGCAGACAAACGTCGCCTGCGTCGGTCGCGGCGATGCGAGCGTCGAGCTCTGCGTCGTCCTGTTCGCGCCCGAGCGCCCTAAGCGAGTCAAAGGTCATGGCTTCGTCGTCGACGCCGTCGAGCATCGATACGAGGTTCTTCAGCGTCAGGCCCCGCGCCTCAGCGGCTCGACGCCAGTTGTCGAGCAAGGGTTTGCTGTCCGCGATGGCGATCGAAGCCTCGGAGTTCGCGAGGATGTGACCCACCTGCTCGAGCGTGTTCGTCGGGTAGCTCGGCGCCGGAATCCCTCCCGCCAACGTGATGCCGAACTGGGCGATGACCCACTCTGGGCGATTCGCGCCCACGATGGCGACGCACTCACCCGGTCGGTGCCCCAGTGCGATGAGACCCTTGGCAACCTCGCGCGACGCGTTCCAGTACTCGGCCCACGTGTAGGTTGTCCACGCTCCCGCGCTGTCCTTCCCGTGAATGGCAGGCTCATTGGCGCGCGCGGTGCTCCAGTGCTCGAACTGCCCAGTCAACGTCTTCGGAGTGCTCATGGTCGTCCCGTGTGGCGAAGGGTTTGCGATCGACTTCTGCGCAACAGGTGCACGATACCGGGGAAGGGCCGGCTCGCCTACCGCAAAGCGTGAAAGCGAGCGGCGAGGATTCTTCCTGGATCGACGAGCCCGCGTGTTTCGCCGAAGGATGGCCGCGGCGCCTGGGCTTGGCGACAGCCGCAGGGGGGGTATACCTGGGGCTGTGAGGCGGGGCCCCCGATGACGACGAGCACACGGGCTGTAGCTGTCGCGCTGATCGTGGATCTCACAATCGGCGCCGCAAAGCTGATCGCGTTCCTGCTGACGGGGTCCACGGCGATCATGGCAGAGGCGCTGCACTCGCTTGCGGATGTGACGAATCAGACCCTGCTGGTGGTTGGAATCGCTCGCTCTCGGCGCGGCCCAGACAGCCAACACCCGTACGGTTTCGGGCGCTCGCGTTACATTTGGGCGCTGCTCTCCGCTGCCGGTGTCCTGTTCATCGGCTGTGGCGTATCGGTCGTTCGCGGAGCCGAGCAGCTGTGGTCGCCGGGGCCCCTGGAGCATTTGGGCTGGGGGATCGTAATTCTACTTGGATCCTTGGTCGCTGAGGGTGTCTCGTTGGCGGTCGGCCTTTCGTCCGTCCGGAGGTCGGCTCGAAGCGCCGACCAGTCCGTATGGCAATACCTGCGATCAGGACCGGACCCGATGGGTGTCGCGGTGGTCATGGAGGACGCGTCGGCGGTGTTGGGCGTCGTGATCGCCGTGGGCGGGCTTGGATTGGCAGAGCTCACCGGCAATCCGGCTTGGGACGGCGCCGGATCGATCGGCGTGGGGCTGTTGCTCGGCGCGTCCGCAGTTTTTCTGATCAATCGCAATCGCCGGTTCCTTCTCGACCCTACTCCCTCTTTGGAATCGGTGACCCGAATGGTTGCGGTGCTCGAGGACAGCCCAGTCGTTTCGCGGATCCAAGACGTCAAGGTTTCTCGGATCGGCGCCGATGCGGTGCGCTTCAAGGCCGAGGTGACCTTTGACGGCCGGGAAATCGCGTGGCGTCTTCTCGAAGACGAGAACCTCGAAGCGATGTGGGCTCAGTTGGATGGCCCCGCAGATCTGCGGCGGCTGCTGACGGAGTTCGGCGGTCGCGTTGCAGACGCCATGGGTGACGAGATTGACCAGCTCGAGGAACGGCTGGTAGAGGTAGTGCCAGAGACACGCCACGTGGATCTCGAGCCAGATTGAAGCCGACGTCGGATTCAGACGAGTGACATCCGCGTGGCGCTGAAGACCGGTGACGACAACATCGAAAACGACGATGCCGCAACTCAAGTCTGACCGTCCGCGCGGCTGGCACACGCGATCCATCGACGCGGTTTTCTCGGAGCTGTCGTCGGTTCCAAAGGGCCTCGCCAAATCCGAAGCAGCACGCCGCCTCGAGCAGTACGGTCCCAACGAGCTGCAAGCGGCGGCCCACGTCTCTGCATGGAAGGTTCTTCTCGAGCAGTTCAAGAACGTGCTGATCCTCATCCTGCTGGTTGCGACGGCTGTCTCCGCTTTCCTTGGGCACGGCGTCGAGACCATCGCCATCGCAGTCATCGTCTTGTTCGCAGTGGTGCTCGGATTCATCCAAGAGTTCCGGGCGGAGCGCGCAATCGAAGCCCTTCGAGAAATGGCCGCCCCCACCGTCCTCGTCATTCGTGACGGTCAGGAAGTCGACATCGCGGCGCGCGACGTCGTTCCTGGCGACGTGATGGTGCTGCAAGCAGGGGACAAGGTTGCCGCCGACGCCAGGCTGGTCAACTCGGTCAATCTGCAGGTCGAGGAGGCTGCACTCACGGGAGAGTCCGTCCCTGTCCAAAAGGAGACTGAGCCGCTTGCTCAAGACGACCTGGAGCTCGGTGACCGCAACAACATGGTGTTCGGTGGGACGATCGTCACCTACGGGCGGGGCCGCGGGGTCGTCGTCGCCACCGGAATGAAGACCGAAGTCGGCCGGATCGCCGAAATGCTGCAAACGGTCGAAACCGGCAGGACGCCGCTGCAAGGAAACCTCGACAGGGTTGGTCACGTCTTGGCGCGTGCGGCGCTCGGCGTCGTCGCGATCGTCGTCGTCGCAGGTCTGTTCCGTGACGAGCCGCTGCTGGAGATGCTCCTCTTCGGCATCGCGCTTGCAGTTGCGGCTGTGCCCGAGGCACTGCCGGCGGTCGTCACCATCTCGCTCGCCATCGGTGTGCAGCGCATGGTGAAGCGAAACGCGCTGATTAGGCGGCTGCCTGCGGTGGAAACCTTGGGAAGTACGTCGGTCATCTGCTCGGATAAGACGGGCACGCTCACCCGGGACGAGATGACCGCGCGGCGACTTCGGACGCACGACCGAGCCGTCGAGATCTCGGGCAGCGGCTACGAGCCCACCGGTGAGCTCGCTTGGAAGGGCTCGAAGGTGGAGGCCTCGGCGCTCGAAAAGGACCTGCTGACTGCTGGCGTGCTGGTGAGCGACGCACACCTCGTGCAGACGGAAGACGGGAGTTGGCAGCTCAAAGGGGACCCCACCGAAGGCGCCATCGTCGTAGCGGCGGCCAAGGCCGGCCTCAACAAGGCGGAGCTGGACGACGAGTTCCCGCGGATCGAGGAGATCCCGTTTACGTCCGAGTCGAAGCGCATGACGACCCTTCATGCCGTGGGTGACGATCAGGTTGCGTACGCCAAAGGAGCGCCAGAGGTCATCCTCGCGTCGTGCTCACGGCAGCTGACGAGCGAAGGAGAGGTGCTGCTCGATCCGTCCGATCGAAGCGCAATCCTCGAAGACGTACGAGAGATGGCCGAGGACGCGCTGCGCGTTCTCGCGATCGCGAGGAAGGAGAGCGCGACGCTCGAAGACGCGGAGCAGGATATGACGCTTCTCGGTCTCGCTGGCATCATCGATCCGCCGCGTGCGGAAGCCCAGGCGGCCATCGACCAGTGCCACCGTGCGGGAATTCGAGTGACCATGATTACGGGGGACCATCCGCTAACCGCACGGGCCATCGCGCGCGAGATCGGCTTGATTCAAACGGGGCGCGCGGTGACGGGCGCGGAGCTCGAAGCCATGTCGGACGAGTCACTCGCGAGCGACATCGAAGAAATCGAGGTGTACGCGCGCGTCTCTCCCGCGCACAAGCTTCGCGTGGTTACGGCGCTTCAGGACCGCGGCCACGTCGTCGCCATGACGGGCGATGGTGTGAACGACGCCCCCGCGCTGAAGAAGGCCGACATCGGTGTGGCGATGGGTATTACGGGCACCGACGTCAGTAAAGAAGCTTCTGCGATGACGTTGCTCGACGACAACTTCGCGTCGATCGTCGCCGCCGTCGAGGAAGGTCGCGGGATTTTCGAGAACGTCAAGAAGTACTTGATGTATCTCCTTTCGGCGAACATCGGGGAGGTCGGTCTCGTCGCGGGAGCGACGCTGGCCGGGCTCCCGCTCCCCCTGACGGCAGTGCAGATCCTTTACGTCAACCTCGCGACGGATGGTTTGCCGGCGCTCGCGCTATCGGTCGACCCTCCCGAGGACGACCTCATGGATCGGGCGCCTCGGGATGCGAGGTCCGGCGTGTTCACGCGCTCAGTCGTGACGTTGATGCTGGTCGGTGGACTCTGGTCGATGGCCGCGAACCTGGCGTTGTTCATCTGGGCCCTGCAGTCAGGTCGAACCGTCACGCAGGCGATGACCATGACGTTCCTTTCCCTCGTGCTCATCGAGTTCATCAAGGCGTACAACTTCCGATCGGACCACTACTCGGTGCTTCATCGACCGTTTGCCAACAAGTGGCTCAACCTGGCGATACTCTGGGAGATCGTGCTGCTGGTGTTCATCCTTTGGTTCGAGCCGCTTCACGAGCCCTTTGGCACCACCCACCTCCAGCCCAACGAATGGCTGATTGCGGCGATTCCCGCGCTGACCATTTCGCCCGTCCTCGAGCTGGCAAAGTGGTTCGTGTCCCGGCGCCAGTCGAGCCCCGGAAAAACCGAACCGGCATGAACGGCGATCCCACCGGAGCATCGGCGCGTCGTACCCGAGACCTCGCCGGATCGCGCTTTGCTCCGCAGTCTCGCCATGCCATCCTGCCGAGCGATGAAGCCCAGGACCCACTTGGCGGCCGATCCCAGCTTCTGCGGTCGCGTTGCCGAGCTCGCCGAGGGCTCGGCCGTCGTGGTTCTCGAGACCAGCGATGCGATGGTCGTGGACGCGCAGCGTCTGGTGCACGGCGGCTTCGTGTTCGGCGTCGCCGACTACGCTGCAATGTTGGCGGTAAACGACCCCAACGTCGTTCTCGGAAGCGCGCAGACCCGATTCCTCCGACCCGTCCGGGGCGGAGCGAGCGTCACCGCCCGAGCGAAGGTGACGGCGGCGAATGACCGAAAGCGTGAAGTCGCGGTCGAAGCCTCCGTGGGCTCGGAGCGGGTCTTCGAAGGGACCTTCGTGTGTTTCGTCCTCGAGCGACACGTCCTCGATGGAGTAGGGAGCGAGTAATGGCGAGCGACGGCGGAGCGATCATCGGAGAAATCCTCGCGTCCAGAGGCGTGAAGCACTTGTTCACGCTGTGTGGCGGTCACATCTCGCCGATTCTCGTCGGCGCACAGGCCAACGGCTTGCGAGTGGTCGACGTCCGCGACGAGGCGTCCGCGGTGTTTGCGGCCGACGCGGTCGCGCGAATGACAGGCATCCCAGGCGTGGCCGCCGTGACGGCGGGCCCGGGTGTCACCAACACGATCACGGCGGTCAAGAACGCCCAGATGGCCCAGTCGCCCATCATCATCTTCGGCGGCGCCGCGGCCACACTGCTGAAGGGGCGGGGGTCACTTCAAGACATCGATCAGCTCTCGGTGATGGAATCGATCACCAAGTGGTCTGTGTCGCTGAAGACGGTCCCGAGCATCGGCCCCACGGTCAAGAAGGCTCTCGACGTCGCTCGAGACGGGGTTCCAGGCCCCGTGTTCGTCGAGCTGCCCATCGACCTTCTCTATGCGGAGGACACGGTCCGAGACATGTTCATGAAGGAAGCCGGTGCGGGGGCCTCGAAGAACCTGGGGTCGAAGGCCCTCGAGCTCTACCTGCGCGGCCACCTCTACCGCCAGTTCAACCAACCTCACCCCAGCGTCTTGCCGCCGATTCGCGAGTCACTCCCGCCGAAACCCGGGAATCGAAACCCACATGCGAAGAAGGTCGCGTCCCTTCTCGCGAACGCCGAGCGGCCCGCGCTGGTCATTGGAAGTCAGTCTCTGGTCAATGTGCGCGACGCCGAGCCGCTTGCCGACGCAGTGCGATCGCTCGGTGTACCCACGTGGCTCGGTGGCACGGCCCGAGGACTGCTCGGCCGGCGAAGCGACATTCAGTTCCGCCACAAGCGAAGCGCTGCTCTCAAGGAAGCGGACCTCGTCATCGTAGCGGGGTTCCCGTTCGACTTTCGCCTCGGGTACGGCCGAAGCATTTCGAGGAGCGCGACCCTCGTCGCGGCGAACCTGAGCAGGAGCGACATGCGGAAAAACCGCCGCCCTGAAATTCCGGTGCACATGCATCCGGGCGACTTCCTACAGGAACTCGCGCGGGCGGCCGGGGGTGGCCCCGGTCCTTGGAGCCACTGGTTCGAGACATTGCGGTCGCGCGAGCGGGCGCGCGACGAAGAGATCGCGCAGCAGGCGAGCTCCACTTCTGAGCTCGTCAATCCGCTCCAACTGTTCCAGCGCATCGAGGAGCAAATGTCCGACGACGCCGTCCTCGTCGTCGATGGAGGAGACTTCGTCGCGACCGCCTCCTACATCCTGCGGCCGCGCAAACCGCTGTCGTGGTTGGACCCTGGCGTGTTTGGAACGCTCGGCGTGGGCGGCGGGTTCGCGGTGGGCGCCTCGTTGGTTCGGCCGAAGGACGAAGTCTGGCTGATCTACGGCGATGGTTCCTGCGGTTACAGCATCGCCGAGATGGACACGTGCGTGCGACAGGGCGTCGCACCCATCGCGGTCATCGGCAACGATGGCTCCTGGGCGCAAATCGCCCGAGAGCAAGTACCGATGCTGGGAACGGACGTCGGAACGGTTCTCAATCGCTCGGCGTACCACGAGGTGGCACGCGGATACGGCGCGGCCGGGCTTCTGCTCGACAACTCTTCGCAGATCGACGCGGTGATCGCGGAAGCCAAATCGATCGCTGCGCGAGGCACACCGGTCGTCATCAACGCTCACATCGCCAAGAACGAGTTCCGCAAGGGCTCGATCTCGATGTAGCGGCGATGGCCGGGTGGCTGCAGCGGCTCAAAAACAACCGACCCCGCCCACCGACTAGGTCGGGTGCGGTTCTTCGATTTGAGCCTGATCGGGCAATGGTCGCCCCACGTCGTCATGATAGACGTGCACATCACGCTGTGGGAACGGGATGGAGATGCCCTCGGCATCGAAACGCCGCTTCACTTCACGCGTCACGTCCCAGTAGACATCCCAGTAGTCGTTCGTCTTGCTCCATGGCCGGACCACGAAGTTGATCGAGGAATCGCCGAGCTCGTGAAGTCGGATGACTGGGGCGGGGTCTTCCAGCGTCTTCTCGTGATTCGTCACGATTTCGGTGAGCACCCGCTCCGCCTCTGCGATGTCGTCCGAGTATCCGATGCCGAAGGTCATATCGACACGACGCATCTCTTGGTTCGTGATGTTGCGGATGACATCGCCCCAAATCTTGTTGTTGGGCACGACTAAGAGTTGGTTGTCGAACGTCAAGATCATCGTGGACACTAGGTTCATTTTGCTGACCGACCCGATGACTCCGCCAGCCTCGATCGCGTCCCCTACGTCGTAGGGTCTGTAGACCAGAATCATAATCCCCGACGCGAAGTTCGAGAGGGTGTCTTGCAATGCGAAACCGACGACGAAGCCCGCGATACCGAGGCCGGCAAGTAGCGGCGCAATCTCGATGCCCAACTGAGCGATCGCGATGATGACCCCGATCAGCATGATGAGCCGACCCGTGCTCTTCACGAAGAACTCCTTGGCCAAGCTCGACATATCTAGATCGACGCGCTCGAGCCCTCGACGCACAGCTCCTCGCGCAATCCGGGCTATCACCCAGAATCCGAGCAGAATCAGCAGAAACGTGAGCGCTCGAAAGATGAGGCCACTCGCGTTGTTCTGGAGCCAGCCCCGGGCGTCCGCGAACCTTTGCTCGATGAGCCCCCCGGCAACCTCTCGGTCGAGAATGTCTTGAGAGATCGTTCCGGTCGCGATGATGATGCCCTGTCTGAGCTCGGCGGTCTGCATCCCGAGCTCGTCCATCAGTCGAACCGTCAGACGCTGGCTCTCTGCGAGAACGTCGCGGTATTTTCTGAGGGAGATGAGCTCCTCTTGGGCTTCGGTGTCTTGATCCAAACCGGGCCGGTCGACCAGGGCATCGATGTCTTTCTTGGTCTGCCGAAGAAGGCCGGCGAGGCCGTCGGCACGAGTCTGCAAGCGCTGCTTCAGATGCTCTGCGTCTGCTTGTACGTCTTCACCAAGAGCAGCGCGTTGGTCGATGTTGGAATCGAAGTACTCGAGGAGCCGGTTCGAGCCTTGAAGCAATTCACCGAATTCCTGGCGAGCTTGCCTCGCTTCTTTGGCGTTTCCTTTCGAGATCGTTTCCAGGTCTTCGATCGAGTCCTGCGAGAGCGAATCCAGCTGCTGACGCATGGATCTCCAGTCTTGCTTCAGGAGATCGATGGTCGCCTCGCGGGCAGCTGAGGTCTCGCTGTCGGTGCCTTGTCCATTCTTCAAGAGCTCGACCAGGCTCGCGAGGGAGCGTCGATAGCGGGCTCGACGCTCCGACAGCTCTTTTCGCACCGGTGCTGCCGCCGCCATATCTCCGGCTTTCTTCAGCTCCGCTCGCAGCTGCTCGAGCTCCGCGCGACGCGCTTCCAGATCCTCGAGCATGTCGAGAGCCCGCCGACCGGTGTTCACAGTCGTTCCGTCGGCCGCTCGGTCTGCTGGTTGCGCCTCTTGGGGTGTCGCTTCTTGGCCGAGCGCCCCGGCCTCGAACAGGAGCGGGAACGTCACGCCAAGTGCAAGAACTATCAACGAACGGAGTCGACCCGAATTGCCATGCGCATGCATGCTGTGATTGTGCCCATTCGCGGTGCGGAGGCCGAGAAAACGACCCGTGTTTCCCCTTCTCGAGTAGGTCAACGATGGGACAACGCCACATTCGCGTGAAAAGATAGAGCCACTGATTGGATTCGAACCAACGACCTCGGTGAGTTCTTTGTTTCGCGTCTGTCGAGAACGAAGGTGCTTAGCCGGAAGACGTCGGAAGCGATTTCGGTAGTCGTGGTGTGCATGAGGTTCTCCTGATGCCAGGGCAGAGTACCGAGCGCCGATACGCTTCGCGGTCCCGAAGTCGCACCGACGAAAGCTGGGCGACGCAGCCACTTCATGGCGTCCTCTGGATGCGGGCGTTAAGTGGCCTCGGATGGGAGCGGAAGCGCGCCCATTCGCAGGGCCACCTGGGCGAGGTCCAGGAGCGAGTGGGCGTCATGGGACAACTCGGCCACCTCGGCCCAGGCGGCCGTGGCTGGCACCGCCTCGGCGAAGCGCTGGAGTCGCTCCTGCTCGGTCTTGTCGGTCAGGACCGCTTGTTGCCAGGTGGCCCGCAGCCAGCTCAGCACTTCGGCGTCGACGCCTTCGGTCGCCAGGTCGGTGAAGATGTGCTCGGGAAGCTCGGGTCGGGTCCGCTCGGCGTCGGTCAGCGGATGGACTCGGTTGGCGACCACGGCCCGCAAGGGCACTTCGAACGCGTGGATCGAATCCATGAGCGAGTCCCCTTGGGCAAGCACCCGCTCTCCGGGTCCGACGACCAGCGCGAAGGCGGTCTCCGGGCTCTGCAGGATGGCCCGCGCACGCACCATGCGTGCTGCGATGTCGCCGAAGAGGGCGTTGAAGGCGACGAAGAAAGCCGAGATCTCGCGCAACGTACGGGTCCCCGCGGCGCGCTCCAGGTGCCGCACGGCGTAGCGGACGCTCGCGGAGACGGCGCGAAAGGCGCCCCGGCCCATTGTCACGTAGCGACGGGAGAACCACTGGAGCACCTCAGGGTGGAGCAGGCGCTCCAGTCGATCGGGAGCCCGCAAGAAGTCGACCGCGTACCCCGCGGGCGGCGTGTCGACGACGATGAGATCGTAGCGATCGCTCTCGTCCAGGCGGCAGAGCTCCTCGATGGCCATGTACTCGGTCGAGCCTGCCATCACGGTGGAGAGCTGCTGGTAGAAGCGGTTGCCGAGGATGCTGTCCCGCACCTGCGGGTCGGGGGCGTGGCGCGTGATGAAGTCGTCCCAGGCGGCCTTTTGATCCAGCATGCCCGCGTGGAGCTCGCCCCTGGAAAGCGGCAAGCCGGAGGACTGCAGCGCCGAGAGGTCGACCGGCTCGCCACCCCAGCGGAGCCCCTGTAGCCCGAGGGCACGTGCCAGCTGTCGAGCCGGATCGATCGTGAGCACCATGGCTCGCCGGCCCTGCATGGCGCCAGCAAGGGCGAGCGCCGCGGCCAGGGTCGTCTTGCCTACACCGCCGGTGCCGACGCAGACGATGGCGCGGTGCGTTGCGAGTACCTCGGACAGGCTAGGTCGGACCTTGCTTGCGGGGCTCTCGGTCATGGCTGCGGCTCCTCGGCGAGAGCGTCGGCCAGGGCCTGCACTTGAGGTATCCCGAAGCGGATCGCGACGAGCCGCGGAAGGCGCTCCGCCGTCATGCTCAGTCGCTGCTCGAGCATCTCGATGCCATCTTCCTGCACGCGCACCCAGCCGAGCGTGCCTCCGGCCACGCGCGCCAGGGATGCGCGCTCCGGATCTCCCTCGGCTCGCGCGAGCAGGGCGATCGCAGCCTCGGCGCCGGGCGGTGCGGGTGGACGGCATTGGTTGATGACGAGGCGTCCCACGGGCAGGTCCAGGTCTCGGAGTCGCTCCACGGTTTCCGCCGCTTCGACCAGCGGCATGCGCTCGGGCAGTGCGACCACGTGAATGGCAGTGCGCTTCGGGTCGGCGAGCGTCGCCGCGACGCGCCGCGCCTCTCGATGCGCGAGCCCGGCCGTGAACGTGCTGGCGGTCGCTGCCGGCATTCCCAGCATCTGCAGCGCGTGTCCGGAGGCGCCCGCATCCAGGACTAGGACGTCCCATTGCGGTTTCCCCGTGGCCAGCCCGAGCAACTCGTCTCGCACCTTGCCGATCACCATGAGGTCGGCGACGCCTGGTCCCGCATCGACGAAAGCACGGTAGAGCGGGTGCTCGAAGGCGGCGTGTAGCCTCTTTCGAAACGGCAGGCGCCGCAGGAGATACTCGGCCAGGGCGGCCCGGCCGTCGAAGTACGCGAGGGACAGGCCTGGCTGCACGGGGACCGGGACGCCGTGAAGCACTGGGCAAACGCCGAGCAGCCCCGCCAGTCCGGAAGGCTCGCCCAGCTCGATCGCGAGGACGCGCCGACCGCGCTGAGCCGCGCGCAGCGCCAGCGCCGCAGTGAGGCTGGACTTGCCGACGCCGCCCTTGCCGGTCACCAGGTGCAGCCTGGGGCGCGCTCGGCGGCTCATGCGTGGACTCCAGGCCAGCTTCGCTCGAGGGCTGCGTGCAGGCTGGGGTCGTGTGCTCGGGGAGGGACGAGTCCGAGCACGTGGGGCTGTAGGGCGATGGGCCCCAGCTCGGCGAGCTGGCGCAGCTTGAGTCGCAGCGGGAGGCCGGCCGGTACTTTCGGGGCGCTCAGTCCCGAGGCCGCGCGTCGCCCCAAAGCGCTGTAGAATCGTCCGAGCAGCACGACCCCGTGACGGTAACGCAGAGGCACGTAGATCGCGCCCTGCTCGGCACTCCGGTAATAGATGTCCGCGAGGTCCGCGAGCCCGCGGAGCACAGGAAGTAGGCGTGCACTCGGGCTCTCGTCGTTCGCGGCCGCTAGGACGTCGTCGGCAGACAGGTCTTCCTGGCCGAGGCGGTTGGCTGGAAGATAGACGCGGTCGATCCGGGCGTCCTCGGCGACTCCGAGCAGTACGTTGCTGATCTGCAGGGCGATGCCGAGGTCGACGACCCTGCGCAAGGCTTCGCTTCCGCTGACCCCGAGCAAGGGCGCGAGCATGAGGCCTACTGCCGAGCTCACGCGATAGGCGTATCGTATGAGCTCGGCGTCCTCGGCGATCCGGACCGGGCCCAGGTCGCACTCCATGCCGTCGAGCAAGTGGTCTGCGCAATGCAGGGGTAGCCCGCTGCGGGGGGCGCCGGCGCGAAAGGCGGCGATCAACGGACGAGCGGGGGCGTCTCCGTGGAGCTCGGCGCGCCAGCGCTCTAGGGTTTGCCGGGCTTTGGCGACGTCGTCGGTGCTGTCGATAGCGTCGTCGAGTTGACGGCAGAAGCAGTAGAGCAAGCTGACGTCGTCTCGCGCGATGCTCGGAATCGCCTCTGGCACCAGCCAGAAGCTCCGCGCCGTGCGTACGAACTCGGCGCGACAGGCGGTGACAGTGTCGGTCCAGGGAGCGTAGCCTGGCCAGAGCACGGTCAAAGAGCCTCGACGGGTCGGACCAGGACCGTGCCCCAGAGCATCGAACGGTCGTCATCGGCCCGGTTGGCCGGGGAGTCGGCGTCCCGGTCGCCGAAGCTTCGCAGCACGGTCACGGCGTCGGGGGCTGCCGCCCGTTGGATAGCGGCAAAGAGCCGCTCTCGATAGGCTTCGTCCACGCCGTCCAGGATGTTCGAAAGCGTGAAACCATGGAAGCTTCCGGGCGACACGCTTTCGAGGTACGACGCGGCGTCCGCATGGACCAGCTGGATGCGAGCCGCTTCGGGAGGTGGCGGTTCGGTCGACAGCTCGCCGAGCAGCAAGGAGCGGACGTAGGGGTTGCTGCGGTTGGGGTGCCTGGCGAAGCACCGCTCCATTCGTCCGCGCATGACTTTGCCGAGGCGCTTCGGGAGGAAATCCAAGAACCGAGGGGCGTAGACCGATCGAAGGGCGGTCACCGAGAACAGGCCATCGAGCGCGGCACGAAAACGCCAGGTGTCGAGCACATCGTTCCAGTACGTCATCTGCTCGGCAGGGGCTTCGAGCTCGGCGAACTCGCGGACGCGGGACGGCCACCAGCCGGCGAGGGGGGCAAAAAAACGCATGAAGTCCATCACGCGCTCGGCTCTGCCGCGAAAACCCCGGTCGCCTCCGATGCGGCGCGAGGCGTATTCGAGCTGGATGGGGTTTATGTCGACCGCAACGACCTGGTGATGTGGCGCCAGGCTCATCGCGGTGCAGCCCGCCGACGCGATGCAAAAGACGCGGCTGCCGGGGCGGAACGCTTTCAGCTCGACGCTCGTGTCCTCATACATGCGCCCAAAGAGGACCTGCCGCGGACCCACCCGGGCATCGAGCCGCCCCCGCTCCCAGATGGTGATCGACGCGCTCATGGCGTGCCTCCGCGGGCGGTACCAGCCGCGACCCATGCGAGGACGAGGAAGGCGAAGTTCTTGACCAGCATGCCTCGCGGGTCGTGGATCAGGTGTCGCGACCAGATGATTCCGTTGACGTTCAATGAGACGAGAAGAACGGTCTGCGTCACGGCACAGAGCAGGGGCTCGAGGCCGGTCAGCACCCAGATGCCGATGGCGACCTCGACGGCCCCTAGGGCGAGCAGGAATGGGACTCCGAAGCGCTTGCCGTAGCGAGGTACCGCTTCGACGACTTCGAACTCGCGCGGCTCGCCGCGGAGGAGCTTGCACCAGAGGCCCTCGTAGAGCCAGACGGCGGCGACTGCGGCTCGAATCAGCCAATGGGGCGGCATCAGCTCGGGCATGGTGGGGTCTTCAGCTCCGTTCGGCCTTCCGTTGCACGGAGCGCAAGAGGAAGCGGTGGAAGAGGTGACACACGAAGCGTTCGAGCGGTCTCCAGAGCCATCGCGGGCGCTTGCTGCTGGCGTACCGGGTTTGCACGGCGAGCTCGGTGCGGCCATCGGCGAGCTCTCGCAGCCGGTACCAGCCGCCGTGCAAGCGCATGCTGCCACCGACTGGGAGCTGCTGTTCGACGACTTCAAACTGGTAGAGTTCGTTTTCGACGATGTGGGTGGTGCGCTTGAGCAGGTGACCGCTTTCGTAGAGGCAGATGGCTTCGCCACCCACGCGAGACTTCTCGCCTTGGGTTCGGACCGGTACGGGCAGGAGCAGTCGCAGGAACCAGGGGGGACGCTCTTTGACCTCTTCGTAAAAGACCAAGCTCTGCCAGGTTCGCCTAGGCGAGGCGGAAACGCTCATTGTCGTGACCACGGCCAGCTCCTGCACAGCGCCCGTATAAGGTTCACCCAAGCCCTCGGAAAAGCCCTCGGAAGCGAAAGTATCTGTCTCAGTTGGCATGCTCCGACCCTTATAGCACCCGCGACGGCTCGCTCGCCTCCTAGCTCATCGGGATGACGATGGGCGCCGAATTATGCAGCACTAGAAGTCATGTCGCGAGGGGAGCGCGCGGAGAGGCCGTTTGCTTCGGATATGCTCACGTATACTCTTCCCTCATGTTGAGCCGTACGTCGTTAGGCGTCTGTTGCAGCCTCTTGTGCAGTCTCGTGGCCTTGGCCTGCACGGGACCAAAAAGTTCGGGGACCGACGCGGAGCCCTCACCGGCGCCGACGAATGAATCGCAGAGACCGGGCTCCGACCGAGACGAGCACGGTTGTATTGGCTCCGCGGGCTACCGATGGTGCGAGCGCACGGCGCAGTGTGAGCGCCCCTGGGAGCTCGCAGAGCGGGAACAGCTCGACAACTCGCCCGAGGCCTTCGAAGCATGGTGCCGCGAGGAGCGAAGCGAAGCGAAGCCAAGTCCGAATGGCGGAGACACGGGCCCAGCAAAGACCGCACGGGACATCATCACGACGGCCGCCGACGAGTACAACCATACGCCAAAAACGACCGACGTTGACGCCAGGTGAAGGTGTCGCGCGTGTTCGTCGAGCGGACCGAGGAGCCTCATGGCGAGCTGGAAGCGCGGCTTCGGATGGGTATCAGCCGGTAAGAAGCGGCGCGTTGGAGCCTTTGGGTGCCCGTTGTTGTTGAAGGCTTCGAGGCTCAGGCGGACCTCAGCATCGCGCGCCGTTGCGGCGCGCATGTTTCTGAATCGGCTCCGTTCAAGACCTGCTACGGCGCCGGGCCACACCGCGCCCCGTGGCACACCCGCATCCACCAGGTGCCGACGGGGAAGTGCACACTGCGCTTCCCTGCGGTCCACGCCGCAAGGGCCTTGTCGTAGTGCGCATTGAAGGCGCGAAGCCGTCGAACGGCTTCTTTGGCCGTTCCTTGGTGCCCTGCCGTCGCAAACTGCGGGTTGAGGCTCCCAAACGCTTCGTAGCTTCGGGCTCGCTTGGTGTGCGCTTGCCGGAGCACTCGCCGCGCGCCCACAAACGCAATGCCTTTGCGTTTCGATTCCTGCCAAGCGCGGTGCTCGCGCTCCTTGACCCGCTGGGCGATGCGCTGCTGCGCAAGCTCCATGCCGTAATCGAGCTCGAGGTCGGTCGGCATCTCAATGCGGAGCTCGACGACGTCAGGCCAAGCGGCGTTATCCGGATCGAAGTAGTGCGTAGGTCGCTTCACCTTCAGCACTCGGGCCCCGATGTCCCGAGGCACGGTGTGCGCTCCGGGCCAGTCCTTGGCGTAGCGGACGCCCCCGGCTTCGACGGGGTTACTGATGAGGTAGGCGAGTGCCTCCATCGTAGCCTGCGGGGTCAAGAGTGCATGCTGCCCCGTGCTCCGCTTGTCGAACACCTCACCGGGCCACCCGCGAAGGGCCTTGGTGGTCAGAGCCAACAGCCGGTGAAACTCCTGCAAGAACCGCGGCAACACTCCACGCACGTCGGTGACCACTTCGTGACAATGGGTGCTCATCAAGCAACCCGCATGCACGAGCACGCCGAAGCGCTGAGCGGCCAGGCCCAGACAGTACCAGTAGCACTGCTCGAGCTCGCGAGCTTGATCCGGATTGAGGAGGAAGTAGCGCCGGGTGGTACGCCGGGAAAGGGCCCACGTCGTGCCCGGCTCGATGATGCGTCGTCGCGTCATGGGCCCACGCGAAGCGAAAAGCGTGCCCACAAGCACATTTGTATTTCGGGGAAGATTTGCCGCGATGAGAGCACCAACGGTTGGCGGCTGGCCACGAATCGCCGGCGCCCGCCAGCTCACGAAAATACAACGGAATCGCCTGGCCCGTTGCTGCACTTGGGGCAACGTCGGTCGGAGCTGAATCCTTTTCGCCCCCCGCCGACTCTACTAAATTGCCGCCCCAGGGACCCGTACGATTCGGAGTCCAACGACGGTCGGCCTTCGAGGAGGTTTACGATGAGTTCGATTTTTCCAAGAAACGAGCATGCGGTCGATCGGGTCATCCGAGTAGTCGCTGGGCTGGCGCTGCTGTCGCTGGTATGGATCGGGCCACAGACCGCTTGGGGATGGGTCGGCCTCGTGCCGCTCGTCACCGGATTGGTCGGGAGCTGTCCTCTCTACCGGCTGTTTGGAATCTCGACATGCTCGATCGGCAAGAAACCGACGCCTCAATCTCCGACCGGGAGCTAATCGCCCGCGTTGGCAAGGGAGACCGTCGCGCGTTCGAGCTGCTCATCGAGCGCCACGCAGCGGCGGTCCTCCGACTCGCCACCGCGGTGAGTGATCCCGCGACGGCAGAGGATGCCATGCAGCAGACGTTCTTGAACGTGTACCAGCACGCGGCGACCTTTCGGGGCGACGCTTCGGTGCGGACCTGGCTTCTCACGATTGCTCGCAACACGGCCTTCAGGCTTCACGGAAAAGCCCGTCGGGAAGAGCTCGTCGAAGAGCCCCTGATGCAGCTCGGTCTCGATGCGGGGTGGGGTAGCGACGACCCCGAGGCGATTGCGATCGCCGCAGAGCAGGAGGGCGCGCTTCGAAACGCGCTCTCTCAGCTCTCCGCCGAAGATCGAGAAGTGCTCATCCTGCGCGATCTCGAGGGCCTCCGCGGATCGGAGGCCGCGGAGCTGCTCGGGATCGGAGAGCGTGCCCTCAAGAGTCGGCTGCACCGAGCCCGCCTTCGGCTGGCCGTAGCTCTGCGCGCCCTCGTACCAGAGGACGATCGTGTTCCCAAAGGAGGTCGGTCATGACCGAAAGAACCGTTGCCGGTCTGCGGTGCTCGGAGGTGCTCGCGCGGCTGAGTGACTACATCGACGGCGAGCTCGACGCTGCCGAAGTGAAGGACGTCGAGGAACACCTCCTCGGCTGCCCAAACTGCGAGCGCTTCGGAAAGAACTTCGGCTCGATGGTGGTGTCGCTTCGCAGCGCACCCGAGTCCTCGCAATCCGTCGATTCCGAGCTCGTGACTCGACTACTCGCTCAGCTCCACGAGCTCAACCCCGAGGCGTGAGGTTTGTCTTCGCGGATCAAGCTCGGGATGCTCCTTGCGTTCTCGGCTGCCGTCTTTTGGCTCTACGCGAGCGGTGCCCACGAGGCCACCGACGCCGAAGCCGTGCAGGCGTGGATTCGGGGCGCGGGCGCCTGGGGCGGCGTGGTCTTCGTCGCGTTGTACGGGTTGTTGCAACCCCTCGGCGTGCGCTCGGTATTCTTTCTGCTCAGTGCGCCTTTAATTTGGTCCCCGGTCGATGCCATCCTGGTCAGCTGGATCGGCGCCGTGCTCGCCTCCGTCATCGCATTTGGCTTCGCCCGCTTTGTCGCGCGAGACTGGGCCCAGGGCCGCGCCCCGGTGCGCGTTCGCAAGCTCGACGACAGGCTCGTTGAACACGGCTTCCGAACAGTCACGCTCCTCCGGCTGCTCTTCTACACCACGCCCGCGCTACAGTTTGCGCTGGGCGTGTCACGCGTGCGCTTCCGTCCGTTTCTCTGTGGAACCATCGTTGGCGTGCTGCCCTTCACATTGCTGATGACGCTGTTCGGCTCGCAGCTCAGCGTATTTTTCTGGAGGCTCTTGTCGTGAACGCCGGGCAGACACATCGCCTCTTGGCGCCCGCGCTCATCGCCGCAGGTCTTGTCCTGCTATCGGTGCCGAGCGGCGCCCAAGCCGAAGCCGGCTGCAATCGGCGGGAAGCTCCGGGCCTGCTGGTGGATCTGTTCTCGAGCACCCGTATCTATCCAAACGCCGATGCTGCACTCATTGGCTTCGCCACCGGTGCGGTTTGGCGGCCGTCCGACAAGTGCGTCCACTTGGCCGGGGAGGGCTTCGCGAGGTTCGGGAGCCGCACTTCGGTTTCGGGCGAGCTCAAGATGCGAACCGCCGGCGGCGCCCTGGGCGCGCTTTGGGGCAACGGCGATCCCGACCGTTGGTTCGGTGCTGGGGCCATGTTCGACTTGGGTTGGGCGCGCGTCGGCGCTCGGGACGATTTTGTGCTGAGCGGCTACTTGCGCGCGCTCCTCTACTGGCGGCTGCGCAAGGAATTCTGGATCGGCTTCGATGCCCGGGCCGGCCACGTCATCGTACCGGTCACGTTGGACGGCGTCGGCATCAAGGGACCCATGCTCGGGCTCGGCATCGGCGCCATGTGGGGTGAAGGGGAGTACGGTGCACGCTGATTCCTCACCGCGTTCGCGGAGTGCGGTTTGGCTGCTGCTCACCGGCGCGCTCGCCCTCGCTGCGGGTTGCACCGGCGTGCTCCAGAGCCTCGGGGCGAAGTGGGCGACCAACAAAATTGCCGACGTATTCCAACTCGACGATGAACAGCGTGAGGCAACCCGCGCTGCCGTCGACCGCGCCATCGCCGAAGCGCCCGAGCTCCTGGGACCACGGCTCGACATGCTCGTCGCCACCGCCGACCGCTCGCTCCACCAAGGCATGAACGAGAAGAACATTCTCATCATCGAGCGCCAGGTCGACCTTCTGATGGACAAGGCCGCGGCCTGGATCATCAACGAGGCCTCGCCGATTCTTGCAACGCTGCGCGACGACCAGATCTACCACGCTGAGCGAGAGCTCGATGAGCGGCTACAGGAAACCCGTGATGAGCTCAACGCGCCACCAGCCGAGCGCCTGCAAACTCGCCAAGACAAGTTTGTCGAGGCCATCGAGACGTGGACTGGCCGCTTGAGCGATTCGCAAGAGAGTGCGATTCGGGTTTTCGTCGCCGCCATGCCCGACGAAGCGCCGGACCGCCTGAGGGCCGACGAACAGCGTCTCGCGCACATCGCCGCGGAGCTCCGAAAGCATCCCGACGCACCTGCGGTTCGAGACCTCCTCTGGCAAGCGTGGAAACAGCGGGAAGACTGGGGTCCCGGCACTCGGTCCCCGGAGGCGCGCCGAGCGGACGGGCGAAAGACCTTGTTCTTCGTATATGAGCTGTTGGACGCCCAGCAAATCGACCACATGAGCGAGCGACTTCACGAGATGCACGCGACCGTCAAGAAGCTCTTGGGGACCGCGGAAGGCTAGAATGCAAAGCGCCCCCGCACGACCCATTCCGCGAACCTACCGCGTCCCCGACCTTTTTCGGGATCTCGCCGCGGTGTTCGCGCGAGTACCCGCCCTGCTGTCGATATGGGTTGGTGGCCGGCTGCCGCGCGCGATGCGAGAAAAGGTCATCGTGTCCGTCGCGCAAGCCAACGCCTGCAGCATGTGCGAGCACGCGCACACGCGCATGGCGCTCGAAGCCGGAGTCGCCGATGCGGAGCTCGCGGCGCTCGAACGGATGGACGCAAAGACCCTCGACCGGCGTACTTGGCTCGCGCTCGCATACGCACGGGAACGCGCAAGCGCCGACTTCTCCCCCGCGTCGGACCCCGACTCACGGCGCGCCCTCGAAAGCGAGCTCGGCCTTCAAACCGTTCGTGACGTCGAGGACGTCGCGCGTGTGATGACCGTCGCCAACCGCATCGCCAACACACTCAACGCCCTCTCCGACCGCCGCCGCGGCAACCCGATTCCTGGAAGCCGACTCCCAGACGAGCTGGTCATCAATTTCTTGTTTCTGCCGGGCGCCTGGCTCGGCACTCTCGTGGCCGCCGTCCGACAGCGAAAGTCCCCGTTTGCCGTATGGCGTCGGGCCCGTGGCTACACGGGACGGACTTGACGGGCTCACCGACATCGAGACCGACTGGAGGCACACGCCATGCTTTCAAGAAGTTAGTTCCAAGAAGTCAGGTCGCTGATCAACTCGAGAGCCGACGACTGGACAGGTGCGCGACGAGCTCGACCAGGCCCAAGCCGACGACGACCGCGGCCAGGATCCAAAGAACGATCGTTCCCTCGGTCGAAAGGGAAAGGTCACCGAAGGCGAGGTAAGCCACCAGGGCGCCGCCACCGCAGAGGTTGATCGCAATAGCCCCTCCGGTGCCCAAACCCACCAACGACGAGTTGGGTTTTCGTCTGAATTCGATGGCCAAAGCGACCCCGATTCCGAAGATGACGGCCCCGAGGATCCGGACGTAGAAGGCGCTGCTGGGCAGAGGCAAACCCAGCCACTCCACGAGGCCCGGGGGAAAGATCAGCAGCAGCAACCCCAGCAGAACGTTTACGACCGAGTCGACCGCGATGAGGATGGAGCTCAC
>CBFCWN010000065.1:0-22534 GCA_965601515.1 uncultured Myxococcales bacterium | reverse complement strand
GGGCGGCGTCGGCGGACCCACGCCCACACGCGTCTCCGACGGTCTGATTGCCCTCTACGACTTCGACGAGAACGGCGGGTCGACGGTCTTCGACCAATCCGGCTTCGCCCCCGCACTCGATCTCACCATCGAGAACACGGGGAACGTCACCTGGTCCGAGGGCTACCTGAGCATCGAGAGCGGCACCACGCTGCAGAGCGCGGAAGCGGCGACCAAGCTCTTTTCCGCCGTCGCGACAGCCAACGCGATCACGATGGAAGCATGGGTGCGCCCGTCGACGCTCGTCGCGGTGGGCACCCCCCCTGACCGACTCATCAGCATGAGCAACGGCTCGTCGAACCGAAACTTCCTTCTTGGACAGGACGCGACCGAGTACGCCGCTCGCTACCGAACGGAAAACAGCGACAACAACGGCAACCCCACCTTTTACAGCTCTGTCGCCACCGCGAGTCTGAATCTGACCCACGTCGTGTTCACGCACGCCGCGGACGGTAGCGAGGTGTTCTACATCGACGGCGCCGAGAACGCGACGAACGCACGGCCGGGCGGCACCGGCAACTGGGTGTCGACCTACCCGCTCGTCGTCGCCAACGAAATCGGCGGCGGCCGCGAGTGGCTCGGCGAGCTGCATCTCATCGCGATCTACGACCGTGCGCTCACGGCAGACGAGGTTCAGCAGAACTTCGACGTCGGCCCCTGAGCCACCAGAACGGACGAAGAGCCGCGGTCATCGAGACCGATGCTGCGTCCCGACGCCCGCCGTGATGAACAGCGCGGTCACCGACGACTCGGCGTCCACGGTGTGCCACACCCCCGGCTCGTTGATCGCATACTCACCCGCGACGAGATCGGTTCGGGTCTCCCCGCCGTCGTGTTCCTGGATGAGCGTCATCGAGCCCTCCGTGCACAGGACGACCTCGTGGCCGTCGGGGTGCATCTCCCACGAATCCCACGGCGCGGTGAACGTGTACATCGAGACGAGCCGACCTTCACGCCCGTCAGCGGCGTGACGCTCACCGTACCCGGCGTACCACTCCATGCCCGTGAACTCGGGCTCGCTCACCGCTCGCGCGCCGAGCCCGAGGTGAATCGGGTGGGTGTTCAGCTTCAGCCCCGAACCCACGCGAGCGCCTCGTCCTTCTGGTCGGTCGTGAAGTGTTTGATGTCGGGCTTCGTGATCGGGTCGACGACCTTCGTGTAAAGTTCGAGCCAGCCCTGGTCCCCGACGATGGCCATCCTCTCGGTCACCTTCATGATCGTGCCAAGGCGCTTGAGCTTGTCCATGATGACGCCGCCCTGCACGCGCGGGATCGCGCGCATCTCCGCGTAGATGCGTATTTTGGTTCCAGCCGCTCCCGCGTCGTCAAACCTCTTCCATAGCGAAGAGAGCTGCTCGTCGCTAAGGTCGCCGCCGTCCACCGCGTACGCCAGAATTCCGTTGGCCGGGTCATCCGCCTCGAGCAGCTCCATTCCCGTCATGGACTGGTCGCTCATACTGACCTCCTTGAGTCGCGGAACGATACCGGATCCGGCCCGCCTCGTCAGTCGGTACGTGGCTCAGTCCTGGGCCACGCCAAATCGCTCGCAGTAGAACTGAAGCGCGCGCCGCCGCTCCTCGAGGTCGATGCCGAGGTCGTCGAGCCGGTAATCGACGAGGCCGTGCTTTCCTCGAGGGTTCTCGGCGACAAAGCGATCGATGGCGGAATCCGTCGCATCGGTGTACTCGCGCCCCGCATGTTCGAGCACCCTCCTCACCGTCCCTTTCATGTCCGCCATGAACTCGTTGAAGTGCACGTCGACCACCTGAGAGGCCGGAAGGCGATGCCGGTCAACGACGCTCGCCCGCAGAAAGTCCTCGGTCCGCGCCGACCAAAAGCGCGCCACCTCACGGGGATCGACACCCCTTTGCTGCATCCGCGCGCCGTAGGCGATCATCACGCTCAGCGAAGCGGTGATTCGCACCGGGTCGCGATGCGTCTGCACGAACGTCGCGTCCGGGAAGGTCTCGACGAGTGGACCGAGGTTCATCAGGTGCTCGGGTGTCTTGAGAAGCCAGCGTTCGTTCCGCCGAAGAAACTGGAGCGCCTTGAGACAACGCTTGAGGAACGCGTACGTGGGCAGCCGGTCCGCCTGCTTGTACCACTCTGAGTAGCTCGGGATGTGCCAGCTGCTTTCGAACAGCACGCTGGTGAAATCCATTGCGAGAAGCTGTATCTCCTCGTGAGGTCCCTCTGGTGTAAACTCATGCATCGCGTTGAAAAGCGGCATGATCCACTCGAGAAACTTGAGGGTGCCCTCCCCCCGCTTGATGCGCGGGTCACGCCCGTCCTTGCCCGGCTTCTCGTTGGGGTCCGGAATCGGTTCGAGTCCCTCCCAGTAGGGAATCCAGCGCAGCGTTGGATCCTGCGACAGAAGGTTGAAGAGATGCGTGGTCCCCGTACGAGGAAGGCCGGCGACGATGATCGGACGCTCGATCACCTCGTCCTCGATTTCGGGATGCTGTTGGTAGAGCTCTTCGAGTCGGAGCCGACCGATGAGCATCTGAACCAGGAAGTGGCGTGAGACGAGCCGGCCGAAGGCCGAAAGCGGCGCCTCGTTCCGCAGTGCCTCGAGAAGCACGCCTAGAGGCTCGACGAAGCGCTCGTCGCCGAAGTCCCGAAGCCCAGACTTCTTTTGCGCGTCGGCCATGACCGACTCGACGTCGAGCTTCACGCGACGCCGCGTCGGCCATTCGGCCACCGTGTTGAACACCCGCAGCGGGATCGGTAACCGCGGCGCATCCCAATCCGTAATTCGCTGTGGAGCAGGAGGCAATGAGGTCATGACCTGCGGAACATCTTCGTAAACAGGAACTCCTGCTGAGGCTTCGACGCCCACCGCTGAAGGAAAGGCAGAATCCAGGCGCTCGGGCCGAGCACGTAGCGCGGCTTCATTTCCTTTGCCGTAATCACCTTGTCGTAGGTGACGTCGGCGAATTTCTCGGGCGACCAAAACGAAGACGCGGTCCTGCCGAGGACTTCTCCAGGGTAGCGCCACGTACGCTTGTACTCGTCGAGCAGGTGCGGAGGAAACGACTTCCACAGATCGATCTCTTCCTGTTCGGGGAACGCAGTCATGGGGGTCGCGACGCCGTTTGGCTCGAGCGACGTCACCTGAACGCCGAACGGTCGAAGCTCGATTCGCATGCCTTCGGTCATCTTGGCGAGGGCGACCTTGCTGATCGGGTACTGCATGCCGAGCGGAATCGTGAGGTACTGCGACGGCGACCCCACGTTGACGATGCGCGGATCGCGGCTCGCGCGGATCAACGGAAGCAAGGCCTGTGTGACCCGGAGCGCGCCCCAGAAGTTCACCTCGAACAGGTAGTGAAAGCTCTCGAGGTCGACGTTCTCCATTCCGCCGCCTCCGTTCGCCGTCGTGGCGGCGTTATTGACCAGAAGGTCGAGCGGCGCCCCGTCGAGCTCCTCCGAAATCCATGCCTTCGCTGCAGCGACGCTGTCGGCATCGCTGATGACGCATGGAAGAGGGGTCATCGAGGGTCCACAGGCCGCGATCAGCGCATCCGGAGGCGTGCGGTTGTACCCGGCCCACACGCGCCAACCCTCACGGTCGAGCTTTTCGACCAAACCCTTCCCGATGCCGGTCGCAGCGCCGGTCACAAACGCGGTCTTGCCCGTCACTTCACCATCCTTTCGCGAACGTTAGAGCTTACCACTTCCGCCACGGACTTCGTGCCTTATCCTGGTCGGACGCGCCTGAACCCAAGGAGGTCGCCATGAGTCTCAAGCTAGGAACCACCGCCCCCGACTTCGAAGCCGAAACGACGAAAGGTCCCATCCGCTTTCACGAGTGGGCCGGAGACAACTGGGTCATCTTCTTTTCTCACCCAGCGGACTACACGCCGGTATGCACCACCGAGCTCGGCCTGGTCGCGAAGCTCAAGGACGAGTTCGATGCGCGCAACGCGAAGACCCTCGCGATCAGCGTGGACCCGCTCGACTCCCACAACGGCTGGGTCGCGGACATCGAGGAGACCCAGGGCGTCACGATGAACTACCCCATCGTCGCCGACCCCGACCAAAAGGTCGCGGAGCTCTACGGGCTGATTCACCCCGAGGCGGATCCGAAGCTCACGGTGCGCTCGGTGTTCTTCATCGATCCGAACAAGAAGGTTCGCGCAACGATCACCTACCCGCCAGCCACCGGCCGGAACTTCGAAGAGATCCTTCGGGTGCTCGACGGTCTCCAGCTCACCGACGACTACCAGGTCGCAACGCCTGCAAACTGGAGGGACGGCGAAGACGTCGTCATCGTTCCGTCGATCACGGACCCTGACGTGATCAAGGAGAAGTTCCCGAAGGGCCACACGGAGCTTCGCCCGTATCTTCGAATGACCCCGCAACCGAACAAGTAGTCGGCCGCGGTCAACCGAGGAAACTCGAACGCACCCGGAGACCGTCAGGAGCGCAACGACCACGAACAGGTGTCGCCTAGCGACGCTACTACAGCGCGAACACTTCCTCAGGGGTGTTGATCCAATGGCTGGGCTCGGTCGCCGCAAGTTTTTCGGGAGGGAACGGTCCCCATCGAACCGCGACCGTTTCGACGCCCGCGGCCCTTCCCGCCTGCATGTCGTGTTCAGAATCGCCTATGAAAAGCGCTTCCGCAGGCTCCGAATCGAGCGCGCCGAGCGCCTTTAGCACGGGCTCCGGGTGTGGCTTGCCGTGCACGACATCGTCGGCGCAGACGCGCACTCGGAACTCAGCCTCGAGATCGAGTAGCCGCAGTCCTCGGTTCGCGCCGTGGCTGAGCTTGCTGGTCACAAGGCCTAACTTGGCGCCGTCGCGATGGAGCTTTCGAACCACGTCGACGACCCCCGGGTACGCTCTGGCCACCGTATCGTGATTGTCGAGATTGTGTTGGCGATACGTGTCGAGCATCGCATCGAGCTCCTCCTCGGAGCTCGCGACGCGCGACAGCTGCGTTCGAAGCGGGGTGCCGATGCCCGCCATCCAGTACTCGTCGGAAAATTCCTTGTCGAGATGGACCCGTGACGTGTGGTGAAAGGACGAAATGATCAGCCCAAACGAGTCGAGCAGGGTCCCATCGAGGTCGAACAGGTAAGTCTTCATCGCTCGGGCGACTAACGTAGTGCGGAAAGCTCGTTCGTCGAGGGCGCGCCCGGCGAGCGCTGCATCCTCCTGCCCTCGGGCATCGTCTCGGAGCTAGCGCTGTCTCGAACGGCTTCGCAGCACGTGCCGAAGGCGGGAACGCTCATCCCGTTCCCGCTCCTCCAACGTGCGACCAAGCGACTTCAGCTCCTGACTCAGCGCGGGCTCGACTCTGAGCTGAAGGGTGTTGACTTGGCGCGTGACTTTTCGAAGCGCCTCGCCAAGACGCCTTACGAGCTGTTCCTTTGGAAGGGCCTCGAGAACGAGCTCGACCAGTCGTTCGAACTCCTCCGCAGTCTGAGCCGCCGCCGGGCCAACCGCGGGCGCCGCAGTTTCCCGAGCTGTGAGCGTCCGGCGAATCGGAGTGTGGGAACGGACGGAAGGTACCGTGATCCCCCAAACTTGGTGATGCGCGAGCTCGAGCTCTACGTCACGACGCGGCCAGGCGTAAACCCGTAGCGACGCCTCCCCCTGCGTCGCGAGCGCCTCGAGCAAAGCTCGGTGAGCTTCGGCGGCCCGGTGATCCACACGCTGCCGCACGTCGAGCGCAGGGCGCGCACTTCGAAATAGCTCGGCGATCAGCGCTTGGCGCTTTCGGTCGAGCAGCTCGCGGCCTTTTCGCATCCTGCCAAGTTGGGCGCTGGCACGCACGAGTCCGGAGCGGGTCGGCGGTACGGATCCGAGCCTCATAGCCCTTCCTCGCGTTCGGTGTCGCGCGCTTTCCACGCCGTCTCGGACAACCTCGTGAGTTCGTCCCGTGGCAGCGTCTCGAGCAAAGACCAGCCGATTCGAATCGTCTCGGTGAGGGGACGTCGCTCGCGACCCTGATGAATGAACGCAGCCTCGAACGCATCGACGAAGTCGAGCGCGCGTCGGTCGGCGGCGGCGAGGCCTTCGCTGCCAACGATCGCCGCCATCAGCTTCGCCTCCCTTCCTCGGGCGTAGACAGCGTACAGCTGATCTGCCCATTCACGGTGTTCGGGCACCGTGTGGCCCTCGCCGATCCCTGCGTTCATCAAGCGGGACAGCGAGGGAAGCACGTCAACCGGGGGATACACCCCGCGCTGATAGAGGTCGCGGCTGAGTACGATTTGTCCTTCGGTGATGTAGCCCGTGAGATCGGGGATGGGATGCGTGATGTCGTCGCCTGGAAGCGTCACCACAGGAACCTGAGTGACCGAGCCCTCCGCTCCCCTCAGCACGCCAGCGCGCTCGAAGAGTGTAGCCAAGTCTGTGTACATGTAGCCCGGGTACCCGCGCCGGCCGGGCACCTCTTCTCGAGCGGCTGCAATCTCTCGAAGCGCCTCGGCGTAATGCGTGATGTCGGCCAACACGACGAGCACGTGAATCCCATGTGTGAAGGCGAGATGCTCCGCGGCCGTGAGTGCGACACGTGGCGTGAGCAGACGTTCGATGGTTGGGTCGCTTGCTTTGTTCAGAAACAAGACCGTCCGCTCCATCACCTCGCTATCGCGAAAGCGTGAAAGAAACGCGTGAGTTTCACGTTCCGTGATTCCCACGGCAGCGAACACGACGGCGAATGGCTCGCCGCGAGCCGGCCTCGCGTTCTCGACGATATCGGCCGCGAGCTCGACCCCTGGCAGCCCCGGCCCCAAGAACACCGGCAGCTTCTGTCCGCGGACAAGCGTGTTCATCCCGTCGATGGAGCTGATGCCCGTCTCGATGAACTCGGACGGGGGTTGCCTTCGAACCGGATTGATCGGCGCGCCCCAAATCGGCAGTCGAGCTTCACCGATGGGGCTCGGAAGGCCGTCGAGCGGTGCTCCGGTCCCTCCGAGCGCCCGTCCCAAGAGGTCCCTTCCGACGACGGTCGTTGCCGTCTCACCCGTCAGCGTGATGGTCGATTCCGCCGGCTTGAGCCCGAGGGTGTCCTCGAAGATCTGCACGACCGTGATCTCGGAGCCGGCGTCGATGACCTGGCCGCGCCTCTCTTCCTGACCGGGACACTCGATTCGAACCCATTCGCCGAGCGTGGCCTTCCGCGTGGCGCGCACGAAGATCAAAGGCCCGGCCGCCGACGCAGCCCCTGCGTACGTCCTCGCCAACGGCACGTCGAGGGCGTTCATTCGGCCTCCATGTTGGAGATCGTCGCTTCGGTGTCCGCGACGCGAGCCTCCAGATCTTCAGGGGGGGCGGTCTTCACGGCGCCGAGCGCAAGCCGAACGCCTGACAGGTCTAGCTTGTCGAACGAGACTCCGTCGCCAAGCGCCTTCGAGCCTCGACGCATGAAGCGCCAAAGCAGCCGTGCGAGCTCGTAGGTCTTCTGCACGGAAGAAAACGCGTCGTGTGGATGGAAAGCGTTCTGCCCGATCACGAACTCCCGTGCGATCTGCGCACCCTCCAGGACGAGGCGGTCGCTGTCTTCCAGCGCATCGACACCGACGAGACCCGCAATTTCGCGTAGCTCGCGGTCACGCTGCAGGAGCCGGATCGTCTCGATTCGAATCTCCGGCCAGTCTTCGCCCGCCTGCTCGACGAACCAAGAGGCAGTGCTGTCCGCGTAAAGGCTGTAGCTCGTGTCCCAATCGACGGCGGGGAACTGGCGCTGATTCGCAAGCCGGGCATCGAGCGCCCAAAGCGCACCGACTACTCGGAGTGAGGCTTGGGTCACCGGCTCCGCGAAATCGCCGCCGGGTGGTGAGATCGCGCTGATGAAGGTGACGGCCCCTGTTCGCGACGAGGAGCCCTCCGTCTCGACGCGGCCCGCTCGCTCGTAGAGTCGGCTCATGCGATTGGCGAGATAAGTCGGGTAGCCCTCTTCCCCCGGCATCTCTTGGAGGCGAGCGGCGATCTCGCGCAACGCTTCGGCCCAACGCGACAGAGAGTCCGCGAGGATCGCCACGTGGTAGCCGAGGTCGCGGTAGTACTCGGCGATGGTCATGCCGAGGTATACCGAAGCATCGCGCGCGGCGACCGGCATATTCGATGTGTTCACGATCAGCACCGTGCGATCCATGATCGGGCGACCCGTCGCCGGGTCGGTGAGCCGGCCGAAGTCGTGCAACACCTCGGCCATTTCGTTTCCACGCTCGCCACAGCCGATGTACACGATCACGTCGGCCTGCCCGTACTTTGCAAGGGACTGCTCGATCACGGTCTTGCCCGTACCGAAGCCGCCCGGCACCGCGACGGTTCCACCCTCGACGACGGGAAACAGTAGGTCGAACACGCGCTGCCCCGTGACGAAGGGCCGATCCCCCGGAAGTCGGCGCCGAATGGGGCGCCGACGCCGAATCGCCCAAGGGTGCGAGAGCGAGAGCGTCGAGCCGTCTTCGAGGCGGGCGATGGGATCGGAGACGGAGAACGACCCCTCATCGATGTGCTCGAGCCTGCCGGCGCGGCCGGAAGGGACGAGAATTGGATGCGGCATCCCGGGGCGCTCCTCGACCACTCCCAATACGTCCCCGGCAATCAAGTTCGCACCGGGCGAGGCCGTAGGCGTGAAGTCCCAGCGAGTCTCGGGATTGAGAGTCGGCAGTGTCGCACCAGCCGCAATGAAATCTCCGGAGCGGTCCGCAAGCCCCTCGAGCGGCCTTGCGATTCCGTCGAGCACAGCTCCAAGAAGGCCGGGGCCCAGCTCGGTTGTGAGCGAGCTGCCCGTGCGTCGCACGGGTTCTTCGAGCGTGAGGCCACTGGTCTCTTCAAACACCTGAATCGTCGCGACGTCTTCATCGAGTCGAATGACCTCACCGAGAAGACCTCCCTCCCCCACTTCGACGAGCTCGTAGAGCGCGGCGTCCTCGAGCGGACCCGCCTCCGCGATGGCACCGGCGAGTCGCGTGATGCGGGCCTCCTTCATTACAGCTTCACCCGATAGCCAATGGCGCGTCGCAAGATCTCGACGACGTATTCGTGGGCGCTCGCGCCCTCTGCCCAGTCCGGTCCCGGGACGGGGATCACGACGGGTTCGGCGGAACGGTTTAGGTCTTGCCTGAACTCGTCCGTCAGACCGCGGTATAGGTGCTCGTCGATGATGACGACACCCACCCGTGCATCGAGCTCTTCGATCGCCTGCATGGCGGAACGCGCGTCGTCGGCGGTGGCAACTTCGAGCCCCGCCAGAGCAAAGCCGATGCTCGATCCCGGCCGGGCGATCACGATCAGGCCACGGTCGTTCATGATGCCACCATGCTGGTCTGCATAAGCGCTTGAGGTGCGCCAAGAGAGACTCCCCAAATGATCCTACGGAGATCGAGGACTTCGGCGCGAAGCTCGAGTGCGAAGCTGATGGTCGGAGCAGCGCCGTCGGGCCGTAGGCGGGCGAGTCGCCGCTGCTCGGCGATTTGGGCTCGCAAGACTGCAGCCTCCAACGTGCTCAGGTTCTCGGCTTCTTCACGGAACGCGCTCCCCAATGCCGAATCTTGCAGTCGGATGAGAAGCGCTCGCCGAGCCTGCTCGAACGACTCGTTCCTCATCATCTCCTCGAAGCCGTCACGGTCGATTTGAGAGCCTCCGTCGATGAAGATCGAGTCTGCGATGTCTTCGTCTCGCTCAGGGAAGTGCAAGAGGACGGACGAGGCGTTCATCGCGTCGATGACCTGCCTTGCGTACTCGACCAGGGCGCGGCCGCCTCGATGCGCGTGCGCAAGGGCGCGCTGTGCAAAGGCGCGCTGTAGCTCCACCTCGGCTTTGAAAAGGGACGGATGAGGTCCGCTGACCGCGTCGATCAGAGGTCGACCGAATGGATGACCCCAGAGTACGAGCATTCGCACGACGTCGGCCATCGTGGGTTGGCTCGCCAACACGCGGAGCGCCCTCTCCGAAAGCGATTGGGTTGGCACGAGACCGCTCATGCGCGCGTCTGTCCCTGCCGCTTGCTCAGCTCCTCGGAGAGCGGCTTGGATCGACCGCCGGTCCTCGTCCTCGAACAGCACGGCGAACACGGGTCGGCGGTCATCCGTGCACCAACGACCGAGGATCGCCATGAGGCCTGCGGCGCGACGCCGGACCGCGCGCTCGAGCGCTTCGGGGGTCGCAGGACCGTCGGCGGGCACGATACCGAGATTGCTGAGCGCGCGCTGAAGGGCGAACAGGCTGCGCGCGTCCATGAGACGGTCGAGCTCGGCAGATCCGAGAAGACGGGTTCGCAGGCCCCGGGCTCGCGTGTTCACGTCGCCGAGGAACATGGTCAAGGCTCGCTCCCCGGAAGACGTTCGAGGATCTCGATGGCGAGCACCGGCGCGAGGCGAGCGAGTTTCGTCTCGAGGGTACAGTCGACCCGCACCCTTTCCGCGTCGTCCACGGCCACGAAACCGCTGCCGATCTCCTCGGTCGGCTTCACGACCACGGAGGGCTTGCTTTCCAAAGCCTCGCGAAGTTCGGAGGCCAACGCCGGCGTGCACCATACTGTGGTGCCCCGATCGCCCACGAAATCGAGCGCCCGTTCGAGGTCGTCCCTCAGGAGCGAAGCATAGGCCTCCTCCCGCGACGCGTCGGGAAGCATGCCCTTGGCCTTTTCGAGCACCCGCTCGACCAAACGGGTCCTCGCGAGCAGGACCTCCTTCATTCCGTCATGCCGCGCCGCCGCGGTCCGCGCACGTGCCCCAGCGCGCCAGGCCTTCTCGCGGTCTCGCAAGACTTCACGTTGGCGCCTGCGAATCGACTCGTTCGCATCGGCCAAGATTCGCCGAGCTTCGGCCTCGGACTCCTGCATGATCGTCGCCGCCGATTCTTCGGCGCGCCGCCGCAGCTCCGCAGTGAGGTCCGGCTCGCTCATGAAATCGTCAGGCTCCTCCCTGGAGCAAGATCAGTACGGAGACCACGAACCCGAGGATCGCGACCGTCTCGGGGATCGCGATCAGCAAGATGACCGTCGTCGACATCTCGGGCTTCTCGGCCAACGTGGCCGCTGCCGCCGGGCCGATTCGCGACTGTGCCCAGCCCGTCGCGAGAGCTGGGATCGCAACGGCCAACGCCGCACTTAGGTACACAGAAACCGTTTCCATATCACGTACTCCTCTTTCCAACCGCGTCCTCGCGCGGCGACCAATGTCGAAAAGGCCGGTATTGGGAACCGCCAGGGCTGAAGAACTTTCCGAAGAACTCCACATAGTGGAGTCGAAGCACGTGGATCGTGGGGCTGAACACGCCGAGCACGAAATTGACGAGGTGGAACGTCAAGGCGCAGATCACGCCGACGACCACTCCGCCAAGCGCGCCCACCATTCGGTTCGCGACGACCGCCATCATCACCGAGGCGGTCCCGACCGCCATGATTCGCGCGTAGGAAAGTACGTTGCCAAGAGTCGAAACGAGCTCAACGGGAGCCAAGATCCCCTCTGCGACGACGAGTACCGGGAGGGCCACCAGTGTCGTGATGACGAGCGGCGAGAAAAACCGTTCGGGCAGCATGCCCGCGGCAGCCATCAACGCCATCACGATGAGCAGCACCATGATGGCCGCGAGGCCACGCCCAAGCGCATGCCGCTTGTTCCTACGAAAAAGTTGGACCGCACTCAAGATCAACCCGAGGACCACGTGGACGACTCCAAGCGCGACTGCCAATCCGAGGAATGGGAAGAAAGCTTCCTCGCGATTGAAGATGATGGGGTGTAGCCCGATGCGATGGCCGAGGTCCCCAAACAGCTCTCCGTAGAGGAATCCGAACACAATCGTGAAGAGGGCGCAGGCCAACCCGATCTCGGATACCGAACGCAGCTTGGTGCCTGCACTCGAGCGAAGCCTCAAGATGAACGCAACGAGGCCCAGGATGACCCCGTAGCCGATGTCGCCGAGTACGATTCCGAAGAACATTGGGAAAAAAATCGCAACGAACGGCGTGGGGTCGATTGTGCCGTACCTCGGGAGCGGCATCATCTCTGTAATCGCCTCGAAAGGTCGAAACAGTCGAGGGTTCTTGAGCACCACCGGTGCAGTGTCACCCGACCATTCCTCCGATGAGACCACCTCGACTTCGACCGTTCCGCCGAAGTCTGTGCGGAGACGCTTTTCGAGCTGTGGCTCGGCTACCGTAGGGATCCAGCCCTCGAGGACGAAGGCACGCTTGGTCGCCGCCGCTTTCTCCATCGCCTCGAGGGTCGCGAGGTGGTCTTCGAGGTAGGCACGAATTTCCACGAGCTCGCGTCCGTGCTCAGATTCGATCCTCCGCTTCTCGTTCGCGCACCGCGAAAGGCTCTCAGGCAGCTCTTCGAGTCGCGCCTGCATGCGCTTCACCGTTTCACCCACGCCACGCTCCTCGAACTGGTCCGGTAGCGAGAGCGCCTGGATGCCGGCCTCCGTGAGCAAACGCTCGGCCTCGGTCGCGCGTTCGGCCGGCACCGCGAGGATCATGGCGGTCTCGCGGGATTCGGAGGGTTGGCTCATCAGCTCGAAACCATCTCCAAGGGTGTCCCTCAGCGCGACGCGCACGCGTCGAAGCGCCTCCGCGCCACCCTCGCGCAACACCAGATAGAAGACTCGAATGCTCTCCAGGTCGAGGCCCGATTCACCGATCTTCTGGAAGGTCGCGAAGAAGGGTCGAAACTTCAAAATGAGCGCCCGCTCTTCTTCCAGGTCTCGAACCTCGTCCTCGATGCGCTCGAGCCAGCGACGGACGCGTCCTGCGATGAGAGCGGCTCTTCCCAGAGTGAGTGGCGTCGGCGAGGCGGGCGCTGCCGAGATCGGGTCGCCGAGCATCGCGAGAGCAGCGTGGGCGTTCTCGGCCGCCCTCTTGACCGCACGCGCGTGGCGGCTCTGCTCGGGGGTCAGACCAAGGAGATGCAGAGGTTCCCGCTCCTCGACTTCGGTCAGATGAACGAGACCGAGGTCCTGAACTCGCGCCAAGACCGCCTCGAGCCGATCGGTCGGTCCGAGCACGCGAATGCGAGACATCTCAAGGATCAAGGCCGCCTCCTCGGGAGTCGTCGATGAGCTTCGAGACGATATGCCGACTAAGCCCCGCGAGCACTTCCTCCGATAGACCGTTCAGGCGTGCGGCCTCGCGTGCCGACTCGGCGGTGACCTCCGCGATCTCGCGCTTGCACTCCGTTTCGAGACGCATCTCCAGCGCACGTTGGCGTTCTTCGAGTTCGCGTTCGTGCGCGCGCACCCGAGCCGCGGCCTCCTGACGAGCCTTCTCCACGAGCTCAGCAGCTTGCCGCTGCGTCTCCGCGAGAAGGGTGTCGAGCTCGGCTTCCGTCTCGAGCAGTCGCTTGAGGCCTTGCCCCATATCCAATCACCGGAAACCAAGGTACCAGAGAAGCAGGAACGCGTGGTCTGGTTAAGAGATTTGGTTCGAGCGCTCACAGTCGAAGGGGGCACAAGCTGCGCTCTCGGGCTTCCGTACCAGCAAAAGGGCCACATATTGGCGATATGGACGACGCAACTCTTGCGCGAGCTCGGGCCGGCTGGGCTCACCGCGGGGCGGGACGCCCTTCTTGGGCGATCGAGCCTGGCCCCAATCAGGAATCGGTGTGGGACTATCCACGCCCCCCCCGCATGGATGAAGACTCCCGTCTCGTGCGCGTGCTTCACGACGGCAAAGTGATCGCGGAAACCCTCAACGCGGTTCGCATCCTCGAAACGGCGAGCCCGCCCACGTTCTACCTGCCGCCCGACGACGTTCGGACCGACCTGCTCGAGCGTGCGCGAGGCGCGTCGATCTGTGAGTGGAAGGGCTCGGCGACGTACTGGTCGCTCGTCGACGACCGTGGCGAAGTGCCCAACGTCGCCTGGAGTTACGAGACCCCGTTCCCGGACTTCACTTCGATAAGAGGTTATCTAAGCTTCTACCCGAGCAAGCTCGAGTGCTACGTGGGAGAGCACCGAGTGAAGCCGCAGCCGGGCGATTTTTACGGCGGCTGGATCACGCCCGAGGTCGTCGGACCCTTCAAGGGCGACCCAGGGACCGGCGGCTGGTGAAGTACCGTCCATGGGCGGACCAGTCGGAAGCCGAGGTGCTCACCTTGCTTGCTCCTTCGGCGAACTCTCCAATACCTGGACGACAAAGCGGTAGCGGCTTTGCATGACAAGGTCCGTAGCCTAGGGTGTATCTCCGAAAGGAAGTCACGATGGAGATCGATGAGCAAGCACAAATCGAGCTGGAATCCGCCGCGTTCCGACGCCTCGTGGAGCACCTGCGCGAGCGCAACGACGTCCAAAACATCGCGCTGATGGAGCTTGCGGGTTTCTGCCGAAACTGCCTTTCACGTTGGTACATGGAGGCTGCGCAGGAGCGCGGGATGTCGCTCGACAAGGCCGACGCGCGCGAAATCGTCTACGGAATGCCATACGACGAATGGAAAGAGAAGTACCAAACCGAAGCGACTCCCGAGCAGAAGGCCGCCTTCGACAAGCAACACAAGTAGGGGGCGTCGTGAGGCTCCTGAGGTCACCCTCGTCCACAACCCGGACTACGCCGACGGAATCTCGAGCTCCAATCGAACGGGGATCGCCGCGCTCGAAGAAGATGTCGCAAGCGCAGGCGTCAACATCGACCTCGATACCCCGGAGGCGCTCGACGCGCTCGGCATTCATCACCAGCACGAGGAGAACGAATGAGCTTGAAAGTCGTACAGTGGGCCACGGGCAACGTTGGTCGCGCCGCCGTCGAGGCGATGGTTTCTCACCCCGATCTCGAACTCGTCGGAGCTTGGGTTCACAGCAAGGACAAGTCCGGCCGCGACGTGGGTGAGCTCTGCGGGCTCGAGCCCCTGGGAGTGAAGGCGTCGAGCTCGATCGACGAAATCATCGGGCTCCACCCCGACTGCGTGCTCTACTCACCGCTGCTCCCGAACCAGCAGGAAGTCGTTCAGCTGCTCGAGGCCGGCATCAACGTCGTGACGCCTCTGAACTGGTTCTATCCGGGCAAGCGCGACGTCGACGTTCTTCGAGCTGCGTGCGAATCGGGTGAAGCCACGCTTCACGGCACGGGAATTCATCCAGGCGGGATCACCGAACGCTTCCCGCTGACCATCGCCGCTCTCTCCCGCGCGGTGACGCACGTTCGCGCCGAGGAATTTTCCGACATCCGTAGCTACGGCGCCGTCGACGTGATTCGCAACATCATGCTCTTCGGGAAGACTCCGGAGCAGGCGAAGATGAGCCCGATGCTGATGCTGCTCACCGAGGGCTTCTCACAGTCCATCGAAATGATTGCGGACGCGATGGGCTTCGCCCTCGACCCAGACATCCGAAGCACCCACGAGGTCTCCGTCGCAACGGCGCCGATCGATTCTCCCATCGGGCCGATCGAGCCCGGTCTCGTCGCAGCGCAGCGCTTCACCTGGGAGGGGCTCGTGAAGGGGAAGCCGGTCATCACCGCGCGCACCAACTGGTTCATGGGCGAGGAAAACCTCGACCCTGCGTGGAATTTCGGTCCGGAGGGCGAGCGCTTCGAGGTAGAAATCACCGGCGACCCATCGGTGAAGACCACGTTCCACGGTCTGCACCCAGAAACGATCGCCGCCGGGCTCGAACGCAACCCCGGCATCGTCGCCACGGCGGTCCACTGCGTGAGCGCGATCCCGTACGTGTGCAGCGCAGAGGCTGGCATCAAGACCTACCTGGACCTCCCGCTCGTCACCGGACGCGCAGCGCCCTCCCTGTCTCACGAGTAGACGAGTCGTGCTCTCGCCGTCGGCCTGGGTCATGCGATTCGTCCCACGAATAAGAGACGGGGGGTCGGTGCTGGACCTCGCCGCAGGCGCGGGGCGGCACAGTCGCGCCCTGTTGGATCTCGGGTATTGCGTCACCGCGGTCGACGTGAGCATCTCGAAGATGGAAGACATGATGGTCGAGCCGCGCTTCGAGCTCATTGCCGCCGACCTCGAAGCGAACCGATGGCCCTTCGTAGACCGTCGCTTCGACGGCATCGTGGTCACCAACTACCTGCACCGACCGTTGCTCCCCCGACTCGCGGAGTCGCTTAGCCCCGGCGGCGTTCTCATCTACGAAACCTTCGGCGTCGGCAATGAAGCCTACGGTCGACCGAGCAACCCAGACTACCTCTTGAGGGAGAACGAGCTCCTCGAAGCGTACGAGAAACGTCTCAGCGTCGTTGCGTACGAACACGTGCATGAGCGTGAGCCCCGGCCAGCGGTCATGCAGCGGCTGTGCGCCGTGCTACCGGGTGAGACGCCGGAAGCCCCAAAGCGCCATGCCGATGCAGGCGACCGCACCGAGGCCGAATAGCAGCTGGGCCAGAGACTCGCTCACGTTCGCCGGAACGAACGGAATGTAGCGCTTGAGCGTGCCTGGAGGCGCATAGAACGTAAGCCATCCCGAGAGGGCCGCGACGCCGAGGATCAGCAGCGATGTGAGCGCATCGCTAACCCGATGATCGCGCCCGAGCGAAAGGAGTCCCATGCCCGCCAGGATGACCCCGCCGGCGGCCACCGCGCCCTTCGGCGCGCGGATGTAGACGAGGTCGTTCGGTAGAAGGTCGAAGCCGACGGCGGCCACGATCCCCCCGGCGATCAAGCAGAGCGTTGCGATGCCCTTCCCCATGACCATGAGTGTACCGGATGGGGCCGAGAAGCAGGAAAAGACCGCTACTTCTTGAGCAGCTTGAACGCGTGCGACCAGGTGTTTTGGGCGAAGCCCGGGATGCACCAAAGGATGCAGAGCGGCTCGATGGCGCGCGCGGCCTCGACGCTCCCCATGTCCTCGGTCTCCCAGCCGAAGGTGTCCAGGATTTGGGTCACCTCGGCCTTCGCGCCCTCGTCGTTGCCGCAGATGAACATCGTCGGCTTCGTGCCCCCAAAGTCGGGGTCGACCATAAGGGCATTGCCGACGCAGGAGAACGCTTTGACGAACTTCGCGTCGGGTGCCTGCCGCTGGAGCCTCTCCATCAATGAGTCGTCGAGGGTGGTGAAGAAGCTCAGGACGCCGTTGACCGGCGGCGCGTCGGCGATGGGATTGGTCGCATCGATGACGGTCTTGCCCGCGAGGTTGGAGGGCCCGCAGAGCGCGACGGCCGACTCTGCCCCGCTGCCCTTCACCGCAAGCACGATCGCGTCGGCCCACCCGGACGCGTCGTCGAACGCGCCGACCGACGCCCGATCTCCTGCGCCTGCCTTCCACTCTTCGAGCTTCGATGGGTCGCGAGAAGCGCGGCGCACCTCGTGCCCGTACTTCAAAAACCCGTCTGATAGCGTCTCTCCCACCATCCCTGAACCGATGACCGCGACCTTCGACGTTGCCATATCGATCGACCTCCTCGGCTTCGGATCCTAGTGCGCGTCGCGAATGAGGGTAGTGGCTGGCGTGAGCGCGCAAAGCTGATACGCCACGTGCATGGCGAACCCCACTGCGACCCTCGAAACCTCTCTCGGCAACGTCGAGATCGAGCTCTTCACCGATGTCATGCCGAAGACGGCTGGCAACTTCATCGAGCTGGCGAAGTCTGGATTCTACGACGGGCTCCACTTCCACCGAGTCATCAACGGATTCATGATCCAGTTCGGCTGCAAGCACAGCGCCGACCCGAACAGCCCTCGGGCGGGCACCGGAGATAGCCCGCTCGGAAACATCGAGGACGAGCACCCGGAAAACGCCAAACTTTCGAACGAGCCTGGCACCCTATCGATGGCGAACACCGGCCGGCCGAACAGCGGCGGCTCTCAGTTCTTCATCAACACCGTGCACAACGCGTACCTCGACTGGTTCTCGCCCGGGCCGTCGAAACATCCGGTGTTCGGCAAAATCATCGACGGGATGGATGTCGTCAAAGCCATCGAGACGACACAGACCGGCCCCGGCGACCGACCGGTCACGCCCGTCCAGATGGTCAAAGTCACGATCCACGAGTAGCCTGAGCTACGCGGCGACCGGCGGAAACTCGATGTACTCGTCGACTAGAATCTCGGCGAGCTCGCGGTTCGGCGGACGCGCGTCGCCCAGTTTGCCTCGTTCACGAAGGTCGTCGCACAGCGTGTCGAGCACCGTGTCGATGTTCAAGTCGTCGGAGCCCGACTTCCACGCGTCGCGTTCCTGCTCGCTCCGAAAGCAATAGGCCTTCCACGAGACGGAGAAGCGCATGTCGTCCCAACGATAGCGGGCGACCTCCTCGGGGCCGTCGCGCACCACCCAGCGTCCGTCGCCCTCGGCGTGGAGTCTCATTCGGGGGAGGAAGCTCGGCATGGGGCGATCGGTTTCCGCCACGCGATCGACTCCATGAAAGATGCTGTCGGTATCCATCACCAGCGCGGTGTTGAAATGGACGCCGTACGCGACAGCCGGCTCGTCGATGCCGTTCGGGTAGAACGCGAACTCGCCTCCGTCCGTGTCCTGATACCAAGAGACCGACGTCGCGATCGGCATTCGGTACCGATCGAAGAGCCCCGAGTGATGCGCAACGACGATGAGCCATTCGGGATGGAGCTTCCGATTGAGGCCGCGAAATTCCGGCACGTCGGTATGCAGGGCCAGCTCTTGGCCAGGGAGCAGGATGTTCGCGTACACGATGGCGGGCTCGACGATCGGCCGATCGAAGATCCGCTGAGCCGCCGCGACGAGACGTTCGTTGCGGACGATCGGCTCGATGCCCGCTGCGAACACCTGCTCTCCGTACGCGTAGGTCTCGCGGAAGTAGTTCGTCCGAGCGACCAGCTGGCCGAGGTCGGCGTCCCGTCGGCCGAACCGCCCTCCGGTCCTGAGAAAGTTGAAGGCGGCATCGAATCGCTGGGGTAGACCCTCCCCGATTCCCTCGTTCAAGCCCTCCTCCGAGTACATTCCGTAAGACCCGAACCGCTCACACAGCTCGACCAGACGCCGCGCCTCCGATTCCTCCAGAAATGGGTCGAGCTCGACGTGACCGCGAAAGAAGTGAGATTGCATGGTTTTTGCCCTATTCTGGAGTCGGCACCGACACTGCCAGGCCCCTTGCCGAAAGTCGAGATATCCCGAAAAAGGGGTACATTTGTGACAATCGTGACCAAAGGGACCTTTTGTCCAATGATCGGCTTGCCACCGAAAACTCCTAGATGTAAAAGAGTGTCATGAAACAGTTTTTCCTAGCAACCGCCCTGGCAGTTGGTTTGGCCATGGCATCGCCTGCGTCCTCTGCTCTCGCTGACAATGGCGGCGGTGGCTGGAGTTGGAGCAGCCTCGTCAGTTGGTGGAACAGCTTCAAGGCCAACTTTCTCGGAGGCGGTGGCGGCTGGTCGAGTGGCGGCGGTAGCGGTTCAGGGGCCACAGCGGCTCCCGAGCTTGATCCGTCGGTGGCCGGCAGCGCGATCATTCTTGTCGTGGGCGGCGTGGCGTACATTGCCTCGCGTCGTCGCGAACAAGAAGTCGAGTAAGCTTCCACCTGGCTCAGCGTTCGTGGCACCCTCCAGCACCATTGGAGGGCACACGAATGAGGTATACTGTAGCGGCCGCGGCGGCGCTTGCGACGATGGGCGCATGCGCCGACCAAGCGAGCGCACCTACGTTTGATACTGGAGACCCGGCGCCAGACGCGGCCGGCAACACAGCGGCCTCCTCGGTAACCGTCGCTTCCCAAGCCGCAATCGCCGCAATGCTCCCGCTCGACGCTCCGGGGGATTTCGAGCAGGCGCGGCGGGGCCTGGTTGCTTCCGATCCGAACCTCGTCGTGAAGAGCAAGACCGGCGTCGTGATTTGGGACATGCCTGCCTACTCGTTCATCGAGGGCGAATCTGCACAGGCAAGCGTCAATCCAAGCCTTTGGCGTCAAGCGCGCCTGAACGACATCCATGGTCTCTTCGAAGTCGTCCCGGGCATTCACCAGCTCCGCGGGCACGACCTCGCGAACATGACCCTGATCGAGGGTGAAACCGGATGGATCGTGGTCGATCCGCTGACCGCCGAGGAAACGGCCGCGAGGGCCATCGCGTTCGCGCGGGAACACCTCGGCGACAAACCGGTTGCCGCGATCATCTTCACGCATAGTCACGTCGATCACTTTGGAGGCGTCCTCGGCGTGGTGAGTGCGGAGGAAGTCGCCGAACGAAGCATCCCGATCATTGCGCCAAAGGGCTTCCTAGCGGCGGCCACGAGCGAGAACATCCTCGCTGGAGTCACCATGGGCCGGCGGTCCGGTTACATGTACGGCGCCCGCCTCCCGAGAAACGAGCGAGGTCACGTCGGGTCCGGCCTCGGGAAGGGGCCTGCGTATGGCCGCATCGGTATCCTGCCGCCGACCATCACCATTTCGGAAACACCGACGGAACACACCATCGACGGGGTGAAGTTCACCTTCCAGTACGCGCCGGACTCGGAAGCGCCCGCGGAGCTGACGTTCTACCTTCCGGAGCTCGATGTGTTCTGTGGTGCCGAGGTCGTGTCGCACAACATGCACAACGTCTACACGCTGCGCGGCGCCAAGGTTCGCGACGCCCTCCTCTGGGCGGGATACATCGACGAGATCCTTCAAATGTTCGGGACCGCCAAGGTGTACTTCGGCAGTCACCACTGGCCGATTTGGGGAAACGAGCGGGTCGTCGATTTCCTGACGAAGCAGCGCGATATGTACAAGTACATCCACGACCAGTCGCTGCGGCTCGCACTCCTAGGGTACACGCCGCGAGAGATCGCCGAGACCATCGAGCTGCCCGAGGAGCTTCAGAAGTCGTTTCCGAACCGCGGCTACTACGGCACGCTCAGCCACAACTCGAAGGCAGTCTACCAGCGCTACTTTGGATGGTTCGACGGCAACCCGGCGAATCTCAATCCGCTCCCGCCCGTCGAGGCAGGAAAGAAATACGTCGAGTTGGCGGGGGGTGCCGGAGCGCTGATCGACAACGCACAGGCAGCGTTCGATCGAGGGGAGTACCGTTGGGCAGCCGAGGTGTTGAACCACCTGGTCTTCGCGGACCCGAACAACACCAAAGCAAAGTCGCTGCTTGCCGAAACCTACGACCAACTCGGCTATCAGGCGGAGTCCGGACCATGGCGCGACGTCTATCTCACCGGGGCATTCGAGCTTCGCCATGGAGGTCCCGCGGAGGGAGTTGACCTCGCGAAGGCTTTGGACATGCTGAAGTACGCGCCGCTGGAGCGCTTCCTAGACTCCATGGCAGCACGCCTCAATCCCGAGAGGGCCAAGGGAAAGACCATGACGGTGAACATGGTGTTCACGGACACGGGCGCATCACACGTGCTCGAGCTGAAGAACTCCGTCCTCTGGCACCGCAAGCGCGAGCCCGATCCGGACGCAAACGTGACGCTCGAGCTCACGAAGACGCTGTTTCTTCGAATGGCGACGGGCACCGCCGGCCTCAAGGAGACCATCCTCGGCGACGAGCTCCGCGTCAAAGGCAACCGCCTCGATCTCGTCACGTTCTTTCGTCTGTTCGATGAGACGAAGGGAACGTTCAACATCGTCGTCCCTTAGTGGACATCTCTACGCCCGGCCAAACAGTACACATCGGAGGAAGAGACCATGAGCGAAATCCCCGCCTCGCATGCAGACATCTTGGACAAGCGCGCCTTCGCGCACCTCTCCACGCTGATGAAGGACGGAAGCCCCCAGGCCAGCGCAGTTTGGGTGGATACCGACGGACCGATGATCGTCATCAACTCCGCGGAAGGACGGCTCAAGGACCGCAACATTCGAAGGGACCCTCGTGTTGCGATATCCGTCATCGACCCCGACAACCCGTATCGCTCACTGATGATCCGAGGGCGTGTTGCGAAGATCTCCACCGAAGGCGCGGACGAGCACATCGACAAGATGGCGAAGAAATACATGGGGGTCGATGAGTATCCTTACCGCACGCCCGAGGAGGTTCGAGTGATGTATTACATCGAGCCGGTACGCGTCGCCGCGATGGGCTGACGGCGTAACCGGTCAGCGAGGAAGCTCTGCCCAGAAGACGCCACGGAGCTCGCCGGGCGCGTACCCCGTTGCCTGGTCTTCGGGATAGAGCTCGTCGAGTGTCGCCTGCAGCTCGGCATCGATCGCTTGCCCGTGACACGTCATGCAAAGAGGCTGCAGATAGATCGGCTCGATGTAGCCCACCGTGTTTCGGTCGATTGCGACGACAGCCGGCTCACGTGCGTCGGGCGCGGCCTCGTAGCGTTCGAGAACCGGTTCCATCCAAGCTTTCGGCGCGTTTGATGGGTTCCGAAGCTTCGTGCTCGTGCGCCCTACCCGCACTCCGCCCGTGCTTGCTTCCGCAGCGAGTTTCGGCGCTTCGACTCGACACGCGCCGATCGCCTTCGAAGGGCCGTCGCGAAGGCCGGACATGAGCGCAGTCTTCATGCCTCGCTTGAAAGGAAGGACGGCTTCGGCACCTGCGTCTAGGTACTTCTTTTCATCAAGCTTCGTGCAGCCAACGACGAGCAGCGCGAGACCGATAGCGAACGTAGTGCCAACCACGACAGAGCGAGTCATGCCAGCAGGTGTAGTGCCTTCGGCGGCCTGAAATCAAGAGGCACGG
>CBFCWN010000064.1:0-22621 GCA_965601515.1 uncultured Myxococcales bacterium | reverse complement strand
CGACCTCATGCTCCCAAAGCATGCGCACTACCAGGCTGTGCTACACCCCGAGGCCTCCTGGGTAGCCGATGGGTCCGGCGTTCGCAACTCACGGTAACGCCCCTAAACCGACGCGGGCTTTCAGGCGCTCATCGCTTCTGGTTCAGGAGCCGGACGAGCTTCGCGGCAGCCACCGCGCGGTGACTGATCTCGTTCTTTCGCTCGGGGCCGAGCTCGGCGAGTGTCTTTGCCTCGCCCTCGGGGATGAAGAGAGGGTCGTAGCCGAACCCGTGGGTGCCCCTCGCCTCGAGACCGATGTGTCCCTCGCACGCACCTTCGGCCACCGCGATGGGCGTTCCATCCGGCGAGACGACTGCGATCACACAGCGGAATCTGGCGTCGCGCGCGCTCTCTCCGTCGAGCTCCTCGAGAAGCTTCGCGTTGTTGCTCGCATCGGTGGCGTCAGCGCCGGAGTACCTTGCGGACCACACCCCGGGGCGCCCGCGGAGCGCGTCGACTTCGAGACCGCTGTCGTCCGCTAGGCACACCATCCCGGTCGCAGCAGCAACCTCCGTGGCCTTCTTGAGCGCGTTGCCCTCGAACGTATCGCGGTCCTCGTCGACATCGATCTTCACCCCGAGCGTTGCCATCGTTTCCAAGACGAGCCCCGGTACCCCCGCGAGCAGCCGCTGATACTCGCGAAGCTTCCCTTCGTTCGACGTCGCGATCAGGATCTGCATCAGGCGAGCAGTCGGTCGAGGTCGATCCCGTTCGCCTCGAGCGTTTGGCGCTGGTAGGCCACGAGCTCGGGCATCGAGCCAAGCGCGAGGTCGAGCATCTGATCGAGACGCTCGCGAGGGATCGGCGCCTCCTCCGCGGTTCCCTGGACTTCAACGACTGCTCCGTTCGGAGTCGCAACCACGTTGAGATCGACTTCTGCGTCGCGGTCCTCGGTGTAGCAAAGGTCGAGCATCGGTCGCTCGTCGAATAGGCCAACGCTAATCGCGGCAATCGGCTCCCGAAGCACTCCCTTTTCCACGAGTCCTGTCGCGCGCAGGCGGTCGAGCGCCATCGCGAGCGCGATCATCCCACCGGTGATCGATGCGGTCCGCGTGCCCCCGTCGGCATCGAGCACGTCGCAGTCGACCGTGATCATTCGTTCGCCGAGTTTCTCGAAATCGACTGCCGCTCGAAGCGCGCGACCGATGAGGCGCTGGATCTCCGAGCTCCGCCCATCGATTCGTCCCTTGTGCCGGTCGCGGCGCCTGCGCTCCGGGTTGGCGCGGGGATGCATCTCATACTCGGCGGTAAGCCAGCCCTTTCCGGTGTCACGCATCCAATCCGGAACGCTCTCCGACACCGAGGCCGCAATGAGGACGGTCGTACCTCCACAGCGGTACAGCACCGAGCCCTCCGGGTTTCGCTGCGCCCCTGTTGCTACAGTCACCGGCCGAAGCGTGTCGTAGGAACGTCCGTCAACTCTGGTCATCCAACCCTCCGCACGCGCGAATCCGTAGTCGCTCGTACGGCGGTGGGCAACCAAATCTCAAAGGTCGTCCCGGTCGGGTGGCGAGGTTTGCAGTCGATGCGCCCTCCGTGCGCCACGACGATCTGCTGCGTCAGCGGAAGACCGAGACCCGTTCCTCGCTCTTTTGTGGTGTAGAACAGATCAAACACGTGCTCGCGCGCTTCGTCGCCGATACCTGCGCCCTCGTCGTGCACCAGGATCCGCACCCCGGCGTCGTACCGCGATGCTTCGAGCTTGGCGATGCCACCATCAGGCATCGCCTCGCGCGCATTGCGGAGCAGGTTGAGAAGCGCCTGACGAAGCTGCGACTCGTCCATGGCGACCGGCGGAAGGTGGGGCGCGATGTCGAGGCGCAGCTCTACACCCGACGCATCCATCTCGCGGCGGACGAACTCCGCTAGCTCGTTCAAGAGATGGCTCGGGTCTTCGGGCGTCAGCGAGGGCTGGGGAAGGCGCGCAAGCCGAAGGTATTCCTCGGTGATGCTCTCGAGTCGCGCGAGCTCCTGATGGATCGACTCGAGCAGGTGTTTGGTCTCTGGGCCGGCGTCGGCCACCTCGTCACCCAGCATGTCGACGTTGAGGCCGATGCTCGAAAGCGGGTTCCGAACCTCGTGGGTCACGTGCGCCGCCATGCGTCCGATCGCCGCGAGCCGCTCGGTCTGGATGAGTCGAGACTTCGTGGCGATGGCATCGGACACATCGTCCGCGACCACCAACACGCCACGAACGCCACCTTCCTCCTCGGCGTCGTCCCCGAACGGGGTGACCAACACGTCGACCAGTCGCTCGCTGAACCCCGATACCTGTTCGCCCTCGAGAGCGGTCGCAGCGCCGCCCTCGGCAACCTCGTTCATCGCCTTGCTGAGCGCCGGGAACCTTCGAAGGAGTGACGTGTCGTCAATCGACCGCCCGACGTCGCGCGCCGAGACTCCAAGAATCGTGTCCGCCGCGGGGTTGGTGGTCTGGATGACCCGCTTTCGATCGACGACGACGATCGCCGCGCGAAGCGCCTCGACGATCTGGACCTGCATGCGCTGGAGGCGCTGTTCTGCCAACGCGGCCTCGCGAAGACTCTGGTCGCGCGCAGCGAGCGCCTGCACCATCCGTTCGAACTCCGCTACCAACTGCCCAAGCTCATCGTCGCGCTTGATGTCTACCTCGCTCGAGAGATCGCCTCGCGCGACGGCGGCGACCCGCTGATGGAGAAGCGGAATCGGTCGAAGCAGTCTTTGCGACAGGAACGTAACGGCCACCCCTACGACGAGGGCCAGGAGACCGAGCGCACCAAGCAAAAACGTCGCACGTTCTGACTGCGCGGATGCGAGGGCACTCGTCCTCGAGATTCGCTGCTGGACGCTCTGCGATGCCCGGTCGTAATTGCGCTCGATACGCTGCTCGGTGGTTCGGAGCTTTGCGAGCTGCGCGTCCGCCACTTCCTCGGCATCCTCCGCATCCGAGTCCATCGCGGCAAAAAGGTCCTCGTACTCTTGGTCGATCTTTGCGTAGGCCCTGCCGATGGCGTCGAGCTCTCGCCGCACCGACACCAAGGCCGCCGGCTGGCCGAGCTCGTCGGCCAGAGTCTCCGCGCGTTCGACCCCGCTGTACGCACGCTGCAGTGTGGTGGGGCGAATCTTCAGGGCGGCTCGCAGCCAGCGTTTCGTGGGTGCACTTCGTTCGGCTTCGAGCGCCCGCTCGACGAGGTTCGCGTAGACGCTCTGGGTGGCCTTCGCCTGGCTCAGGGTGAGCGCCAGGGGCACATAGCCATCCTCGAGGAGCCCGAGCGTCCGAGAGGTCTGCTTGTGCTGGCTGAAGCTCAGGCCGCCCACCACCGCAAACGCAACCAGCACAACGATGTATCCAAGCACGATTCGTGTCGGGATCGTCAACCAGCTACGGCGCTCTTTCCGAGCCACAGCCGGATCCTAAACCCTGCGTGCCCGACACCGCAATGAAGCGTGCTTTGGTGACCGAAACTCACACCGTGGGCGGATCTGGCCTCAGCGGTCGGGCGGCGCCGACGGCTGACGCATCGTTCGACGCCAGCGACGCGCTTGGCGCTCAGTTAACCGAGATGTCGGTGGAGTCGCTTACCGCTTGACCGGCGTTGGCGTGGTACTCGACCGCGGCGCGCACGAACGTGGTGAAGAGCGGGTGCGGCTTGTGCGGTTTGCTCTTGAACTCCGGATGGAACTGGCAGCCGATGAAGTGTGGATGACTGGGCAGCTCCACCATCTCGACGAGGCGCTCGTCCGGCGACAGCCCAGAAAGAACGAGTCCACCGCGTTCGAGATCGTCGCGGTACTGGTTGTTGACTTCGTAGCGGTGACGGTGGCGCTCGCTGATGTTGGGCACGCCGTACACCTTTGCTGCGAGCGAGTCGCTCTTGAGCGTGCACGGGTAGGCGCCGAGGCGCATCGTCGCACCCTTGTCTTCGATGTTGCGCTGGTCCGGCATGAAGTCGACCACCAGGTGCTTGGCGTCGCGCACGAACTCCGCACTGTTGGCGCCTTCGAGATTGCACACGTTGCGTGCGTACTCGACGACGGCCATCTGCATGCCGAGGCAGATACCGAAGAACGGGACGCCGTTCTCGCGAGCGAACTGGATTGCGCGAATCTTCCCCTCGGAGCCTCGGTCGCCAAAACCACCGGGGACGAGGATCGCATCGTGCTTGCCGAGGCGCGCCTGAAGGTCGCCCTCCTCGAGCTCTTCGCTGTCGACGTAGTCGAGCTCGAGCTTGACACCACACTCCAGCGATGCGTGAACCAACGCCTCGTGAAGCGACTTGTACGAATCGCGAAGATGCACGTACTTCCCGACCAGAGCGATGGACACGTGGCCACGCTCGGGGGCAACGTAGCGATCCACCGTACGTCGCCAAACGCTCAGGTCCGGATCGCGCGACCAAATGTTGAGGCGCTCGGCGAGCAGCCGATCGAGCCCCTGTTCGTGAAGCGTGAGCGGCAGCTCGTAGATCACACGCACGTCCGGCGCGGCGATGACGGCCGAAACCGGCACGTTGCAAAAGTGCGCAATCTTCTCTTTGAGCTTCCTAGGAAGCTCGCGGTCCGCACGACACAGGAGGATCTCGGGCTGGATGCCAAGGCCGAGAAGCTCCTTCACGGAGTGCTGCGTGGGCTTCGTCTTGAGCTCGCCGGCCGCCGCGATGTGAGGAACCAAGGTGACGTGGACCGAGACGCTGTTCTGAGGGCCGAGCTCCACGCGTAGCTGACGAACCGCCTCGAGGAACGGAAGGGATTCGATGTCACCGACCGTGCCGCCCACCTCGACGATCGCCACGTCGACGTTCCGAGTAGCTTCCCGAACGCGAGCTTTGATCTCGTCGGTGATGTGCGGAATGACCTGAATCGTCGCCCCGAGGTACTCGCCGCGACGCTCCTTCGAGATCACCGCGTCGTAAATTCGACCGGTCGTGAAGTTGTTGGCGCGGGTCATGGTGGCGTTCGTGAAACGCTCGTAGTGACCGAGGTCGAGATCGGCTTCGGCACCATCGTCGGTCACGAACACCTCGCCGTGCTGAAACGGCGACATGGTGCCCGGGTCGACGTTGATGTACGGGTCGAGCTTGATGTTCGTAACCCGCAATCCTCGTGCTTCGAGGAGCGCGCCCATCGAGGCGGCCGCAAGGCCTTTTCCGATGGAGCTGACAACACCCCCTGTGACGAAGATGAACTTGGTGTGTCTGGCGTTCATCCGGTGGGGTCCCCTAGATCATTGCGTGTGGCGCGCAACACGGCGAACCTAAATGGCTCGCCGTATGGTGTCAACGCGACTCTGGTGATCTTGTGTTCGAGCGCGATTTCGCGGCGTCTTTCGAGGGGCGCGAAATCAATGAAGCACGGGTTAATCCGGCGTCACCGAAGCGTTCGCGAAGCGCCTGACTCGTGTTCGCCAGCCGCTCACGCCGCGCTCGATCGCGATCTGGAAAGAGCTCTTCGTCGCGATCTTTCGTGAAGACGGAAGCCGATACGCCGGTCAGTCGCACGCCGGACTCCAGATCGTCGAATCGGGAGAGCAGGTCGCTTGCCGCTCCGAAGATTGCATCGGTGTCCGAAACCGCTCGAGACAGTCGTTGCTGCCGAGTACGAATGCGATGGTCGCCGTACTTGATCTTCAGCGTGATCACGTGCGCCCAAAGCCCTTTGTCGACCAGTCGGTCAGCCACCTGCATCGACTGTCGAAGAATCGGTTTGAGCAGAGCTTCACGCGTTCGAAGGTCGTGCTCGAACGTCGACTCGGTTCCGAGGCTCTTCGGGGGCGCGCCGACGACGACGGGTCGATCGTCGTTGCCTCGCGCGAGCTCCCTCGCCGTCGGCCCCCAGCTTCCAAGGAGCTGCTCGATGGTCGTCAGGTCGAGCCGGGCCAGGTCGCCGATGGTTCGGAGCCCCGCATCCCGCAGCTTCAGACGCGCCTTCGGGCCTACCCGCCACATCCGTTCCAAGGGGAGCGGAGCCAGAAACTCGGCCGCGGTCCCATCGGGCACCACGGTGAGCCCGTCGGGTTTCTCGAGGTCGCTCGCGATCTTCGCGACGAACTTGTTGGGCGCCACGCCGGCCGACCCTGTGAGCCCGAGCTCGCCCCGGATCGAGTCCTTGATCGTCTGCGCGATGGACGGTCCGTCCCCGAAGAGGGACCGGCTGCCGCTCACGTCGAGGAAGGCCTCGTCGACCGAAAGTCCCTCCACCAAGGGTGTGTAGCGACGAAACACCCCGAAAACGGCCCGACTCAGCTCCACATAGCGGGCTCGCCGCGGTGGCACGACTACGGCGTCAGGGCATCGCCGGAGGGCCTCGACCATCGACATCGCGGACCTGACCCCGGTGGGCCGCGCCTCGTACGAGGCTGCGGTGACCACGCCCCGCCGAGAGCGAGCGCCTACCAACACCGGTTTGCCGCGCAGCGACGGATCATCGAGCTGCTCCACCGACGCGAAGAAGGCATCCATGTCGAAGTGGATGACTGTACGCATGTGCTCTCGGACCGACCCTACTCCAAGAAGCCTTGATTGCCATCGCCAACCAGGGTTACCGTCCGGCGGCTATGGCGAAATCGGGCAACGAGAACCCTTACGAGGGTCGATTTGGGTGGCTCCGCAGAATTGACGACTGGATCTTCCACGTCGAGATGGGAATTCTCTGGACCTTTCTCGGCGTCTCCGCCGTGATGGTTTTCTTGGACGTGATGTACCGGCGGCTCGCAGCGCCCGACAGCAAGGTCGCTGAGCTGGTCGCGCGCATCTTCGGCGTCGAGAGCCCAGAGGCTATTGAAACGCTGACCAAGGTCGGTCCCATCGCAAGCGCCGTCATCGGTGCCGGCCTCGTGTACTTCGCCTTCTGGACGGCCGAGGAGCACACCGCTGAGCCGGGCCAGAAATCAAAAGCGAAGCCTATCGTGCAGGCGATCGCTACGTGCGCGGGCCTCGGTCTTCTCGGCTGGGTCATGACCCGACCCGACGTGGAGTCGCGATGGTTCTACACACTCCTCTACGCGATTTGCTCGGTCGTCTGGCTCAACGGCCTCCTGCGCACCCGGGGGCACGGCTGGGTCAGCAAGCTCGTCGCCTTCGTCATCGTCACCATGCTGTTCCTCTACGTGGTGCTGAACTACTTCCCGGACGGCTACAGCTGGTCGAAGGAGCTCTCGCTGATCATGCTGCTCTGGGTCGGCTTCCTCGGCGCGAGCGTGTGCGCGCATGAAGGCAAGCACATCCAGGTCGGCGCCCTCAAGCGCATCGTCCCGAAGTCGATATCTCAATACACCGACGCGATCGGGTACCTCACCACGGCGGCGTTCTGCTTCTTCATGGCGCTCCTCGGCTGGGAGTACGCGAGCGAAGCGCTGCAGCTCGAGGGACGCTTCGAGCAAACGAACATCCCGGACTGGGTGGCCACGATCGCGGTTCCGGCTGCGTTCGCCATGACCATGCTGCGATACATTGCCGCGGCGTTCAGCTCGATGATGGGCGGCTCCTACGGAGCCGCGCCTGAGGAAGAGGCGGTCGTCGCCGCGACTCAGGCGCACGAGGGGGCGGAAGGATGACCGACGCAGCCAAGGAGCGGAAGCTCCCCTTCCTCATCATCGTCGCCATCATTTTGTTCCTGCCGTTCCTCGGCAAGGGCGGCCTTCTTGCCGCGGCGATACTCGCAGCGGCGCTCGTCGGCTCGCCGCTCTTCGTGCTGATCGGTGTGGGCACTCTCGGAAGCCTGTTCCTCTGGAGCCACTTCCGCGACGTCAATCAATACACCATCATCATCGAGGGCATCCGCAGCCTGGCGGACAGTCCCACGCTTCTCGCGATCCCGTTCTTCATCATGAGCGGCGCGGTGATGAGCAAGGGCCACATCAGCCAGCGGCTCATCGAGTTCGCGCAGGCCCTGATCGGCTGGGTGCCGGGCGGTATGGCGATGAGTGGAGTCATCGCCTGCATGCTGTTTGCCGCGATTAGCGGTTCAAGCCCAGCAACCGTCGTCGCGATCGGCTCCATGATGGGCCCCGCGCTGGTCATCGCCGGCTATCAAGAGCGATTCTCACACGGCCTGCTGACGTCGGCAGGGTCGCTCGGCATTCTCATCCCGCCGTCGATCCCGATGATCGTTTATCCGATCGTCAACCAGGGCGCGGTGATCGAGGTGGAGCGCCTCTTCGCCTCGGGCTTCGGGCCGGGCCTCGTGATGGGGTCGATCCTGATGGGCTACTCGTTCTATCACGGCGTTCGGGACAAGGTTCCGACGGAGCGGTTCGCCTTCAAGAAGCTTTGGCAATCGTTCCTCGATGGGTTCTGGGCACTGATGTTTCCGGTGCTCATCCTCGGCGGCATCTACGGCGGCATCTTCAACGCGGTCGAGGCGTCGGCGATCAGCGTCATCTACGCCGTCGTCGTCGAGGTCTACCTGCACCGCGCCCTCAAGCTGAAGGAAGTTCCCGCGATCTTCGGAGAGACTGGCGTTTTCCTGGGCTCCTTCCTCGTGATCATGGTCATGGCTCTCGCCCTCGGCGAGTTCCTCGAGAAAGAGGAAATCCCCGCGCAGATGGTCGAGTGGATTCAGGGCAAGGACCTCGAGTACTGGCAGTTCCTACTGCTCTTGAACGTGATGCTTCTCGCGGTCGGCATGATGATGGACATCCTGAGCGCGATGTTCGTATTCGTGCCTCTGCTCGCGCCCATCGCGGCTTCGATGGGCGTCGACCCGATACACTTCGGCATCATCTTCATCGTCAACCTGGAGATCGGCTACCTCACGCCGCCCGTTGGCCTGAATCTCTTCGTGGCGAGTGCGCTCTACGAGAAGGGGCTCGGCCACATCATACGAAGCGTCGCACCGTTCGTTGGGCTCATGTTGATCGGGCTTGGGATCATCACGTGGTACCCACAGCTCTCGGTGGGCCTCGGCAACCGCATCATGGGTGATGACCCGATGGCTAGGAGCGAAGACGGTGAGTACGACTCCGAAGGGGAAGACGACAGCGGCATGCCAACCATGGAAGAGATGATGCGCGAAGCCATGGCGGGCGAAGACAGCGACGACGACGATGACGACGACGATGACGACGACAGCGAAGGCGACGGGAAAGAAGACGCCGTCGACGCCAACGACGAAGCTTCGCCAGACGAAGGGTCGGACGACGAGAACACCGAGTGAGCGCGGCTGCGTCGGGGGCCGGCCCGTGATAGGCTCGCTCGCCCGATGGCGTACACCGTTCTCGCTCGAAAATACCGGCCCCAGCGCTTCGACGATCTGGTCGGCCAGGAGCACGTTGCGCGTACGCTTTCGAACGCCATCGAGTCCGACCGCGTTGCGCATGCCTTCCTCTTCACCGGGGTACGTGGCGTTGGGAAGACCACCACGGCACGCCTCCTCGCCAAAGCACTGAACTGCGAAAAGGGCCCGACTCCAACCCCGTGCAACGAGTGCGGCCCCTGCCTCGACATCACCGCGGGAGTCGACGTCGACGTGCAGGAAATCGACGGCGCTTCGAACAACAGCGTGGAGGACGTTCGGCGCCTCCAGGAGTCGCTTCCGTATCGGCCGCAGCGCGATCGCTTCAAGATCGTCATCGTCGACGAGGTCCACATGCTCTCGACGGGCGCGTTCAACGCGTTCCTGAAGACGCTAGAAGAGCCGCCCGACCACGTGAAGTTCATCTTCGCCACCACGGAAAGCCACAAGGTCCCCGTCACCATTCGCTCCCGGTGCCAGCAATACGACTTCCGTCTCATCCCGCACCGCCTGATCGCCGAGCGCATCGCGTCCATTCTCGAAGCCGAGGAGCTCTCTGCCGACGACGAAGCGATCTCGGTGGTCGCCCGGGAGGCTGCTGGCTCGATGCGCGATGCGCTCACCCTGCTCGACCAGCTCGTTGCGATCTCAGACGCGCGAATTACCGCGGATACGGTTGCCACCACCCTCGGCATTGCCGCTCGCGAGGCTCTTTACGACGTCACCCGGGCCGTTCTGGAAGGCGACGGCGCAGGCCTGGTTCGATCGGTCGACGGACTTGCCGACAAGAGCGTAGACATGCCGCACTTCGCGCGGCAGCTGCTTCAGCTCCTTCGCGACCTGGTGGTTCTGAAACTCGACGCGGGCGATCCAGCTGAGTGGGTTCCCGAAGAGCACCAGGCGGCCGAGGAGCTCATCGCCGACGTCGACGTTCTCGAGCTTCAACGCGTGTTTCGGGCGACTTCGATGGTGATGGACGAGATGGCGCAAAGCCAGAATCCGAAGCTGATGCTCGAGATGGGCCTCGTCCGCGTCGCGACCCGGCCTCCGCTTCGTTCGGTAGCCGAACTGATCGCCCGACTCGACGCCGTGCAAGGCGCAGGGGGTTCGGGAGGCGCGTCTTCGGGCGGCGAGCGACCAAAGCGCGCCAAGAAGCCCGCTCCGTCCACGGCACCCGCCCCGCGCAAAGCTCAGGCCGCACCGGAGGAGTCGCGCCCGGTCGCCCCGGCCTCCGCCGAACAAGAACCCGCCGCGGAAGCGACACCGAAGCCGCGCGACCCGAGCCAACCGGTCATGCCAGCGACCAAGGCGTCGTCGAAGTTTCAGACCAGCAGCGGTGAAGTGCTGACGCCGATCCGTCGCGCAGCGCTGCAAGAATGGGAACAAATGGTCGGTCGTCTCTCTCAGGAGCAGCCCGCGCTCGCCGCTGTGCTCGAACACGGTGTCCCGAAGGCCGTCGGCCCGGACCGCATCGTACTCTCGTTCAAGGACGGCTCGTTCTACGGACGCCAAGCTCAGTCCACCGAGTCGATCGCCGCCATCGAACGGGTTGCGGAGGCGCAGCTCGGCGCCCGGCCGAACGTCGAGATCCGGTTCGATGCCCAGGGCGAGGGATCTTCGAAGACCGTGGCTGCCGTCGCGGCGCAGCGAAAGGAAGCCGAGCTCGAGGCGAAGCGAAAGGCCGCACTCAATCATCCCGTCGTGCGGGACGCGGTCGACGTGTTTCCCGACTCGGCCGGCAAGCTAAACGTGCACATCGAAGCGGAGTGAGGGGAAACGATGAATTTTCGAGGCGGAATGGGTGAGCTGATGCGTCAGGCAGGACGCATTCAGCGCAAGGTCGAGAAGCGCCGGGAAGAATTGAAGGAAGAGACCTTCGAAGCCAGTGCCGGCAACGACAAGGTCACCGCAGTGGCCAACGGAGTGCCAGAGCTCGCCGAGGTGCGAATCGACCCCTCCCTCCTCCAAGAAGAAGACTTCGAAATGGTCCAAGACCTCGTGGTCGCCGCATCCAATGCCGCCCTGACCAAAGCACGCGAATACGTGGACGCTGAAATCGAAAAGATCACGGGAGGGCTTTCGATTCCGGGGATCGGCTAGTCGATGGCGCCAAACGACCCCATCGCATCGCTGATCGCGTTGCTTTCACGTCTCCCCGGCGTCGGCCAACGGACGGCCGCAAGGCTTGCGTTTCATGTCCTCGAGGGAGATGACCAGTACGCACAGGCCCTCGGCGACTCGCTGTCCAACATTCACGAGCAGGTCACTCGCTGTGAGCTGTGCGGAAACTACGGCGCAGAATCTCGCTGTGCGATCTGCCAAGACCCGCGACGCGACGAGTCGCTGGTCTGCGTCGTGGCGAAGGTGCCTGACCTCATCGCGCTCGAAAGTCTAGGCAGCTTCCGCGGCCGCTACCACGTGCTCCATGGTCTGCTGGCCCCCCTCGACGGCGTTGGCCCGGACCAGCTCCCGCTCGACGCTCTGAAGCGCCGAATCTCGGACGAAAGCATCCGGGAAATCATCGTGGCCACCCCGCTCAACGTGGAAGGCGAAGCAACCGCTCTCTATATCGCCGACTCGCTTGGCGACCTTCCGGTCAAGGTCTCTCGAATCGCGGCGGGCGTCCCGCATGGTGGCGAGCTCGAGTTTACCGACCAGGTGACCCTCGGCCGAGCACTAGAGGACCGCCGGTCCGTCCGCTGACGGCCGAAAAAAACGGGAGGATTCGGCTCTTCGGCCAGAACCGACTTCGAACCGTTGAATGAATGGGCGGCGCGCCTCGTAGAAGACGGAGAGGTGCTCATGCTCCGAATTCAGCTTCCGGTCGTACTCGCCACCATCGCCCTGCTGGCCTTCGCATCCACGGCCCAGGCCGAGGTCATCGTCGTTCCTAAGAACAGCGGGTCCAGCCCCGTCGTCGTGAAGACCGCTCCTTCCAACTCGACGGTCATCGTCGTCAAGGACACCCCGAAGCCCGCACCGCCGCCCGAGAAGCCGAAAGAGCGGGAGCGCAAGATCGGCCTTCACTTCGACGTGGCGGGCACGTTCGGACCTCAGGTCTCGATGGGCGGCTTCAACGCCGCACTCCGCTTCCGACCGAAGCCATTCTTCGGCCTCGATCTGGGTTCCGGCTACTTCGGCGGCGACGACTACCGAGGCTTCTACCGCACGGAGATTCCCCTGACGGCGAACATGCTGTTCTTCCTCAACCCGCAGCACAAGTTCCAGTTCTACTTCTTGCTCGGTCCGGGCGCGGCCTTTGGCACTGTACGACTCCCGAACGAGAACCGCGACATGATTCACATTGGCGGACAGGGCGGCTTCGGCGTCGAATGGCGACTCGCCAAGGCGTTCGCGCTCAACACCGATGCTCGCGCCGTCATTCGCCACCGCGTCGACCGCGACCCACGCCCGGAGTTCGTCGACGGAACCCGAACGAGCAACACCTCCGTCGGCGGCCTGTTCAGCTTCGGAATGACGTTCTACTTCTGATTCGGACTACGACTGCTGCGGCGGGCGGCTGCCGCGGTTGCCGAAGAGCTTCTTGAAGAAGCCTTCGTCGCCCTCGCCCTCTGCCTCTCGGGGCACGGCGGTGGGCATCGCCTGAGCATCCTCTTCGCCGACCCTCTCGAGCTCCTCGAGGTCGTCCTCGTCGACGAGCAGAACGAAGTCCGACTCGTCCACGACCTCGATCTCGGTATCGTCCTCGTCCCAGTCCGCCGCGGGTGCTTCGGAGGCAGCTTCTGCCGACGCATGGGCCGGCGGACCCGGCGCTCGCGAGGTGTCGATCGGAGCGCCGTCCGAGAGCGCGTTCAGCGCGTTGTCGATATCGCCGAGATTCGCGGAAGCGTCGCCCCGGTAGCGGCCGCGTACCTCGGACACCTCGTCTTCGCTCTTGCCGAGATCGGCAAGCGCCTCGTCCAGCTCAGCCAGCTTCGATTCCAGATCCCCCACGTGATCAATGTCACAGGAAATTTGGCCTTCGTAAAGTCTTTCGCCCGAAATCAGACGCCCGGATCGACGATCAACGCGGCAATCTCGGCCTCAACGAGGGGAACGCGGTCCTGTCCCCAGCTCCGGTACGAGCCGATTCGGAAGGAGGGTACTCCCCAAAGCCCCATCGACGTCAGGGCGTCGCGGTTCTGCTGCGCCCGTTCTTCCCAGCCACCCTGAGCGATGGCGGCCCTCACATCGGCCTCCGAGATCCCGGCTCGCCCGGAGAGCTCGACGAGGTCGGGGAGATGCGCGATGTCGCGCCCCTCAGACCACGCGCCCCTCATGACTTCGTCGAAGAAATCGAGCCCGATACCCCGCGGCTCTGCGCAGTGAAAGAAGACGGCCATGCAGTAGCCAATGCCTTTGCCGAGTGGATCGCACACACGTCCATACGGAACTCCGAGCCGGTCGGCCTCGCGCTTGGCATCGAAGGCGATGTAGAGGCGCTTGCCTCGAGGCACCGCCAGGCCCCGCATCACCATCGGAAGGACAGGCCGCACCTCGATCTCAACCCCGTAGCGATCTCTCAGGTGCTTGAACTGATGAATCGACACGTAGGAGTACGGGCTTCGAAACGACATGAACAGCTCGACACGAGGCTCCGACGCCGCCGTGAGCAGCGAAGCGAGATACGGCGAGCGGCGGTGCCCGAGCCCAATGGAGCCTTTCGCGCCTTCACGATGCAATCGCGCCTCGAGATGGCCCAGGCGGTCGACGCCCCAGTACCAGTCTCCACCGTACTGGAGCATGCCGGGCTGATAGTGGCCGGCCCGCTCGAGCGCGGCGTAGTTCGCATCGAGGGCAGGACGAACCGCTTCGCCGGAGATCCCACCGTAGCGGTCGACGAGCGAAGCCAGCGCCTCGCCGTCATCGTGCCAAACGGCTTCGCCAAGCTCGTTCGCAAGTCGCATCTGGGCTTCAAACGGCCTCGGCTCGAGCAACACGGCGTGGACGCGTCGGACTCGGTCCTCGGGAGGCGGGCTCGCGTCCCTTGGGAAGCTGAGTCCGTGGACTTCGGCCAGGATTGCAGCGTCCTCCAGCGCGTGGTGGAGAAGCATCTCCGGCGCGGGATTCGCGTTCAAACCGGGCGGCGCAACCGGGACGATATCGATATGGAACCCGTACTCGCGAACGAGGCGAGGGGCGACCTGCACCAGCAGGTGGCTGTAGGGATCGTCGGCTCGGTAGTAGAGCCGCGCTCGCCGTCTTCTACCGGTCAAAACGCGGCCGGCGTTGAACAGCGCGTGCTTGGCCGGTCGCGATCCGAGATAGACGTCGATGGCCGACGCCACGACCTGCGACTTGACGGACACTAGGCGCCTACCAGCTCGTATACCTTGGTGACCGCCTCATCGAGCTTGCTCGCATCCGGACCACCGGCCTGAGCGAAGTCCGGCCTGCCGCCGCCGTTGCCGCCGACGATGGCCGCAGCGGCTTTGACGATGTCACCGGCCTTGAACCGCTTCGTGAGGGGCTTCGAAACGCTGCACACGAGGAGCGCTTTCTTCCCGTCCTTGCTAGGCGAGCCGAGCAACACGACGGCCGGGGCGAGCTTGTCGCGCAGCTGGTCGGCCATCTCGCGGAGGGTCCCTGCATCACCGATATCGACCCTCGCGCCAAGCACGTGCGCACCGTCAACCTCACGCGCGCCGTCCGAGAGGTCCGCGCTGTCGCCCGACATGATGGAGCGCTTCAAGCGGTCGATCTCTCGCTGGGACTCTTTTTGCTGCTCGAGCAGGCGCTCCACCCGATCGTGAAGCTGCGCGGCGGGCGCCTTCAGAAGCGATGCGGTGCTGTCGAGCTCGGATTCGACGCGGCGGACATGACCGAGGGCGTTGAGGCCCGTCGTCGCCTCGATGCGACGGACCCCTGCGGCGAGGCCGGTGTCGGACAGCACCTTGAAGAGGCCAATGTCGCCCGTCCGGTAGGCGTGCGTTCCACCGCAGAGCTCGAGCGACGGCCCGATGGTCAGCATGCGAACGACGTCGCCGTATTTCTCTTCGAAGATGCCGATGGCGCCGCGCTCCTTGGCTTCGTCCATCGGCAGCGCTTCGGTGCTGATTTCCGTGTTGGCGAGCACACGAGCATTCACGAGGTCCTCGATCTGCTCGATCTCGGACGGTTCGAGGGGACGGGTCGCACTGTAGTCGAAGCGCAGGCGGTCAGGACCCACGAGCGACCCCTTCTGAGCTGCCGTCTCGCCGACAACCTGGCGAAGGGCCCAGTGGAGAAGGTGAGTCGCGCTGTGATTTCGACGCGTCGAGCTGCGAAGAGCGTGATCGACGGCGAGCTCGGCCGTGCCGCCGACCGAGACCTCCCCTGAACGGAGTCTGCCCAGATGCACGATGAGCCCGTCGACCGGCTTTTGAGTGTCTTCCACCTCGAACTCGGCGCCGTCGACTTGAATGAGGCCGCGATCGCCCACCTGCCCGCCCTGCTCTGGGTAGAACGGCGTCGCGCGCGTGACGATTTCTCCTGACTGCCCGGCGACGAGTCGTTCGACCGGTGCGCCTTCCGCCAAGACGGCGAGCACCTCGCTCTCGGCCGCCTCGCTCTCGTACCCGACGAACTCGACGGTCCCGAGCTCTTGGGAGAGAGTCGGATACACGTCGGCAATGGCGCTGCTGCCCACCTTCGAGCCGCGGCTTCGCTCGCGCGCTTGCTCGAGCTGTGCGTCGAACCCCTCTTGATCGACCTCGAAGCCCTGTTCGTCCCCGATCACCTCCTGAAGGTCGAGCGGGAAGCCGTACGTGTCGTAGAGCTTGAACGCGACGTCGCCAGGAAGCTGCCGGGTCTCGCCTTCGAGCCAGGCGTCGTTCTCGGCGATGAGCTGAAGGCCGCGGTCGAGCGTACGCCGGAATCGCTCCTCTTCCTGCTGCGTGATGTCCTCGATGAGAGCTCGGCGTTCGACGAGCTGCGGGTAGACGTCCCCCATCTTGTCGACCACGCGGGAAGCGCAGTGGTGGAGAAACGGCTCGTGGATGCCCAGGCGATGGCCGTGCCGAATCGCTCTCCGCATGACGCGCCGAAGGACGTACGAGCGTCCGTCCTTGTCGGGGAAGATGCCTTCGGAGATCAAGAAGGCGGTCGTCCGAGCATGGTCCGCGATGACTCGCATGCTGATGTCGTCGTTCGACTGACTACCGCCATACTTCTTGCCGGAGATCTCGGAGGCGAGGTCGACGATGGGCCGGAGGAGGTCGGTGTCGTAGTTGCTGAGGACCCCCTGCTTGACGACTGCGATCCGCTCGAGGCCCGCGCCGGTGTCGATCGAAGGCGCGGGGAGCGGCTCCATGCGGCCGTCGGCGTGCCGCTCGAACTGCATGAAGACCAGATTCCAGAGCTCGAACCAACCACGACCATCCGCAGCCGGTTCCTCGCCGAACGTGCGCGGGTCGACGTCGTCGAGACCGAGGCAGTAGTGGAGCTCCGAGCACGGGCCGCACGGGCCGGTGTCCCCCATCTGCCAAAAGTTGTCTTTGGCGCCGCAGCGAATGATGCGGTCGCTCGAGAACCCGGTGACGTCTTTCCAGATCGTCGCCGCGTCCTCGTCCCCGGGAGCGAGACCTTCTTCACCGCCGAAGACGGTCACGACGAGGCGTTCGGGGTCGAGGCCGAGGGTGCCGGTGAAGTAGTCCCAAGCGTACTGAATCGCGTCACGCTTGAAGTAGTCGCCGAAGGAAAAGTTGCCGAGCATCTCGAAGAACGTGTGGTGGCGTGCGGTCACGCCGACGTTTTCGAGATCGTTGTGCTTGCCGCTGATGCGGATGCACTTCTGGGATGAAGTGGCGCGAGAGTACGGCCGCTCGTCCTTGCCGGTGAACACATCCTTGAACTGCACCATCCCAGCGTTGGCGAACATCAGCGTGGGATCGTTGGGCGGCACTAGCGGCCCCGAAGCGACGCGCTCGTGTTCGCGCTCCGCAAAGAAGCGAAGGAACGATTCCCGGATTTCAGCGGACGTGGACATTCACCGCGTTTGCTAGCGCCTGGAGGGCGCCCACGCAACGCCTGTGCTACGCCTTCGGCCGTGCTGACGTGCCTTCGCGTTCGGAGCTTCGCCATCATCGAGGCGCTCGAAGTCGAGCTCGACGCGGGCCTCAACATCGTCACCGGCGAGACCGGAGCGGGGAAGTCGATCCTGGTCAACGCGCTTCAACTCGTGCTCGGCTCGCGAGGGCGCCCTGAAGTGGTTCGCACCGACGCAGAGTCAGCTGAAGTCGAGGCGCTCTTCGACCTGAGCGAAGAGCCGGGCGCACTTGCCGCCGTGCGGGAGCTCGGCATCGAGACCGATGGGGAGCTTCTCGTTCGGAGGGTCGTCACCGCAGCGGGACGAACGCGGGCCTACATCAATGGGCGACTCGCGACCTTGGCGCAGCTCAAAGAGGTCACGAAGGGCCTCGCCGACATCTCTTCGCAGCACGAGCACCATTCGCTGGCCGACGCGCGTCATCACCTCACCTATCTGGACGCGTTCGGAAAGCACGAAGGGCTCCTCGAAGAAGTCGCGGACGCGTATGAGCGACTCGTCCAGGCCGCTGCAACCCTCGAAGAGGTAGTCACCGAGGAGCGTGGCCGCGTCGACCGAGAAGATCTGCTGAGATTCCAGGTTCAGGAGATCGACTCCCTTCGAGAGGTGATCGAAAGCGAGGACAAGTTCGTCGTCGAGCGCGAGCGCCTTCGGCACGTCGAAAGGCTCGGCAGCGCGGCCGGGGACGCCGAGGCACAGCTCTACGCGGAGGACGATTCGATCTGCGGCGCGCTTTCGCGGATCGCTTCCTCGGTAGAGCACGCGTCCACGATCGACCCGGACCTCGAGCCGATGGCGGGACAAATCCGGGAGTCACTGGTGCAGCTCGAAGACGCCGCCTCCGAGCTTGGCCGCTATGCGAGGGACCTGAGCTACGACCCCGCGCGCCTCGCGGCGCTCGACGAACAGCTCGACCGACTCGGCCGCATCAAGAAGAAGTACGGGGCCGAAGGCGATGCCATCCTCGCGCATCGAGACCGCGCAGCCGACGAGCTCGAATCCCTCGAGCGCTACGAAGAGCGTCTCGACACGTGTCAGCGCAACGTCGACGAAGCTCTCGAGACGGCGAAGACCATGGCGCACGAGCTTCGCAACCAGAGAAGGGACGCGGCGGCGAAGCTGAGTGCGGCCATCACCGAGGAGCTTTCGTCTCTCGGGATGGGGGAGGCGAAGGTCACCGTCGAGCTCGCATCCCTCGAAGGTGGCCCACGGGAGCTCCAGGTCGACGGCGCCCGTCTTTCCGCGACGGGCATCGACCGAGCGGAGCTCTTGATTGCGCCGAACCGGGGCGAGGACGCGAAACCTCTTCGGAAGATCGCAAGCGGCGGTGAGCTTTCGCGTGCCATGCTGGCGATCAAGCGCGTGCTCGCCGACCTCGGCCCAGCGAGCCTCTACGTGTTTGACGAGGTCGATGCAGGCGTTGGCGGAGCCGTCGCGGAGGTGATCGGCCAGAAGATCCACGAGGTCGCCAAACACAGCCAAGTCCTGTGCATCACCCACCTCCCACAGATCTCGGCGTACGCCGACGCACACTACCGTGTGCAGAAAGAAGTGGTGGGGGAGCGCACCAAGAGCGACATCACCCTGCTTTCCGACACCGAGCGCCTCGAAGAGATCGCTCGCATGTTGGGCGGCGTCACCGTCACCGAGCAGGCCAGAGCAGCCGCGGAGGCACTGCTTCGAGGCGCCGCCAGCTAGCCGACCTGCTTCGGGCCGACGAGCGTTTTGAGCGTCGCTTGGACAACGACGTCTCCTTGGGGGTCGCGCAGCGTGACGGGGCAGTCGTATTCCCGGCGGGCGCTCGACTCGATCGGGGGGATGGTGCATTCGCCCGTGATCGTGCCGCGCGCCTTCTTCACGTATTCGAGGTTCATGCGGGCGACGATGAAGCGGGCGTCGTCCGGAAGGGAGTACGCCAACGCCAGGTTACCGGTGAGCTCGACCAGATTCGCAAGTGCGACCGCATGGACGCAAGAGAGGTGGTTTCGGACCGCGCGTCGATCGGCGAGCGTGACCTTCGAGTACCCGTTCCTCAACTCCTGCACCACGGCGCCGATCGTCCCCGTGTAGGGAGCCAGCGTCCCAATGAGGCGAGTGTAGAGGCGCTTTCCGCCCGGGAGCCCGCTGAGTCGATCCCACGTATCGCGGACGACGTTGCTCTTCGAACGGGTCGCCAGCGCTTCGGCGTCAAGGAGTGTGGTGACAGCCATCGCGGAAAAGTACCGCAGATGTCGCGCTCGACCAACGTGCGATCCTGCGGGCGGTCCATGCGTGTGTGAAAGACGCAGGTTTCGGCGTAACGAAGTCTCCGCGGCGTCGTACGCCTCGGTACAACCTCTCCTTCATTTCATCCACCCTGCCTGGCTCCGTTGGCCTCACCATCCCTCGGTCGCCAGGCAGGGCCCTTTAAACGGGCTAGGTCGTGATGAGCTCGCCGATTTTCGCAAGGCTCTCGTGGGCGCCGCCAAGCGTGAACTCGAGGTGCTTCGAGGTCATGAAGTAGCGGTAAAGTGGGTAATCACGGTCGAAACCCATGCCACCGTGTACATGCTGGGCAGCCGCGACGACGCGCGCGCCGGCTTCCGAAGCGAAGAACTTCGCGACGGCGAGCTCCTTTTCCGCGTCGAGGCCCCGGTCGAGCCGCCAGCAGGCCTGCCACATGGACGAGCGCATGGCCTGAACGTCGATGTACGCATCGCCCACTCGCTGGGTGACGCCCTGAAACACGCCGATGGGGACACCAAACTGCTCTCGCTCTCCCGAGTAGTTGGCGGTCATGAAAAGCGCCTGCTCCGCGATGCCGTATTCGACCGCGCAGATCGCCAGCGTCGTCCTGTCGACGATGTAGCGGAGCACGTCGGCTCCGTTGTCGGGACCTGCGAGGACGTCCCCGGCGCCCACCGCCGCGCCGCTCAGCTGTAGGAGCCACAGCGGCTGTCCGTTCGTGCCTCGCTGTTCGCCGAGACGAACGCCCTCCCCGTTCGGGTCGACTAGGAGCACCACGATGGACCCGTCGTGTGTCCGCGCGGGAACGAGGATTCGTGCAGCGAGGTCTGCATAGCTCACGTTGGTGAACGTCCCCGTCACTCGAAAACCGTCGCCGTCCGGCTCGGCCGACGCCGCGGGTCGAAGCGGATCGCGACTGCCCGTGTCGACGAGGGCGGGTGTCAGGATCTTTTGCCCCTGCGCGATGCCAGAGAGAAAACGATCCTTTTGCTCCGGCGTGCCGTATTCGGCGATCGGAAGCGCGCACGAAACAAGCGTTTCGATCGCCGGAATCGGGGCAACGGTGCGACCTACCTGCTGAAGGAGCAGGCAAAGCTCGGTCAGTCCCATGCCGGCGCCGCCGTAGGCCTCGGGAATGGCGAGGCCTAGCATTTCGGAGTCGGCAAGCTGCTTCCACGCACGGGCGTGGAACCAGGTGCCCTCTTTGCCGAGCGCCTTGAGCGAGTCGTCGGTGACGATGTCGGTGAGCACCTGCTTCACGAGCTCACGAATGCTGTTCTGGTCTTCGGTGAAGGAGAAATCCATGATTGCCTCAGCGCCGTCCGAGTCGGGGCATCCGGAGCCCGGCCTGACAGATGATGTCGCGTTGAATCTCGTTGGTGCCACCGCCGAACGTGAGCACCAGCGACATGCGGTAGTACTTTTCGAGCCGCCCTCGAAGGAGCGCGGCTTCGGAGCTGTGATGGAGGACCCCGGCCGCGCCGTGAATCTCCATGAGAAGACGCGAACCCTCGACGTAGAACTCGGAGCCGAACACCTTGATGGCGGATGCGTCGGCAGGCGAGAGCTTGTCCTCCGCGATGCCCCAAGCCTGCTGCCAGTTGAGGAGTTTCAGGATCTCGAGGTTGGCGTAGACGCGGGCGAGGTTGCTCTTCACCCATGGGAGGTCGATGAGCATCCCGCCGTCGCCGTTGGGCGTCTTTTTCGCCCACTCGATGGTTTGATGGTGGATCTTCTCGAGCGGCCCGACCGAGCAGAGGGCGACACGTTCGTGGTTGAGCTGGGTCGTGATGAGGTGCCAGCCGTTGTTCTCGCCCCCGACGACGTTTCCGACCGGGACGCGAACGTTGTCGTAGTAGACCGCGTGTACGTTGTTCTCGCCCAGGGCGTGAATCGGTGTGATCTGCACGCCCTCGGCATCAGCGGGCACGATGATGATCGAAATGCCCTTGTGCGCCGGCGCGTCGGGGTCGGTTCGGACGGCGAGCCACATGTAGTCTGCGTGGTCCGCGAGACTCGTCCAAATCTTCTGGCCGTTGATGACGTACTCATCGCCGTCCCGAACGGCGCTCGTCTTGAGCGACGCGAGATCGGTGCCGGAGTCGGGTTCGGTGTAGCCGATGGAGAAGTGGCACTTGCCTTCGAGAATCTTCGGCGGGTACGTCGCCTTCTGTTCGTCGGTGCCGAACTTGAGGAGCGTGGGACCCACCGTGTTGAGCGTGAGGATGGGGACCGGGAAGCCCGCTCGTTGGACCTCGTCGAAAAAGATGAACTGCTCGATCGGTCCGCGCCCTTGGCCACCGTGCTCCTTGGGCCAGCCAATCCCAAGCCAGCCATCTGCGCCGAGCTGCTGCATGGCTTCGTGGTAGAGCGGGCCGCCGCCCTCCAATTCATCCAGCTCAGCGAGAAGCTCGTCGGTGATCAGTTCGTCGAAATAGGCGCGTAGCTCGTCTCGGAGCGCCGTTTGCTCGGGGGTGTAGTCGAAATACATGGCCTCGCGTTCACCGGCGCACCGGCCGGAGTGAAACATGTTCTAGTTTGCCGCATGCGAGGTGACAAGGGAAGGCGCGATCGAAAGCCGCAAAACGAAAGAAGCCGACCCGAGGGCCGGCTTCTTCTTCGCTTCGCGTGTGGCGGAGCTTACATCTTCTTGTCTTTGGCCGCATCAGCGCCGACCTTGACCTTCTTCTCGCCTTCTTCGGCCGCGTCCTTGACGTCTGCCTTGACCTTCTCAGTCTCGGCCTTCGCATCAGCCTTGGCATCCTCGCCGGCGGCCTTCATGTCCTCAACGGCTGCCCCGCCCGCTTCTTTGACGTCGGCGGCAGCATCCTTGGTGGCCTCTTTGGTCTTGTCGGCGGCCTCTTCCATGGCTGCGCCGGCTTTGTCAGCGGCTTCTTTGACCTCCGCCTCGGCGGCGGCCGCGGCTTCCGCTGCCGTGTCGTCGCTCTTCTTGCATCCCACCATGGCTGCGCAGAGCGCGAACACCAGGCCCAATCGGAACATGTACATCATAGTGATTTATCTCCCTTCGCATCCAGCGGGGGCTACATCACTAAACCCACTTCCCCGCATCCAGGGACGGGCCTACCCGTTTCGACGGAACGCGTCAAACACGCGTCAATT
>CBFCWN010000063.1:0-23002 GCA_965601515.1 uncultured Myxococcales bacterium | reverse complement strand
GTCTTTGTTTCCCCGGTGTCGAAAAGGTCCTGACCGACACACTGGTTGGCCGCCTGTTCAAGCATCTTGACCTTTTGAGAGAGGACGCTGATCACGGTCGCCTCGTGGTTTGCGCTGCCCGTGTCTCCGTTGGCGATCGCCTGATTGAGTGCGGTTTCTCGGCGTTTCATGTTCTGAAGATTCGCGGTGCACTGCTCGAGCTTGTCCTCGAGGCACGTCGCCATGATGATGTCGCCGTTCTTCTTTGCGGTCGACATCGCCTTCGACTGCGCGCCGCAGCTCGCGGACGCGGACTCCACTGCGGCTGCGGCGGTCTTTCGCTGATCGCTCGGCGACGGTGGCGTGTCATTTCGAGGTTCGCCGACGGGCGACACCTGGACGACGTCGACCGTGGATTCGCCATTTTCCTGCGCCACCGCGTACCCCATGCCCAACGACGCCACCGCGAGAGCGGTGAGCCACGCCATGCCAACGCTGCCAATCCGAGTAAACATCAACGATCCCCTAAACTTGCGGCGAGTATACGCCGGACCCTAAGGGTGTCAATCTAGCATAGTCCAACAAAGGAACAGCGCGCGACGGACACGCAGCTAGTTCTGCGGTTGGAAAACGAAAGGATAACGGAAGGTAACGCTGCCGCCGCTCGGTCCTGGGTTGAAACGGAATCGACCGATGGTCCGCGTGACGCACTCCGCTACCGATGGGCTTCCCGTCGTGTTCTCACTCGCACGCGCGTCGGTGACGTTGCCCCGTTCCTGAATCGTGAAGGTTACCGTGACCTTGCCCGCCAGACTCGGGTTCTTGCGGAGCTCCGACTCGTAGCAGCGCGTAATCGACTTGAGGCGAAGCTTGATCTGCTTCTGCACCGCGGCGGCATCGAACTCGCCGCTGCCTCCGATGTCGCCGCCGCTCCGAAGCCCGACGTTCCCGCGGACCGCTCGCTCCTGAACCGCTTTGCCTTCGCTCGCCGCTTTGCCGGCTCTCGCGCTCTTCTTGAGCGAGCCGAGATCGTCCTGCTGGCCGCTACCGCCACCCGAACGGGTGCGCAGTGTGCCGGCATTGCTCTTCGTCGCGACGCCGACCCCCGACGCCTGCGCGAGGACGTCCGCGGCGTTGGCGGTGACCGCTCCTCCTTGCAGAACGTCGGAGAGTGCGCCGCTGCCCTGGCCCAGGGCGCCGAGGAGCATCGCCTCCGCCTGCGCGGCTGCATCCTGCGCGATACGTGCCCGCCCTTCCTTCGTCGCAGCCGGCTCGGGCGGCCCCGTGTCGACGTCGGACGGCTTCTCTTCACGTTCCTCGCCCTCGGCCGCCGCTTCCTCCTTCTCTTCTTCGCCCTCGCCTTCTTCGACCTCTTCCTCGATTTGAGGAGGCTCGATGGGCGCCTCGAAGACGAGACGAGCGAGCGTCTCGGGGACCTCTTGTTCGCCCCGCTCGATCTTCCAGTCGGCGTTTTCCATGTAGATGATGAAGCCGAAGAACAGCATGTAGGAAAAGATCACCCAGGTGGTGAACGTCCAGTCGATGTTCTTGATCAGCCCCCGCTGAACGGCCGCTGGAAGCTGGGGCTTCGGCGTGATCGGTGGCGCCGACACGAACTCGAAGAAGACGGTGAAGTCCCCGACTCGGATGTTGCCGCGCGAGGTGTCGGCGAGCTTGATCTGGTAATGGGTGCCCGCATCTCGGGCCGCCCCGCTCTCGCGGAGGTAGTCGAGCCTCTGGACCCCGCCAGGCAGCGCGACCTTCCCCTTCATATCGCCGGTGAAGTTGAGGATGTAGTCGTCCCCGACCAGCTGGAAGAGCTCGAAGCGCGACTCGAGCTTCTTGGGCATCGTGCCCGACTTGATGATCAGGTGATTCTTCGCCGCGGTGCCGATCGACACCGTCTCGCGCGTTCGGACGATGCGCTCCTCGACGATCTTCTTGTCGCGGAAGAGGCCGACGCGGAGCACCTTTGGCCCTGTTGGCTTCCTCGGCGCGAGGTCCATCGCCATCGACATCTTGCCGGGGCGAGTTGGCTCGCTCGGGGTGCGCGGCTGCACCATCAGAACGGTTCCTTTTGCACGCTCTTCACCACCTCGCGAAGAAAGCTGGTTCGCAGCTCGAGCACTTCATAGCCCAGGTTGGATCGATTGAGGATATAAAAGGCATTGGGCTTCTGAACGCGACCCTCGATCACGATCTCTTCGAGCTGAATGACGCGCGGCTGGCGCTTCTTCTTCTGCTTCTCCTGAGCGGACGCAGCCCCACCGAGCCCGAGTCCGAGCCACAGTGCCAGCAACGCGATCGCTCCCCCACGCTTCATGAGCTCTCCCCTTGTTCGCGCTCGAGCCTACGCCGAGTCCGCTGAATCATACGGTCCAAGTCGCGAAGATACTCCTCCGATTGGTCGTCTTTCGACAAACGTGCACCCATTTGTGCCCGATACGTCTTGAACTCGTCTACCGCTTTCTCATACGCCGTGAGCTCGTCGAGGCCAGGAAACTCGCCTCCAGCGGTCAGAAACAGCAGCCCGAGGCCGTAGTGGGCTTCGGGGAGCCTGTCTTCGAGCGCGAGGGCCTGACGGTAGGCTTTTTGCGACTCGGCCCACTGTTCGGTGGCTCTGTAGGCGTCTCCGAGGTTCACGTGCACCGCCGGAAGCGTCGGAACGAGCGCCGCGGCTGCCTGGAAGTGTGCGAGCGCGTCCTGGTAGTTGCCGCCGGCAAGCATCTGAATTCCGAGCGCCATCCGGGCTTCGGCGTAGTCGGGACGAAGCTCGACGGCCTTCTCGTATGCCGCGAGCGCCTCTCGGAGTCGCCCGGGCTCGGTCTTGAGGCGCTCGCCGTCGAGGTAGTGAAGCTCGGCGCGGTTCGGGTCGACCTCGAGCGCCTGGTCGAGAATCGAGTCGGCCAACTCGTCGCGCCCCTGAGCGCGGCTCACCTTGGTCAGGGCGATCAGAGCCGGCACGAATCGCTCGTCACACTTGAGGGCGCGTCGAGCCGCCATCCACGCTTCGTCGTAGCGCCGCACCTCGACCAGAAGCTCGGCGTAGAGCGCCTGGATGTCCAGGTTCGTTCGGTACCGATTGGCGATCGGCTCGACGACGGCCACGGCGTCCTGAGCGCGGTTGCGACGGAGGCTGATGGTTGCGATGCCCCGCGCGGCCGGCGCGTAGTCGGCCAGCACATCGAGTGCACGTCTGTAGTGTCGAAGAGCCGATTTCTCGTCGCCTCGACGGTCCGCAAGAACACCGAGGTTGTAGTGTGCGGCGTAGGCGTTTGCGTCGCGCTCGAGCGCGGATTGGAAGCGCTCTTCGGCCTTGGCGGGGTCACCGCTGGCCGCCGCCTCAACACCCGCGTCGATGTCCCGCTGGGCCTTCTGTTCAACGGCGGGAGGCGCGGGGTGCCGGCACTGCTCGGCCTGGGTCGCGCCCCACGGGCTCGGCGTGTCCTCTTCGGGGGTGGCTTCCGCCACGGGATCGGGAGCCGCGGCGGTCGTTTCGCCGCCTGAAGTCGGCTCCGCGGCGACGTCGTCGTTCGACGTCCCTTTGCAGCCATAGGCCACCGCCAGCGGCAGGAGAATCCAGAGTAGCTTCCGCAGGAACGTCACGGCGTACCTCCACTGATCGGCGGCGGCGAAATGTCGGGGCGAATCTCGAGGGGCTTGCCGCGCGGCGACCTGGCGAACTCGCCCGGCGTGTAGCCCTGGAACGTCGAGTCGCGCGCTTGGGCTTCCGCGATGCACTCCGCGATTCGCTCGTCACCGTACGCCTGCAGTCGGTCGATCGCGATTCGCGTGTACTCCGTGTCGAAGCTGCCCGCTCTGCCCGCACGCGCGGCAAGCGCATACCTCGCGACCGCGAAGCATTCGATGGGCCGAGCCTTCGAGTCGAGCACCTGCCGAACTTTGTCTTCGAGCTCGTACTGGTACTCCTCGCGCTCGTATTCGTCGGCTTGGCGAAGCGCGCGCTGGAGGTCTGACGGGATCACGACCGGCGTGTTCAGGACCGCACGCGCGAGGATCTCGTAGGTTCGACCCTGCCGTACGTAGCCGGCGATCGTCCAGCGTGGACGCCGATACGGGAATACGGTGTCGTACCGGTTTGCGATCTCGAGGGCTCGCGCGGCCCCGCCGTCGATCTGCTTGGTGATCGTGTTGATGTACGCTTCGACGGTCCTCGGGCGGCCCGGCTTGACTCCGAACTTTTCGAACGACTGGATTTGGTCGTCGACCAAGATGAACTGGGCTTCCGCGGCGTACCCAGCCGCGATCGAACCCGCAGGCTGACCGGTGCGTTGGAACGCCTTCGTGACGTCCTGAAGCGCCCTTCGGTACTCCGCCGTTTGCCCGCGCGCTTTACGCGACTGGGCGATGCGCCAGTAGGCTTGAACGACGAGCTCGCCGGCTTCTCCGTCGTTCTCGTAGACCTTGATGAACTCCTTCATCCCGGCGATCGCCTCGTTGTAGCGTCGCTGGTTGTACGCCATCTCGGCGATACGGTAGAGCGCGTTCCGCTTGGTCGCTGGGTCGTCGACCGTGTCGTAGACGCGACGGTAGTAACTCGTCGCCTCTGGGTAGCGTTGGAGCTGCTCGAGGAGAATCGCGGAGTTGACCAGTCCGTCGGCGCGCTTCGCCTGGATCTCTGGGTCCGTCGAGTTTGCGAAGCGCGGGGAGTCGGCGAGGACTCGATAGTTTTCCACCGCCCGGTCGAAATCGAAGTTGCGACTGGCCGTGTACGCCAGCTTGAAGTGGGCGTTCGCGAGAATCGCGTCGAGGCTTCGCTGCTCTTCAGGGTCTTGGGCCTCGCGCGGGCCGACCTCGTCGATGATGCGTTGGTAGAGCTGCGCGGCCGAGTCGAAGCGATTGGTCGCTTCGAGCGCGAGCGCCGCGTACTCGAGAGCGATGGGAGCCTGTTTGTCGTTCGGATTCTTATTGACGGCAGCGAGGAGCATGGTCGCCGACTGCTCGTAAAGCGCGATTCGTTCGGCGCCCGTCGCGGTGCCAGCCTGGCGGTAGACGTCGAGCGCATCCTGATAGACCAGAGCGTTGAGGTCCGCGCCGGCGCGACAAATCGGCTTGTCTTGGTTCGAAGCCAGGCCGCAGTCGATGGTTTCGTCACTCGCGGAGAACGTGCAGCCACGCTGCTGAATGTCGGTGGCGAGGCGGCGGATTTCCTCCTTGTCGTCCGTGGCGATCGCCATGGCGCGAAGATTCTCCCAGGCGATCTGCCCGGTGGAGTCGGCTTCGGGGCCTGTGCAGCGATCTTCGTAGATGCGAGCGAAGCGATCCTCCGCCTGAGGCCAGTAGCCGTACCAGTAGAGCAGAAGAGCGTTGTTGTAATCGTAGGCCGCTCGGACCTCCTCCGTGTCTCGCTCTTCGCTGACACGTGTCAGATAGATTTCGCGGGCCTGCGCCAGACGTTGCACGGTGTCGGGCATCGCGACCGGGTTGACGGCGAGCGGGTCACCGCCTGCAGGCGGCGGGTCGGTGCGTACGACGAGCCGTCCCTCTTCCACGTCGCGGTCGGTGATTCGCTTCAAAGACTCGACGACGCGCCGTGCCGACTCCGCGAGGTACCGGTCGTCGACGTTGGAGTCCCGAACCTCCGCGTACTCGGTTGCCGCCTGTTCGTAGTCCGTCGACCAGTAGAGCGCGTCCGCCAGGTTGTAGTGCAGCTCGTAGCCCTGAGGGTTGTTCGGGTAGCGCTCGAGATAGCCTCGGTACGCGTTGGCAGCGAGCGTGTAGTCGTTTTGCGCGTCCCGGCAGAGCCGTACGTCGCGCTCCTCGAGACAGCGTTGTCTCAGCTGCTGCGCGCGCTGATGGTGGAAGAGCGCGGTGACGATGAGAGCGTTCTCGGCAAGCTGCTCGGCGTTTCGCTGCTCGGCGGGGTGTTCGAGGTTCGCGTTCCACCACTCGCTCCCCTGACCGTAGTCGATCAGCTCGGTGCGAACCGCGATCGCCTCCTCGAACTCGTTGTGCATTTGGTGCGCGACGGCGATTTGATCGAGGATCTCGGGTACGCGCTCGTGTTCGGGCCATTTCGAGGTTGATAGCCGCCACGCCGCGATCGCCTCCGGATACTTCGCCTCGTCGAAGTACACCTGGCCGAGCTGAAAATAGACCTCGGGTGTCCACTCGCGCTTTTGTGGGAGAAGCTTCGGGTCTTGAATTCGTTGCAGCCCCGACGGGCCGCCTTCGGCCGCGTCGGGAATCTGGTTTTCGTTCCAGTCGTCGTAGGCGAACGCGATCCCCAGGTACTCGATCGCCTCCGGGCGGAGCTCCGACCCGGCTTTACCCGTCGCGAGGCGCGTATCGTCCGACCACTGCACGAGCATGCCGAAGTGGTCGATCGCCTCTGGATACTGGCTGGCCCGGTAGTACGCCCACGCGACCTTGTAGAGCGCGAGGTTGTAGTTCCGGTCCTCTGGGTTCTCGAGAATGCGGTTGTAGGCCGCGATGGCGAGTTCGATCGCGTTCTGGCCGCCAAAGTCGTCGAAGTGATACTCGCCCACGCGAAACCAAGTCTCGCTTACGAACCGGGCGTCCTCCGCGATCGGTTTGCAGTTTGCGTAGGGATCGATGAATCGGCCCTCGACCGGTGCTCCGAGCGGCCTCCCGTCCAGGGTGAGCGAGGGGTATTGCTCCGCCATCGACGCCGTCACGTTCGGAGGCGGGGGCCGCCAGTCCGGGTCGTACTCGTATTTGTTGGCGCAGACGAGGGCGAGCCATGCGGCGACAGCCTCCTCGGGGCGTCCCATTTCGTTCAACGTGTAGCCGATCAGATAGTACACTCCGTCGGAGCGCTCGTACTTCGGAAACCGCATCGCTAGGTCGCGGTAGAGCTCGATCGTCGGAGTGAAGTCGGGGGACGTCGGAAGGCTGTCCTCGGCCGTGAGGTCGCCTGCCTCGCGCGCGGCCTGCGCCGCGTCGTAAAGCTCTTGGAAGTCGAGCGCGCTCCGCTCGAAGTAGAGCTCGCCGAGCCGGAACATCGCGTCGGGGGTGTACTTCTCGTCGTTTGGATATCGCGCGATGAAGTTCTGGAAGATGCGAATCGAGTCGTCGCGGGCTTCATTGAAGGCGCGCTCCTCCGCTTCGATTCGTTCGCCGTACCATCGGTCTCTGTCGCGCCGTTGCTGCAGGTAGTCTCGCCGAACGAGGGAGTCGATAGTCGACCGGAACGTTCTTCCGCTCTTGTCGAACCGGTCGACTTCCTCTTCGAGCCGACGAAGCGCTTCGAGCTGCTCGGCGGATGGCGGGGGCCGCTCTTCGACGACCCGCCTCGACGTGTCTTTGAGGAAGGGCGGCAACTCGACGTCCGACGCGCCCTCCCACGGGACGGCGCCAGAGTCGCCCTCCTCGGACGCCGTCTGCGCAAGACCACTCGGCACCGAGGCGAGCATGGCGCCAAGAAGCGTCAGGCATTGCAGGCGGAAACGAAGACTCACGGCGTGCCGCCTCCGCCATCGTCCATGACGTCCCGGAACTCGTCGTCGAGCGCTTGAATCTCACGGGCCCGCTCCCGCGTGAGCGCGTCGATGCGTATCCGATGTTCCTCTCGTCGCGCCCAAGAGACGTCCATCTTCCCCACGTCTGCGCGAAGCACGAGGTTGAAGAACCTCCCCCGTATCTGATTGAAGTTCAGGTAGGTGATCGCGCCGACCACGTCGACCGTCTCGCCTTCGAGCCCGCGAAGCTCGGTCCGGTAGCGTTCGAGGTTCGCCAACTCCTCGCGAACCGCCACCATCATCTCGTCCGCGCGGCGCTCGACCACGTCGGCGATCTGGGCGTTGCGCGTGTCGAGGCGCTGCTCGATCGATGCAAGGCGCGCAAACGCGGCGTCGTATTGCGGCCCCGCGGAGCCGGCGGTCTGCCGCTCTCGGTTCACGGCGTTCGTGAAGGCGTCGCGCGTGCTGTCGTCCGCCTGATAGCGTTTGTCCCCGACGCCCACCTGAAGCCGACCGACCTCGAGCTGACGTCGGATCGCCACGAGCTCATCTTCGTAGCGTTGGATCTCCGCCTCGTGAGCTTCGAGGTCGGCCTCGAGCTGTGCCGGGTCGACCTTCGCCGGATCGAGCGATGGAAGCGCCGACCGCGACGCGACGATTCTGGCTTCGAGGCCCAGCATCTCGACTCGAAGCGCCGTCAGGTCCCCTTCGGCCTTGCGAAACTGCTCGATCGTACCGAGGTCCCGGTCGATGAAATCCTCGGTCTCGACGGGAAGCGACTGAAGCGATGCTTGGAGCTCGAGCCTCTCGTTTCGGGCCCGCTTGACCTGCACGCCGCGGTCGCCGAGCGCCCGCGCCTCTTCGTCGATCAGGGCAGCGCGAGTGAGCGCCGCGCGGTTGCGAAGCGCCGTCACGCGTTCTCTCTGTCGGCGGAGGTCGGAAAAGACCGCCACCCGGTTCGGAGCGGCGAGCACCGCCGTGATCCGCTCGGCGAGCTCCTCGGTTTCCTCGACCATCTGGCTGGACTCACTCAGGTCCGAGAGGACGCTCAGGGCGCGCTCGTGGTCCGACTCGAGCTCGATCCAGCGCTGTGCATCGCGCGGCAGAAAGTCTTCCATGTCGAAGTCGTCGAGGTTTTCGCGCACAACCTCCCGAAAGTAGGCGTGAAGATCGGGATTCTCGATCCTTACGAGCTCGAGCTCGTTCCGGATGGGTCCGAAGGTTCCGAGAACCTCATCGAACACCAATTCCGCTTCTTCGTACCGACCGACGCGCGCCAGCAGGTCGCCGCGGAGCACCATGCCGTCGGCGTTGAGCGGGCTGTCGGGCGCGGCGACCGACAGGATCTCGAGCTCGCGCTCGGCCTGAACGGGGTCATCGAGGCGGATGTAGCACCATGCCAGCTCGTACAGGGCGTGGTCGAACTGGGGCGAAGTCTGCGGAACGGCACGATACGCCTCGACCGCCTGCTGGAGCTGGTCGGTCTCGAAATAGAGCCTCCCGAGACCGAGGTACGCGAGGTCGACGACCTCCTTCTCCGCGTCGTTCGCCGGGGTTTGGCCGAGGATGCCCGACAGCGCTGCGATGGCGTCGAAGTACTCGGCGCGAAGGATGTAGATGGTCGCGACGAAGTACTTCGCGCGAAGCGAAAACTCCGACCCGTTCGGAATTGCGGCGAATCCCTGACGTGCAAGTTCCAGCCGCGTGGGATTGATGCCCTGGATCGCCGCGTTTTCCGGTGCGTCGGTCACCGCGTCCAAAGGAACAGCCCGGCTGTAGAGATATTTCGCGCGGTAGTACGCGGTGGTCTCCGTGAGCGAGGTCGAAGGGATGGCCTCGAGGCGCGAGAAGTACCCGTCGATGTCCTCGAAGTCTCGCGTGTGAATGGCGATCTGGATCAGTCGGCTCAGCGAAGGCTGAAGGTAAGGCGCGAAGGCCGCCTCGTTGCCACGCTCGATGACTCGAGCAAACCGCTTTCGGGCCCCGAGATAGTCGCCGGCGAGATACAACGACTCGCCGAGCAGAAAGAGGGCTTCGGGGTAGGCCCGGTGCGTCGGATAGTGGTCTACGATGTCGGTGAAGAGAATCGCTGCGCGAAGGTAGTCCTCGAGGCGAAGGTAGAGCTCCCCTTCGGTGAGCCGCTCCTCGACGAACGTGTCGCTCTTCAAGCCGCTCACGCTGATGGGCTGCGTCATCATGCGCGCGGTGTCGGAATCGAGATCGGCGATTTGTCGCTCGGTCTGTTGGAAATTCTGCGCAGCGGCGGGCGCGGTCACGATGAACGCGAGCATGAGCAGCGTCGATGCTGCCCAGGCTTCCATCGCCCGCCTCCATCCAGAACTCGGTGAGGGCGGCGATGCGGTCGCACCGCGCTGGCTCATTACTGGTCGCCCTCAGCGTTCAGTTCAGGTCGAGCTTGCCGTTCGACGCGTTCGATGTAGCGAATGGCCGGCCTGTCTTCGAGCGGGGTCGTCGGCCCGCCCTTCTCGTAGCCGACGACGTACAGCGTCGAGAGACGGCCCTCGGGAATTGCGAACGTGTACGTCGATCGAACCTTGAAACGATAGCCCTTCAGGTACGAGAACACGCCGTATCCGTGACCGCGGTATTCGAGGTTCACGGTGATCGTGTGTTCGCCGGGCACGATGCTGCCGTTGTACACCTCGAACTCTCGTTGGTCTCCGATCGAACCCTCTTCGTCCGCTTTGGTGAAGATCGGGGCTCCATCGAGCGCGTACGATACGCGAACGAGCTTGTACGAGTCCGACATACGGTTTTCGTGGACGATGACCGCCTGACCACCGCCGACGACACCCTCGAGCACCGTCTCGGCGAGAAGCGAGAGGCGCGCCTTCGAACGGAAGATCTCCTCCTTGAGCTCGTTGATGCGCTGTTCGAGATCGCGCAATCGAACCGCGTACGTGCCCGCATCGATTTCGGTGCGCACCGGCGCAGGTGTGGTCTCCGCAGCGGGAGTCGACGGCTCCGCCATCTGTGCGTCGGCGCGATGAAGGCTCGGCGCGGCGAACCCGACCACACACAAGACTGCCACCGCGAGCGAAAGCGCAACTGTTCTGCGCATTGCGTATCCCCTCTAAGTGACCACCATCTGTGGCGAAATTGCCCGTCGGCGGTCCCCCGGCTTATACCGCAGCGCCAGAGCCCGGGTCAATCTGAGCCCACACCCCCGACAGGCACGAGAAGGGCTGAAATGTCCCCCACTTGCGTTCGCCGGTTCCGCTCAATCCTGGGATCGATTCTAGGTTAGATCCTGGCCACGCCCTGAGACGTCGATCGACGTGTGAGGATCCGACATGGCAGAGTGAGGCCTGAGGCGGGGCGTGTTGAGCGACAAATCCGACGAGACGCTGCTGGCTGCGTATCGCGAAGGCGATGTCCAGGCGTTCGAAATCCTGCACGGTCGCTATCGGCGACCGCTTTTCAACGTCGTGCTGCGCACGGTCCGCGATCGCGGCCGGGCCGAGGAGATCTACCAGGAAACGTGGACCAAGGTCATCGAACGGGGGGCGGAGTTTCGAGGAGACGCCAAGTTCTCGACCTGGCTGTATACGATCGCCCGAAACCTGTGCATCGACCATCTACGGAAGCAGAAGCACCGCGATCACGCCTCGCTCGAGGCGCCGCCGAAGGATGGCGCCGCCCCTCTCGGGGAGCGGGTGGCGGGCGACGGGCCCACGACCGAGCAGCTCGCCGAGGGAGACCGATGGCGGAGGCGGATCGTCGAGGCGGTCGAGGCGCTCCCAGACGAGCAGCGGGAGGTTTTCGTCTTGAGACAGGTGCAGGGGCTGACGTTTGCCGAGGTTGCCGAAGTGGTCGGTGTCTCCCCGAACACGGCCAAGAGTCGGATGCGGTATGCCCTCGAGCGACTCAAGGACAGCTTCGCAGATTGGAAACGCTCGAATGAACTGTGACGAGTGCAAAGATCGGGTGCTGGAGCTGATCGACCGAGAGCGGAGCGATCCCGACGCGGTGCGCGAGGTCTTGTCGCAGTGCCCCGAGTGCCGCGCGTTGTTCGAGGAGACCAAGGCGACGCTGCAGTTGGCGGAGCGGCTACCGCTCGAGGAGCCCCCAGCCGCGATCGACGAGGCTGTCCTCCAGGCGGCGCGCGAGCATGCGAGCAAGGTCGTCCCGCTTGCGCGGCGCCGCTTCCGGCCGGTTCCGTGGGCTGCTGCCGCGGTGGCCTTGCTGGCAGTCGGCGTTGGAGTGTGGTCGATTCCCAAGAGTGGTCCTCCGACCAGTGAGCCGTCGTCGCTCGAGGTTGCCTCTGATACCGAAGTCGACCGCCGCGACGATGCGGCCTCTCCTGTGCAAAGCGTCGCGCTCAAAGAGGAAAAGGCCGAGCCGCAGGACTCGCGCGTGGCGTCGGCGCCGACCGTCGCCAAGAAGTCGGCGCGTCCCGCAGCGTCGTCTGCCGAACCGTCGTCTGCGTTGCGGACGCGCGCGGCGCGTCGCATCGAAGTGGAAGAGGAGGCGATGGCAGGCGCGAGCGAAGCCGCGTTCGCCGACGAAGCGGTGGCCGCTCCGGCTCCCGCAGGCCGGGCCAATGCAAAGGGACAGCCCGCTCTGTCCCCGGACTGCGAGCGACGTGCAGACGCCGTCGCGAAGGCCGACGAGGTGTCGGGTGAAGACGCGCTTGCGCTTGGTCGCTGTTACCGAGACGCAGAAGACTATGCGGAGGCCCGACGCTGGCTCAAACGAGCGGCCGCCGACCCGAAGACGCGAAAACGGGCGAAGCGGTTGCTGAGATCGCTCCCGGACGGCTCGGCAGTCGGCGACTAGGGCCCGCTCAGCGCTTCAGGCGTTCGAGGAGAGCTCGCCATGGGGAGCTTTGGTCGCCCTTCTCTTCCGTCGCCGGCGCTCGAGACGCCTGCAGCGCATGGGCGAACGCCGGACTGACCTCGAGCAGCGAAAGGTCGACGTGTGCATCGTGCGCCGCCGCGGTCCATCTCGCGTCGATTCCGCTGAAGATGCAGCGGGCGCCGAGCATCCGAACGACTTCGTCTGCGGCGAACACGGCGCGCGCGCGATCGCGACTCGGCTCGCCGAGCTGGGAGAGATCGACGATACCGACCGACGCGTCGGCGTCGAGCATCGCCCGCCCGAGTGCGTCGACGTACTCGCCGAGCGTCTCCGGCTCGTGCACTCCGGAGACGACCAGTGCAAACACGTCATCGTCGATGCGGAGAGGCCGGACGCGGTGGCTGGCGCGTGACGCCGCACTGGCTTCGACGCGCTCCTCCCGCCCGCGCACGAACCCTTCCAGCACCGCCACGCGCGCGTATCGGTCGAACGAGGGTGTCGGCGGTTCTCCTTCGGCGCGCGTCGCATCGAGTGTCGCTTCGACGACGGCCACTGCGGCAGTCGGGGTGAGGTCCAAGAGTGCGAGCCTGCGGCCAAGCAGCGTCATGACGGTGAGCGCCTCGCGAAAGCGAAACGACTCGAAGTCTTCTCCAGCCCGGTCTTCGATCGGTAGCTCGGCCAAGAGCGGAAGCACGGGAGCCACCTCGGTCTCGATCACCTCGTCCGGGACGCCGCCGGTGGGCGGTCGGGCGACTTCGAGCTGCGCCCGAAAACGCGCGATGGCGGCGTTCGCGTCGGTCACGTTCGAGCCACCTTATCACTCTTTGGGAGGGCAGGAATCACCCGTGATATACCGGCGTTTGGATGGCTGCCACGATTCTCGTCGTCGACGATGAAAAGAACATTCGACGCACGCTGCGAATGGTGCTCGAAGGCTCGGGCTTCCACACGCTCGAGGCCGCTTCGGCGGAGGACGCGCTCGCGCGTCTCGAAGCCAGCGACATCGACCTGGTCATCCTCGACGTTCGGCTCCCGAAGATGAGCGGAATCGAGGCGCTCGCGCAGATTCGGAGCCAACCCGAAACGCGAAAGCTCCCGGTGCTCATGGTCTCGGGCCACGCATCGCTCGCCGAGGCGGTCCAGGCCGTGCAGCTCGGCGCCACCGACTTCTTCGAAAAGCCGCTCGATCGCGACCGCGTGCTCGTCACGGTTCGGAACGCGCTTCAGACGTGGCAGCTCCAGCGCGAGCTCGAACAGCTCCGAGCCGACGTCGAGCACCGCTACGAAATGATCGGGGAGAGCTCGGTCATGGGCGAGCTCTTTGCACAGCTCGAGAAGGTCGCTCCGACGAACGGACGCGTGCTGATCTCGGGCGAAAGCGGTACCGGCAAAGAGCTGATCGCGCGAGCGATCCATCGTCTGAGCCCTCGTGCGGACAAGCCGTTCATCAAAGTGAACTGCGCCGCGATTCCAGCGGAGCTGATCGAGAGCGAGTTGTTCGGCTATGAGCGAGGCGCGTTCACCGGCGCGCAGGGTCGGAAGAAGGGCATGTTCGAGCTCGCGAATGAGGGCACGCTCTTTCTCGACGAGATTGGCGACATGAGTGCGAGCGCCCAGGCGAAAGTCCTCCGAGCTCTGCAAAGCGGTGAGATTTCTCGGGTCGGCAGTGAAAAGGCCATCGCGGTCGACGTGCGAGTCGTCGCGGCGACCAACAAAGACCTCGAGGTCGAAGTGAAGGAGGGGCGCTTTCGCGAAGACCTCTTCTTCCGACTCAACGTGGTGCCGATCGTGAGTCCTCCGCTGCGTGAGCGGAAGTCCGATATCCCGTTGCTGGCCAAAGGGTTTCTTCGCGACTTCTGTCTTGATAACGGGGTCCGAAACAAACCGATCGATGACGAAGTGCTCGAAGCGCTTGCGGAGCGTCCTTGGCCCGGGAACGTACGAGAGCTCCGAAACGTGGTGGAGCGAATGGCGATCCTGAGCGGCGACCGAATCACGCTCGATGACCTGCCGGCGGAAGGCGTCTTGAGTCAGGAGCGGCGTGACTCGGCACCACCGTCGGACTTTCCGAGCGCCATCAGCGAGAGCGGCGAACGGCTCACGCTGCGGGAATACCGCTCGCGGGCGGAAAAGGAATACATCCTGCAGACGCTCGACGAGGTGGGCTGGAACATCTCGAAGGCGGCAACGGTCTTGGGTGTGGAACGCACCAACCTTCACAAGAAGATGCGGAGCTACGGCATCCGGCGGGGAGAGTCATGATCCAACGTTCAATCCGACTCATGTGGCGAGGCGCCATCTTGGCGTTTCTCGTTTATCTGTTGTTCATCGTTCAGCTCGGCGAGCGTTCGGCGTTCGGGCATCTGATGCGCGTGATCAAGACCGACGAGGCGCAGGAGCTCGGGCACGAAGTGAGCGTCGCGACTCGGCGCATCGCCGAGCAGATCGGCGACCAGGTCAAGGCGGCCAACGCGACCGAGGAGATAGAGACCGCAGCGGCGAAAGTGCCCGAGGTCGTCCAGGACGAGCTCGAAGAGATGGTCGGTGAGGCCTACGCCCAGCAAGACCCATTCGAGCTGCCGAGCCAGGACACGATCGAGACAACGCCCTAGCCGCGCGCGATACCTACGGCCATTCGACCTGCAGGCGCTTCATCTTCCGCCAGAGCGTCGTCGGGCTCAGCCCGAGAATCTCCGCCGCGCGCTCCTTGTTCCCCTCCACCTGGCGAAGCGCGCGCACGATCGCGTTGCGCTCGACCTCCTGCACCAGGTCGGCAAGCGACTGGCGCTCCGGGTGGAGATGCCCGTTCCCGTTCCCATTTGGCGCGATGTCGGCGAGATGAACGCGTCCGTCCTGGGCGAGCGCAACGCCCTGCTCGATGAGATTCTCGAGCTCGCGGATGTTGCCCGGAAAGTCATACGACATCAGGTAGTCGAGGACGCCGGCACCGAGCGTCGCGGGACGCCCCATCTTGCGCCCGTACTTCTCGAGAAAGCTCTCGACGATGGGCTTGATGTCTTCCTTTCGGTCGCGAAGCGGAGGTAGCTCGAAGCGCGCGACGTTGAGACGGTAGTAGAGGTCCTCGCGAAACAGCTTGCGCTCGATGAGGCTTCGCAGCTCCTGGTTGGTCGCGGCGATGATGCGGGCATCGACGTTGATCGAACTGTTGTCACCGAGGCGCCGGATTTCGCCTTCCTGAATCGCACGAAGAAGCTTGGCCTGAAGCGAAGGTGGTGTCTCCGCGATCTCGTCGAAGAAGAAGGTCCCGCCGTTCGCCTCTTCGAAAAGACCTTTTCTGGTTTGTACCGCGCCGGTGAAAGCGCCGCGGACATGCCCGAAGAGCTCACTTTCGAGGAGCGTCTCCGTGAGCGCGGCGCAGTTGATCGATACGAAGGGTCGTTCGGCGCGAAGAGAGTTGGCGTGAATCGCTCGCGCGACCAGCTCTTTGCCGGTGCCGCTCTCGCCCGTGATCAGCACGGTGGCGTCGGTCGGTGCGATGCGGACGATGCGGCCTAGGATGTCCCGAATCGACGGAGACTGGCCGATGATGTTTCCGAAGTTGTAGCGCTGCCGAAACTCCGCGGACGAAGCATCGACGCCCAGCTCACGTGAGCGGGAGGCGCGTGCCACCTTCGTCAGCAGCTCTTCTTCGACGAACGGTTTCTGGACGAAGTCGTGCGCGCCGAAACGCATGGCTTCAACCGCGTCTTCGATGGTACCGAACGCGGTCATGACGATGACCGGGGTGGTCGGCGACGACTCTCTCGTGCGGCGAAGCACTTCGAGCCCGCCGACGTCGTCCATGCGCAGGTCGGTGATGACGAGGTCGTAGCCGTTCGACTGGACGAGCTCGCAGGCGGCCGCTCCGCCGCCGGCCTGGTCGACGGTGTACCCCTCCTGCTGCAGCATCTCAGAAAGCATGCCGCGCGCGTTGTCCTGATCGTCGACGATGAGAATCCTGGCCATCCCCCAACCGATTCCTCCTCGACCTTACCGCAAATCGGCGTTTTGTGCCCGGCGCGTCAGTCGAGGACGGCGTGCAGTGCATCGAGGACATCGGAGCGATATTCGGCCGGAAAAATCAGCCTGGGACGCTCGATGCGCTTGTTGCGCAGCTGGCCCAGCAGAAAAGACGCGTCGCCGAGCCTTCGAAGAGGCTGGTGACGAAGCGTCACCCACAGTCCGTCGGTGCTCCCGTCGGTGGGTTCTCGATACGGGACGTCTTCGGCGAGGTCGAGCCACACGCTGAGGTCGGTTCGCGCACCCTGCGCACCGACGATATCGCGTGTCCGTGCAGTGGCTGCCTCCCAAAGGTCGGGCCGGTGCTCGGGAAGCGGCACCGTCTTTGGCAGCTGGCGGCTTCGAAGACGCTTGCTCAGCTCGGCAAGCGTGGCGTCACCGCCGTGTTCCCAGGCGCTCAGGCATGTGAGCAATTCTGCGTCGTCCATCCGGAGGTAGTCGCCGACGGAGATGCGCTCGCCGAGCGCAGCAGCGCGGAACGCGGGGAGCATCGGATCCGGAGGTGTGCCGGCGACGATGAGCTCGCTCACCCGAATGAAGATCGCTCGGACCAGCGCGTCCGCCGCTCGGGTCGCTTTGTGGTGGTAGACCTGCTGGTACATGAAGTGGCGTCCGAGGAAAAAGCTCTCGACCGGCGGAAGGCCCTTCCTCCCTTGCACTGCGAGCACCCACCGACCTTCGACGCACGCGAAGGTGAGCGCATGGAGGAGCCAGTCGAGGTCGTAGAGCCCGTACCGCACTCCGGTCATGTGGCTGTCTCGCAGAAGGTAGTCCGCGCGGTCGACGTCGAGCGTTCCGCTGACGCTCTGGCTGAGGTAGCCGAGCCGGTAGTCACCGCTGAGGAGACCCGTGACACGCTGGCTCATGCCAGTGGAAATCGACTCGAGCGTCTGGTGCACCTCGGTCGAAGGGTCGAGAAGGATGTCTTGGGTCCACAGCTCGTGGTGCCTCGCGTGCGGCAAGACCTCCTCGAACAGGTGCGAAAACGGACCATGCCCCAGGTCGTGAAGTAGCGCGGCTGCGAGGCCGTCGGCCCGAGCCTCTTCGTCGAGGCGTTGCTCTGGGGGGAGCTCGTCGCTGCAGGCGTCGATGCGCGACTGCAAGGCCTGCATCACGTGAGCGGTTCCGACGGCATGCGCGAATCGAGTGTGTTCAGCGCCGGGAAACACCAGCGATGCAAGTCCGAGCTGTCGAACGCGTCGGAGCCGCTGAACTTCTCGCGTATCGAGCAGCGGCCGAACGACCTGTTCCGCCAAGCCTTCGAAGGCGATCAAGCCGTGGACCGGGTCCCTGAGGATCACCCTCTACGCTACCACCCTGCCCCTAGAACGCCAGCGTTCCGAAGCGCCCGTCGCGCGGGACATCGAACGTTTCGCCACGCCGAACGACCGCCGTCGTGTCAGGCTGCCAGAGCGGAAGAACCGGTAGGTCGCGTGCGAGGATCGTCTGCGCGTCGCGGTAGGCGGCTGCGCGCGCATCGCGATCCACTTCAGTCCGTCCACGTTCGAAAAGACGATCGAGCTCCGGATTGCGATAGCGCCACCGGTTCGCGCCCTCCTGTTCACCGCCCGGGACGCGCGACGAGTCGAAGAACCAGCTGAGCACGTGCGGCTCGATCACCTCTGGGACCTGGAGGAGCGTCATCTCGAAGCGACCGCGGTTGAGGTCGGAAATGAGCGTCGCGGTTTCAGATGGCCGTACGTCGACCTCGATTCCGACGTCACGAAGCATCGCGGCGATCGCTCTTGCGATCGATTGGCGGAACCGCTCCGACGTCGTGCGAAGGACGAGGGTCATGCGTGGCTCCGGGCCTTCCGGGTTTGGGAACCCTGCCGCGTCGAGGAGCCGCCGGGCCCTGTCCGGGTTGAAGTCTCGAGTCGGAAGACCGTCGACGTCGGCCCAGTGGCCGCGCGGAATCCATGAATCGGTCAGATGCGCCAGCCCGCGGTACTTCGAGTCCACGAGCAGCTGTCGATCGATGGCATGGGCGATGGCTTCCCGGACCCGCGAATCGGTGAGCTTCGGGGATTCGGTTTGGAAGCCGAGGTACATCGTCGAGATACCGGGCGCCGTGCGGGTCTCGAAGCTCGCATCATCCTCGAACATCGGAAGAAGCAACGGAGGGATCGAATCGAGTGCAAGGTCGCCCTGTCCGGCCAACATTCGAAGCGCCCGGGTGTTGTCGTCACGGATCACGACGAGGCGAACGCTCGGGTGAATCGGCGTGCCGCCATGCCAGTGGGGGTTCGGCCGGAGCTCGAGGATCCCTGGGTCTCGTCGAACGAGTCGATAAGGGCCAGCCCCGATGGGAAGTGGGTCGTCCGGGGTCGCAATGCGCCGGTAGGCGTCGACGCGTCGCACGATGGGCAGCTCGAGGTCGGTGAGAAACGTGGCGTGCGGCTCTTTGAGCGAGAAGCGAATCGTTCGAGGACCCACGATGCGCATGTTCGCGATTCGTCGGTAGGTATGCGCATATCGGCTGCGAAGGTTCGGGTCGACGACGCCTTCGAACGTGGTCACGACGTCTTCAGGGCCCAACGGGCTGCCATCGCTGAACTTCAGGCCGTCTTTGAGCCGAACCTCGAACTCGGTTGAACTAATTGCACGCACCTCCTCCGCGAGGTCCGGTACGACGTCGAGGGTTCTCGGGTCGATCGTGACCAGGGACGCGAACACGAGTCTGGTCACTCGAAGGCCATAAGGGTCGCCGACGAAGCGAGGGTCGAGCTGCTCGGCGTCCCGTGGAAGCATGACCACGAGTGCGTCTTCGTCGCGCGGGGCTCCCCGGGTACACGCGATGCCGCTCACTAGGAGCAGCAGCAAGGCGCTGCTACTCTGCCGCCGATGGCGCACCGAGCGCTTTTGGCGTTGTGGATTCTCTGTGTTCTGGTGGTGAGCCCGGAGGCGCATGCACGCGGGCCCCAACCGCTTGCGCAGACGCTCGCCCACCTGGTGCAGCAGGCGGGGCTGGGCGACGGGGTTGGGATTCACGTGGTTCGGCTGCACGACGGTGAGGAACTCTACCGCAACCGTGCGTCGCAGCCCCGGAATCCTGCATCGAATCAGAAACTGCTGACGGCGGCTGCCGCGCTTTGGCGTCTTGGGCCGAGCTTTCGGGCAGAGACTCGCTTCGAGGGCGCGCTCGAGCGGGGGAAGATCGAAACACTGGTCGTGAGGCCGTCCGGGGATCCGACGCTCAACTACGCGTCGTTGGTTTCGTTCGCGGAAACCATGAGGCTTCGCGGGGTCGAGTCGATCGAGCGAATCGTGATCGACGAGGGGTATTTCGACGACGAGATTCTGCCTCCCGCGTTCGATCAGCAGCCGGCCGAAGCGGCGTCTTTTCGGGCCGCGATCTCGGCGCTGTCGATCGATCGCAACAGCTACCTCGTGTACATCAAACCTGGTTTCGAAATCGGCGGCGCCGCGCAGGTCCGTGTGCTGGCCGACGGCTACGTCACGATCGACAACGACACCAAGACGACGCCTCGGGGACCGCCGACGCCGCGCATTGAGCACGAGCTCACCGAAGACGGCCATCTCGCGGTGCATGTCGAAGGGAACATTCCGTCTCAGGTCCGTACGCTCCACTATCGACGTCGGGTGCCTGACCCGCGTGCCTATGCCGCGAGCGTGCTCGTTGGCGCGCTTCGGAGAGCTGGCATCGAAGGAGCGCTTCAGGTGGAGTACGCGTCCGCCCCCGATCCCTTGCCGCTCGTCGGGACGATGCCCTCTCCTGCCCTCGCGACGATGCTGGGGGCGGTTGGGAAGTGGAGCGACAATTTCACGGCCGAGATGCTTTTGAAGATTCTCGGCGCTGAGGCCGAGCGTCCTGGGACCTCCGCGCGGGGGGTGGAGGTCGTTCGCGAAGAGCTCGCTGCGCGCGGCGTCGATACGGAAGGACTCGTGCTGGTGAACGGGTCGGGGCTCTTCGACGGCAACCATGTCGCTCCGAGGCACATCACCGAAACCCTCGTCGCCGCGTCTCGGGATCCGTCGATTTGGCCGGAGTACGTGGCGCAGCTCGCCGTCGGCGGATCCGAGGGCACGCTCCAGAACCGGCTGAAGGATTTGCCAAATGCCGGAATGGTTCGCGCGAAAACCGGGACACTCCGCGACGTGATCGCGCTCTCGGGCTACGTCCTCGGGGATCCGGATCATTCGGTGGCGTTCAGCTTTCTCGCGAACGGGATCGCAGGTCGCCAGAGGGAGGCGCGCGATTTGGCGGACGCCGTCGTCAGAGCTCTTGCGGACTACGCGGCACGGCCGTCATCCGCTGAGAATTCCGCGCGCTGACTTGCGAGCGGGCCCTGCTAAACACACCGCATGCGATTTTCTTTCGTCGCGGCCCTCGTTCTCGCGGGCTGCACGACGCCAACGCCGGCCGCACCCACTCACATGACCCCTTCTCCTCCCACTGCCGATCGTCGACCTCACTCCGTGACCCTTCACGGAGACACGCGTATCGACGACTACTTCTGGCTGCGTGACAAAGACTCGCCGGACGTTCGCGCGTACCTCGAGGCGGAGAACAGCTATGCGGAGCACATGCTGGAGCCGACGCTCGAGCTGCAGACCGCGATCTACGATGAAATCGTCGGCCGGATTCAGGAGACGGACCAGAGCGCGCCGTACCGAATGGGCGACTTCGAGTACTACCACCGGACCGAAGAGGGCAAGCAGTACCGAACGTATCATCGGCGCGAGCCCGGCAAGCCCGATACCGAGGCGACGCTGCTCGACATGAACGCACTCGCGGAGGGGAAGCCGTTTCTCGGTCTTGGCGCCTACGAGGTGTCGCCCGACGGAAACTACCTCGCGTTTTCGCTCGATGAGACTGGGTTCCGAGAATACACGCTTCACGTCAAAGACCTGCGCACCGGAGAGCTTCTTCCGGACCGTATCGACAAGGTGAAGTCGGTCGCGTGGGCGGACGACAATGAGACGTTCTTCTACACCGTCGATGACGAGACCAAACGACCCTATCAAGTTCGGCGTCATCGTCTCGGGGAGAGCGACCCCGACCCGGTGCTCTACCAGGATGACGACGAGCGCTTCCGAGTGGCCGTGTGGCGGTCTCGAAGCGGTCAGTACGTCTTTCGAGGCTCGTTCAGCCACACGACCAGCGAGGTGGCGTTCGTCCGAACCGACCGCCCACGTTCGAAGTGGCGGCTCGTGGAACCGAGAGAGCAGGATATCGAGTACGACGTCGAGCACCATGGCGACGACTTCTTGATCCGGACGAACGACCGGGGTCGGAACTTCCGCATCGTTCGCGCGCCCGTCGACGACCCGGGCCGAGATTCGTGGACGGAGGTCGTCGAGCATCGGGACGACGTGATGCTCGAGGGCCTCGACGTCTTCGAGGATTTCTACGTCTTGCTGGAGCGTGAAAACGGGTTGCCTCACGTTCGGGTCGTGCCGTTGTCCGACGGCTCCGGCGACCGGATCGAGATCGAGGAGCCGGTGTACGCGATCTACCCAGACCGGAACGAAGAGTTCTCGACGAACGCCTACAGGTTTCGGTACGAGTCGCTCACCACTCCGGACTCGGTCTTCGACTACGACGTCGACGAGAAGACGCGCTCACTCATCAAGCAGATCGAGGTCCTAGGGGGCTATGAGCCCTCGGACTACCAGGCCGAACGCCTGTGGGCGACGGCGCCGGACGGTACGAAGGTGCCCATCTCACTGGTGTATCGAAAAGGACTGCGGGATGCGGGCCCCGCGCCGATGCTCTTGGTCGGCTACGGCTCGTACGGCTATCCCTACCCCACGACGTTCTCGCACTCGCGCGTCAGCCTTCTCGACCGCGGCTACATCTACGCGGTGGCGCACATACGCGGGGGCGGCGAGCTCGGGAAGACCTGGCACGACCAGGGCCGCATGGAACAGAAGGAAAACACGTTCACCGACTTCATTGCCGTGGCCGAGCACCTGCTGGACGAAGGCTACACCTCGCGCGAGCAGCTTGCGATCGAAGGGGGGAGCGCCGGCGGGCTCTTGATGGGCGCCGTGGCAAACATGCGCCCTGACCTCTTCGCGAAGGTGATCTCTCTCGTGCCGTTCGTCGACGTGCTCAACACGATGCTGGACGACAGCCTGCCGCTGACCGTCGGGGAGTACGAGGAGTGGGGAAACCCGAACGAGCGCGACGCCTACTTTCGTATCAAGGGCTACTGTCCCTACACCAACATCAAGGAAGCGGACTACCCGGAGATGCTAGTTCGAACCTCGCTCAACGATAGCCAGGTGATGTACTGGGAGCCTGCGAAGTACGTGGCGAAGCTTCGCGCCCACAAGACCGACGATCGACCGCTGCTCTTCGTCATCAACATGGATGCAGGCCACGGAGGTTCCTCGGGCCGGTATGACTATCTGAAGGAGACGGCCCTCGACTACGCGTTCTTGCTGCGGCAGCGACTCGCCGAACCTTGATGGCCGGAGCCTCGCGAATCTCCTTGGTGTTGCGGCGGAAGCCCAGGCCTGATTGGGCGCAAAGTGGAAGGCCTGGAGCCGAAGCTCGAGGCCTTCCGTCGGACACAGCGCATCTGTGTTGCTCTGGACCTACCAGTTCAGGTCGACCTCCAGGTCCCCGGTCAGTCGGGCGCTTTCTTGCTCCGCGGTGGCTGACCACGTGCCATCTGCGCCTTCGAATCGGCCCTCGCCACCGACGACAGTGCCTTCCTCGATGCTCACGGCAAAGATGACTCCGTTACTGCACGCGGTACCCGTGCTCG
>CBFCWN010000062.1:0-24114 GCA_965601515.1 uncultured Myxococcales bacterium | reverse complement strand
GTTGGTCGGTTCTGCCAGTGAATGTTGGGAACGTCCGCCAGACCAAGGGCCGTATCGCATCAGGGGACACGCAGGATGCCCAAAAACCCAACCATTCCAAACTCTTCCAAACCAACCCGCGCGATTTGCAAAAAGCCTTGGGTTTTTCATCAGCCGCGCGGCCTGTTGAAGACGGTATCGTCCATCAGCGCCGTCAGCGGCGGAGGAGGAGGACTCATGGACGTCTATATCGTTGCTGCGGGTGGTTTCATGTTCATCGCGGAGTCTGCCGTCCGGCTGCGCATCTACCGTGGGGGCGAGAGGACTGGACACTCTGTTGCCTGGGGTGTCGCCCGCGGCATCGAGCTCTCCGAGGAGGAGCGGATCCACAGAGTTTGGGCCAACTGGTTCCCCCACCTAATTCAGCTCGTCTGGTTGCCTCTCGGAGTTGCCTTTGCCGAGTTCACGTTTGCTCAGATGTCAACGAGCGTACAAGCGTCCAGGCTTCTCTACCTCTTTGGCTATCTGCTGACGCTTCAGGCAGTCGCGGCGCTTATTCTTTCTCCGCTGTACATCATCCGAATGACCCGGCGCATTCGCGACGGCAAGCTCGGTTTCGTATCGGAGAGGGCCTGACCTTGTCGAGCGCCGAAGTCGTGGTCGCGAGTACGGCGCTGTACATGGTGCTGAACGCCTTCTTCTACTGGACCGTCGTGAAAACCACTGTGCTGTCGCAACGAATCATGGCGCGGGAATGCTCGAGTTGGTACGCGTCACGGATGCCGAAACGCGGCTGCCACTCCTTTACGCCGGGCTTCTCGTTTTGTTGACTGTTGGCACGGGCGTAATTTGCGCTCTTCGATGGTCGAAGCTCCGAAGTCACAATGCGACCTTGCAGCCCGACGAGCCCGGCTAGACCAACCGCATCGCGAACAGCAGGATGCCGAGCAGCATCGCCGTCACGATCACGATGGCCAACAACGCCGACGCGTTCATGCGGCGGGCCTTTGGGGGCGGGGGCTTTGCCACGACCTGCTTCGGCGGTTCGGGAACGACCGCGCTGGGGATCACTCCGCTTTCGACTTGGTACGGAGAGCGCCGTTCGGTTCGTTCGGCCGCCAGCGCTTTGCGTTCCTGTTCGAGGGTCTCTCGGTGCAGGGCGGACACGATGGCGCCGAGCTCTCTCTGGGAACGGGGGGAGGGTGCGAGCGAGTCGAGCGCGGTCAAGAGCTCGGCTGCGCTCGAAGGGCGGTTCTCGCGATCGGTCTCGAGCAGTCCGTCGATCACCTCGCATAGCTCGGTCGGCGCATCGTAGACGAGCTTGCGAATCGACGTTCGGTCTCCTTGCAGGATTCGCATGATGGTCGCGGGGTCGTTGCCCCCGTCGTACGGTCTCGACCCGCTGAGGCTTTCGTAGAGCACGACGCCTAGCGAAAACAGATCGGAACGGCCATCGAGAGAATCGTTTCGAAGCTGCTCGGGGGACATGTAGGGAACCTTCCCCTTCACCGCGCTTTGGTGCTGCGACGCGCCCGACATCGCCTTTGCGACTCCGAAGTCGGTGAGCAAAACTTCGCCCTGTCGACTCAGCATCACGTTCGACGGCGAAAGATCACGGTGGACGATTCCGGAGAGGTCGGTGCTGCTGTCGTCGAGCCCAATCGAAGAGGGCGGATGGTGAGCGTGGCTGAGCCCCTTCGCGAGCTCGATCGCGAGCAGCGCCACGTGGTCTGCGCTGAGCGACCGTTCTCGTTCGAGCAGGTGCATCAGGTCTGCGCCGTCCACCAGCTCGAGCGCCATGTAGGGTGTGCCTTCGATGTTGCCGTAGTCGAGCACCCCAACGATGTTGCCGTGCCGCAGCTTGGCCGCGAGTCGCGCCTCTCGTTGAAACAGACGAACGAACGCCTGATCCTCACGAAGGAACGGAAGCGCAAGCTTCAAACACACACGCTGCGAGAAGTCCTCGCTACCGTGCCGCACGGCTTCGAATGTCTCGGCCATCCCGCCGACGCCTAAGCGTCGAACGATCGTGTACGGCCCGAACTCCCTGCCACGGAACGCGGGGCCGGCACCATGAGCCTCGACCATCGCTCGCAGAGTACGCGCTTTGGTCGGGCATAGACAGGACGGAGTGGATTGGCGACGATGCCCCATGACGGATTTCCTCGCAGCGGTGGCCATCTTCGCGCTGTTCCTTACGTACATGGCGATGGGTATGGCCGCAGACCTTTGGGTCGACCGCATCTCCAGCCGGATCATCACGGGCGAGATTTGCAGAAGAGCAGTGCCAATGATGCATCGACGACGACTGCTTCAAGTCAATCTGCTCACGACGACCTCGGGAGTCGTCGGCCTCCACGCCGGGGCCGCGATCGCCTGGCTGATGATTGGAAGGCGCGCACCGAACGAACCCCTTTCGTGGCTCACTTATTTTTTCGCTTTCATGGCCGTGATGGGCGCGTTCAGCTGGGCTGTGTACACCCCCCTGTCCTACCGCCACCTCTCCAACATGCTGGAGGGGACACGCAGGGTGCCTAAAACCCCAACCATTCCAACCCCTTCCAAACCAACCCGCGCGATTTGCAAACAGCCTTGGGTTTTTGACCAGCCGCGCGGCCTGTCCGCACCTAGCTGATGACCAGCGTTCGCGTCTCGATGCTCTCGCGCGGCGCTGCGGTCGGAGGCGTGTCGGGCGCCTCGAAGGCCGTGTGCGGTGTGAAGCGCGCGGGGCCGTTTTCGATGCTGTCCCAGCCTTTGATGAGCAAGATCTCATCGCGCGTCATGTGCGGCGCGTAGAACCAGCGCTGACCTGGGCTGTAGGCGAGGTGGTAAATCTCGCCGACCCGCTCGGGGAACACGTGGTCCGTAGCGAAGAGGTCCTCGGCCTCGATGCTCGAGGCGTCGGCAAGCGCGAGCGGTGAACGTTCGACCGGGCTCAAGATGGGACGCCACACGTTGATTTGGCGAATGCGGGCACCGCTTCGAAGAAGTCCCTCGGTTTCTTCGTCACCGAGCAGCTCTCGTACGCGCTTTGGGCCGCTATCGACGGTGTAGTCAACGTGAATGTGGGAGGCCGGGCGCCGCGCGCCGTCGGGGTTGGAGGCGCCTCCACTGCGATCCGAGCGCCGCGTGCTGTCGAAGATCACCACCTGCTTCGCGTCGAACCGTTCGCGCAGTATTTGTTCGAGCTCTCGATAGTATTCACCGGAAACCGCGTCGTCGTCGTGGAGGTCGGTCACCGACGTCGGTCGATGAAGCAGCTCGAACCCTTCGCGGTCGACCGATGCATCGGGAAGCATACGGAGATCGCGAATCGGTACGGTCTTCGCTTCCACGTCGAAGAAGAACTTTGGCTTTCCACCCGTCAGCAGCGCGCTGTGAAAGTACGGCTTTTCGTCCTGACGAACGATGAAGTTCAGTGAGCCAACGACCTCATCGGGGGCGGACCGCTCCACTGCGGTTGCTTCTGCCTGCGCACTCAAGGGTACGTTCCTCGAATCGGGTAGTCGTTTTCGCGAATCCACTTGAGTCCAGAGTACATCTGCTCGATGTCGGGACGCACGAACGGATTGTTGGAGATGTCGACCACCTGCACGTTCCCGTCGGCGTTGACGACGAAGAGACCGGGCTCGGCGAACGGATGGTCGGTCTCCTTTTCCGAGCGCGGATACGAAATGTAGACCCCGAGCTGCTGCATCTGCTCAATCGTCAGCCCGTAGTAAAGAGGGAAACTCACATCGAGCTTCTCGAGGTGACTTTCGAGCTGCGCCTTGCTGTCCCCGGACACCGCCTCGAGGTCGATGCCGATCTCACGAAGAGGCTCTTTGAACGCCTCGAGCTTGTTCAGATACTTCGTGCAGAGCGGGCAATGACGGCCCCGGTAGACCACCACCATCTTCCATTCCGCACCGCCAGTCGGTTTTCCGATGTCCTCGGTGCGTCTGCCGTCCAGACCGTCGACTGCGATCGTCGGAAAAGGAGTGCCCGCCAGGATCTTGTCTTGCTTCATGCCAGTACCTATGGTGGTGTAGTAACGAAGAGCAACCAGTATACTTTTGGTAACCACTCGATGAGCCCCAAACCCGAGCAAATTCAAGCCCGACCCTCCCTGGAGACCTGCGAGGAGCCGTGCGCGATCGAGCGGGGCATGCGCGTGATCGGAGGGAAATGGAAGGGCTCCATCCTCTGGCACCTTCGAGATGGCCCCATGCGGTTCGGGGACCTCACCCGCCAGCTCGGCGGCGCCAGTCGCAAGATGGTCAGCCAGCGACTGAAGGAAATGGAGTCGCAGGGACTCATCACACGAACGGTCGCCACGGAGCGACCGCTCGCGGTGGTCTACGAGATGACCGACTTCGGCCGCTCCTCGCTCGCCGTGCTCGACGAGCTCCGCGAGTGGGCCGAGGCGCACGACATCTGAAGCCCGCCGAAGTCGGAACTGGATGGTACTCTCCGCCGCGTGAGCCAGTTCCAAGACTATGAGAAGTTGGACGCCCTTGCTCTGGCCGAGCTCGTTGCACTGGGCAAGACCACTCCCACCGAGCTGCTGGAAGCGGCGATCGCTCGCGCGGAGGCGATCAGCGCACCACTCAATCCGTTCGCATTCAAGATGTACGGTCGGGCCCGAGTGTTGGCGTCCGGCGAACTACCCACCGGACCTTTTCGTGGAGTGCCCTTCGCGATCAAGGACCTCATTCAGCGCATCCCAGGGGTACCGACGCAGTCGGGCTCACGCTTCTGGCAGGGCTGGACCCCCGATGCTGCAACCACGCTCTACGAGCGTTGGCTCGAGACGGGGGTCGTTCCGTTTGCGAAAACGACCACTCCCGAGCTTGGCATCCTGGCCATTACCGAACCCGAGGTAGGCGGACCCACGCGCAACCCGTGGAATCCCGAGCGTACCTCGGGGGGATCGAGCGGAGGCTCCGGCGTTGCCGTATCGACGCGCGTCGTGCCGATGGCTTCCGGCGGAGACGGCGGCGGATCGATTCGTATTCCCGCAAGCTGTTGCGGCGTCTTCGGCATGAAGCCAACGCGCGCGCGGAATCCGGCAGGGCCGTTCGCGAGTGAGAACTGGAGCGGCTTCGTGAGCGAACACGTGCTCACCGTTAGCGTTCGAGACAGCGCGGCGATGCTCGATGCGACGCACGGCCTAGAGCCCACCTCGCCGTACGCCGCCCCTGCGATCACCGGCACGTTCCTCGAGACGACCACGACCGACCCGGGCCGCCTTCGGATCGCGTTTCACTGCGATCCGGCGTTCCCGGTCGAGACGCACCCCGACTGTCGCGCCGCCGTCGAGCACGTCGCCCGGCTCTGCGAGTCTCTCGGACACGAGGTTGAGGAGGTCCCTCCACGCCATCCGACTCGTCACATCAGCGCCGCGTTCATGACCATCTATTTGGCCAACATCGCGGCTGATATTCGCGAGGCCGAAGAGATCCGCGGTCGCAAAACCAAGCGAAGCGACTTCGAGGGTACGACGTGGATCGCACGTCTCGTTGCACAGAGCATGAGCGCTGAGGACCTCGCGGTTGCCACCCGTTTCCTGCAGGCGGAAGCGCGACGGCTCGTGGGTATCTACGGAGACTACGATGCGGTTCTGACACCGACGCTTTGTAAGCCGCCTGTCGAGGTGGGCGAGCTTCAACCCAAGGGCGTCGAAGCCCTGCTCCAGGAAATCATTACTCGAACGGGCTTCAAAGCGCCCTTGAAGCTCCCTGGCGTCATCGAGCAGGCCTCTATCCAGATGCTTCGGTTCGCGGGCTTCACACAGGTCGCCAACTTCACCGGCCAGCCCAGCATGAGCGTCCCGCTTCACTGGAACTCCGAAGGCATGCCGATCGGGGTGATGTTCACCGGTCGTCTGGGCGACGAAAAGACGCTCTACGGCCTTGCCGCGCAGCTGGAGCGCGCGCAGCCCTGGAAAGACCGGCTCCCACCGATCCCATAGCCAACCGCGGTCACGCTACGCGACGCCCGTGCCCATCGTCGCGACGTTTCGAGTCGTGACCGGCCCATGGCCGAACCGCTCGTGAGCACGAACGTGAGGGGTTTTGTACGCGGCCCGTTGCTCTGGGTCCCCTCGGCCCTAAAGCTGACCCGCAGGAGGCAGGACGATGCGGGCAATGGTGGTACGAGAGGCCAACGGGCCATTCGAGCTGGAAGAGCGTGACACTCCGGAGCCCGGACCCGGACAGGTCCGCGTGAAGGTGGAAGCGTGCGGGATGTGTCACAGCGACGCGTTCGTGAAGCACGGACTGTTTCCCGGTCTAAAGTTTCCGCGGGTCACCGGGCACGAGGTGGCGGGTCGCATCGACGCGCTCGGCGAGGGCGTCGACAACTTCGAGGTCGGTGACCGCGTTGGCGTCGGCTGGCACGGAGGCCACTGCTACAAGTGCGACCCATGCCGTCGCGGCGACTGGCTCAACTGCGCCAAAGGAAAGGTCTGCGGCATCAGCTACGACGGCGGATATCAGGACTTCATGGTGTGTCCCTGGGAAGCGGCAGCGCGAATTCCAGACGCGCTCAGCGCAGCCGACGCCGGACCACTTCTTTGTGCTGGAATCACCACGTTCAACTCGCTTCGGAACAGTGGCGCGCGCCCCGGCGACGTCGTTGCGGTCCAGGGCGTCGGCGGACTGGGCCACCTCGCGTTGCAGTATGCGAACCGAATGGGCTTCCACACCGTGGCTCTGTCTCGCGGCAAAGACAAAAAAGAGCTCGCGAAGTCTCTCGGGGCGCACGATTACATCGACTCCGCCGAACAGGATCCGGTCGAGGAGCTCCAGAAGCTCGGAGGCGCGAACCTGATCCTCGCGACGGCGCCTAGTGGCAAAGCGATCGAGAGCGTGATCAATGGTTTGTCCGGTCGCGGAAAACTGATGATCGTGGCGGCTGCTCACGACCCGATCTCGTTCGGAGCCATGGGTATGCTGAGCGGCAAGATGATTCACGGCTGGCCGAGCGGCTCGGCGGTGGATAGCGAAGACACCATGCGGTTCTCGGCACTCACCGACGTTCGCCCCCAGATCGAGCGTTTCCCGCTCGAACAGGCCAACGAAGGTTGGGAGAAGGTCATGGACAACACGATCCGTTTCCGCGCCGTTCTCGACATGAGCCTCTAAGCGGATGGAGCGCGAAGCGGACACCACGCTTTCGGCGATGTCAGCTGGACACGCCGAGAGTCGTGTCTAGAGTGCCCATCGATGGACGAGGCGTCCTTCCACGGGCTGAGCTACGCAGAGTTTCGTACGCGGGTTCCGATCGCGACGGCCGCGACCATCGTCGATGCGGACACCGCCGCAACCGTCGAACAGAACCTTCGAGAACTGATGGCTTCCTGGAGCGACGCCGACATCGATTCCGCGCGAGCGGCCATTGCGAACGTCGGCGCGGAGGGAGTTCTCAACGAAGCCAACCCGCTCGTTCGAGAGGCGGGCCGGGTGTGGACGCGTGCGGTCCTCGCGAACTCGCGCCTCGAGGGTGTCGACCACCTCGTAAGCGTCGCTGAAGGGCGTCCGGTCGCGGTGGTCTGCAACCACCAGTCGTACATCGACTCGAACGCGATCGATCTCATTCTGTCGAGCCACGACCAAGACGCCCTCGCGGCTCGCTTCGTGTCGGCGGCAGGCCCCAAGGTCTACGACGGCCTGTTCCGTCGCGTTGCTAGCGCGTCTCTCAACACCATTCCCGTGCCTCAGAGTACGGCCTTCGACCACACGGAAAAGCTCTCCCGGCGCGAGCTGGCCCGCCGTTCGCTTGCCGCCGTCTCCGAGTCACACGCCGCCATGAAGCAGGGCTATCTGTTGTTGATTTATCCGGAAGGTTCCCGCACCAGAACCGGCAAGCTTCAGCCGTTTCTCTCCGCCGTCTATCGGTACTTCAAGCAGCCCGGCACCGTCATCGTTCCAGCAGCGCTCGAGGGTACCTCCACGGTGATGGGTGTGGGGGCGAGTCGAATTCAACCGTCTCCCTGCACGCTTCGATTCGGTCCCGCGATCGACGTCGATGAAGTCGGCGGGCCTCGCAGCGCCTTGGACGTGGCCGCTACCCGAGTTGCTGAGCTCTTGTAGAATTCATATCGAAGCCTGCCTCGAAGGGAGATTATTCGATCGAGTCGTCACGCGATGGTCAACGATCTGTGACGAAACTCATTCGGCATCCAAATAGTTTGCTTTCCAAGGCCCGATGCCCGTGATTTGGACGACGGCGGGGGCGTCCGTGAGTACGAAGTGGTGTGCATCTTTGGCGTTCACGTAGTAGTCGCCGGGCCCGAACCACGTGACGTTTTCGCGATCGATCGCGTCTCCGAAGCCGACGCCGATCTTGCCTTCGAGGACGGTCACACGCTCGTTCCGAGGATGCCAGTGTGGCTTCATCTCGAACGAACCGGGGGTCCGAAACCTCACCGTGAAGAGCTGAGGCTTTCTCGGGTCCCCCTCGAGCACGGCCATTTCACACCCCGGAGGCAGATCGGGCGGACATTTGCCCCAAGCGACGGCCTCGGCAGGCACCGCGAGTTGACTCGCCCCGTCGGGCAATGCGACCTCGACTTCGACCACCGTCGACGCGGGCGCGGCCGACTTTGAACCCGCACATGCCGTCAACAACAATAGGAGCGCCCACCACCGCATCCGCTTAGATAATGGAACCTGACGGTTCCATGCAACCTCAAACGACACGAACGTCCGAGACTTCTACTGGCCGCCGGCTCCGCTCATCCCGGCCGCGCCACTCATCCCGCCGCCGCCGCCCATTCCGCCGCCACCGCTCTGATCGCAGACGCAGTTGCATGCGTTCCCGACGCAGGCCACCGACACCAACGGATCGGGCGCGCACTCCTCGGTGCACTGTGAGATGCACGCATCCGCGACGTTGCAGGCGTCGACAGTGGTTCCGCACGAGGCCAACGTTAGGCAAAGCGACACAGCGATGAAGATCCAAGCGAGATGGCGTCCCATGGCGGGACGGTATCTCGATCGAGCGGGTTCGAGCAAGCGCGGTCTCGTGACTGACGATTGAAGCGTGACGGCACCCGTCGTCGGGTTACCATTCGGCGCATGAGCGATCGAAGTTTCGAAACGACCTCGGCGTTTTCGGCCCTCCTCGACGTCATGCGTGAGTTCGAGGCCACCCTCATCGAGGGCGACCGAGCAGTAGAGCAAGACGTATCGGTCATCGAAGGCTACCGCTGGATCTTCACGATGGTTCAGGTTGCCTTCGACTGCTTCGTGTGGGCTGACAAAGACAGGCCGTTCTTCGTCGATATCGTCGGCCGCTACAAGAAGTGGGGCGGCGACAACGTCGATGCGTACTACCAGTACGCAGCCTTGGATCCACGACGAACGTATCGAGTACACCTCGACGCAGGCGACGCCGCGTACCTCTCGCTCAGCGTGTATGAGGGCCCCGATGACGGCCAGCCTGCGGAAGGGATCACGGGCTCTCTTCACCTCGGCGAAATGGAAGCCAACGCCGACGGCAGCTACGACATCGTGCTGAGTGCCGAGAAGCATGACGGCAACTGGATCGAGCTCTCGTCCGCTTCGAACGCGGCGATTACGCGGGACTACCTCGGTGATCCTGTGCATGACAAACGAGCGGTGTGGACCATCGAGGCCGATGATCCGCCAGAGACGATCACGGTGACCGACGCGGACATGGCCAACCGGTTCCGGTCTGCGATCAACTGGCTGAAGTCGCAGGGCGACATCATTCCGATCGCCCCTCTCGGCGAACCGAACGAGATGATGGAACCCCTGCCCGTCGGGGCGATCACCTACGGATGGGGCGCGAGCGACGCTTCATACGGCATGGGCAACTACGAGCTCGAAGAAGACGAAGCGTTGATCGTCGAGGGCACGTCGCCAGAGTGTCCGTTCTGGAATCTATGCATCTGGAACGAGTTCCTTCACACCTACAACTACGACTACGAGCGCGTGTCGATCAACGGGCACCAGGTGGCGTACAACGAAGACGGCTCGTGGACGATCGTCATCTCGGAAACGGATCCCGGGCATCCAAACTGGATCCGCACCCAAGGACATCGAAGCGGGGTGCTCTGGGCGCGATGGTTCCTGCCCGAGGAAACGCCTGAACAGCCGACCACGCGAGTCGTGAATGCCGCAGACCTCAGGCGTGCGCTCAGCCCCGAATAGTCGGTCCGAAGTCTGGGTTTACAATTACGTATAGAGATTTTCGTTGCCCGTTTCGTAATTCGCGTACCCGCAGCGGCCGGCTTCTTCACGCAGGCGTTCATCGCCTGCGATGAGCCCGATACTCCGTAGCGGTTAGGCGTCGAAGAATTCGGCCACGAACTCCGTGGCGGGCTCGCGTCGGAGGCGATCGATGCTTCCGCGTTGAGAGATCGTACCGTTCTCGAGCACGACAACATCCGCACCTAGCGCATCGACGTCGCGCACGTCATGCGTGACGACGATGGCCGGCGTACGACGAGAGGTAAGGTGAGCCGTGAGAAAGGCGCGGAGCTTTCGGCGCGCGCTCGGGTCCAACGTGGAGAGCGGCTCGTCGAGCAGCAGGAGCTCGGGTTCGACCATGAGTGCGCGCGCAAGCGCAACGCGCTGCTGCTCGCCGCCGGACAGACGCTTCGGAAGCCGATTGGCCAGGTGGGCGCAGTCGAGCTCCTCGAGCAGAGCCATCGCCTCGTTTCGGCGCGCCGCTGTCGGTTTACGTCGCCTTCCGACCGACTTTCCGAATGCGACGTTGTCGACCACGCGAAGATGGGGAAACAGTCCAAACCCCTGCGGTACGTACCCGACCCGACGCTCTTCGGGTGGAAGGTTCACTCCTGTTGTCGAGTCGAAGATGGTTTTCTCGCCGATCGTGACCCTGCCTGAGCGAGGCCGGTATGCGCCTGCAACGAGCCGCAGAAGGCTGGTCTTTCCAGCGCCGTTTGGACCGACCACGACGGTTGGGTCGCGGTCTCCCTGAATCGCCACGTCGAGCCCGAGCGTACCGACGCTCGTTTCGAGTTCGACAGACCAGCTCACGACGGAGCGCCTTTCGTGCCGGTGTCGCCGCGTTCGAGAGCGCGCGACGTGAACGCCTGCGGCGCCACACGAACGGCGAATAGAAGAACGACGGCGATGGCGGCCAACACGAGCGAGATGGCAAGCGCGGCGCGCACGTCGGACTCGAGCGCCATGTAGATGGCGAGCGGCATCGTCTGAGTAGTTCCCGAGAGATTCCCAGCGAAAAGCAGGGTTGCCCCGAACTCCCCGATCGAGCGCGCGTACGCGAGGGCAGCTCCACCTAGGAGACCTGTCGCGGCGATGGGCACGGCGACACGAAAGAACGCGGTTGCTGGGGATGCTCCTAGCGTTCGCGCAACGAGAATCGAATCGACGTCGACTCGCCGAAACGCGATGGCGGCGGACTCCACGAAGAAGGGGGCGGACACCACGACCTGCGCGAGGACCACAGCCGTCGTGGTGAACGGAATCTGGAGATCGAGCGCTTGGAGGAGCGGGCCAAAGACGCCACTTCTCCCGAACGCCTGAAGCAGGGCGACGCCGAGGACCGCGGGCGGCACCACGATCGGAAGAACGACGAGAACTTCGACCACTCGGGTGATGCGGCGCGGACCGTTGGCGAGCCACCAGGCGAGGGGAGTGCCCCCAACGACCACGATGATCAGGCTAACAAGCGTGGTTCCTGCGCTCAGGGCCAGCGCCGGAACGAAGAGGGGGTGCCTGACTCCAGCGGCCAAGTCGCTCGGTGACGAGGCGACCACGAGGGCCACGACCGGAACGAGAAGCATCGCGAGGAGCGAAAGTGCGAGTACCCAGCCGACACTGCGGGCGGCTCGCGAGCCGATGCGCGTGCTCATGGTGTCAGGAATCCATGCCTCGCGAGGATAAGGCGACCTTCTGGGGACTTGAGGAAGGCGATCCATCGCACCGCCTCCGGCGAGTGGGGGGGCGCCCCGACGAAGCCGGCGTGGTAGCGCGCTCTCACCTGCAGCTCTGGAGGGATGGCGATGGTCCGAACGCCTGGAGACACATCGGTGCGGTATACGATCGCAGCGTCGGCCTCGCCAAGCTCGACTTTGGCTCGCACGAGTCGGACGTTGGGCTCTTGGGAGACTACGTTGTCTCGCACATCGCTGGCGAATCTTGGCCCCAGCGTGGAGCCTGCTCGCTCGAAGAGCTCCCTCGTGTACGTGCCGATCGGGACCTCCGGTGCGCCCACGACGATTCGGCGTGCTTTCGGTAAGTCGATGAAGCGCTCGAGCGACGCCGGGTTCGACCGGGGGACGATGACCACAAGCTCGTTTTCGGCGAAGACCGTGGGCTCGAACACGTGGCCCGCGTCGACGAGGGAGCGCACGTGCGTGTCGTTTGCCGACGCGAACACGTCCGCTTTCGCGCCTTCGGCGAGCTGTAAGCGGAGCACCTGGCTCCCGGCAAATGCGAGGGTCGGCCGCTTGTCCCCGGTCTTCTTCGCGAACGCGTCGGCCAATTCTTGGAACGCATCCGTCAGAGAGGACGCGGCGAAGATCGTCAGCTCATCGTGGGGAGCCGTAGCCTGGTCGGGCTGGCACGCAGACACGAGTAGCAGGCACAACGGAAGCGAAGCGAAACGACACATGACCGCGCCGCGCGACAATCCACGCGGTTGAGGTCTGAGTATACGTCGGCGCTCGGCGCGAAGCGTCGGTCGAGATATCAGTCGCGGAGCTGTGTAGGCAGCGACTCACTGACCGCCCGAGCAGCGATGCCAAGACCGAGGGAACTGGATGCAGGTGTACCTCGATAGCCCTCGAGAACAGGGACGAGCGGTTCCAAGGCCGTTCCAAGCCGTGATGAACAGACACGAGGTCAGCGACCATCCGTTCACCAGGGTCCAAAAACGGCTAGGCCTTTTGGCGGGATGTCCGCTCCCAGCGTCGACTCGATTAGATGTATTCGACCGGATTCTCTGGCACGACGATCGTGATCGGTCGCATCGTCGACCAGAAGACGAAGCATCCAACCACGATCGCGACGATGCACCAGAGACGAACCAGTCCGTTCGGCAGGCTGAGAAACCGGTCGATGAGCTTTTCGAAGCGCGGAAAGCCGAAGATCGGCAGCACCGCCGCCGAGATCAGAGCGAGTCCCGCGAGCAACTTCAGGACCACCTCCGTCCGCGAAAGTGGCGCCGCGAACCAGAGGACGATCGCAAACGTCAACCGAAGCCCTACCGCCAGCCACATTCCGCCAATCGTGCTCCAGGAACGGACGAAATCCCCGATCGACCGAGGCGCGAAGAAACCCCACAGTCCGAGAATCACGATCATCCCGGCAAACCCGAGCGTAATCAGCACCATGGCTTGTTCCGGCATCGATCCCCTCCGTTGGAGAGCCCAAACATAGGGAAACCCGAGCTGCACATCAAAGAAGATGTGGGCAGCACCGCTCAGGGCGCATACGGTTCGCTTCGATTGACCTTGATGGCCTCACCGCCGACGAGCTTCGTCGACGAATCCATGGCGTTCGCCGCTGCGGTGCGTTCGACCGACCACTGATTGCCGGGTTGCTTCGCGATTTGTCCGACGGTCTGACCCGGTTTGGCATCCACGAGTCGCATCCGATTTTCGCGAACGGCCTCCAGCTCTTTCGCATTTGCGGCGCGAAAGCTCTTGGTGACCATCTCGAACGTCGGGCGGTACTGGCTCCAAGCAGCGGAGGAGGTCGCTCCGAGAATCTGGTACACGAGCCCGTCCTTCGCGATCCACGCAAGCGCGACGTAGATCTCTTGCCCCCGCTCTGCGACCGAAGCAGCTGCGGTTACCGCGGGGTACCCATGGATCGTGGTCTCGCTACGACTCGAGAGCGCCACCTTTTCGGCGATCTGGTCTGCGGCGACATTGGGATCGTCACCCTCGCCAGCGAGCTGCAGCGCCATTAGCGCGGACTGATCTTCGGGCAGCGCAAGAACCGCCAGTGGCGAGTTCTGTGTCTGCCAGCCTTTGGGGAAGGTCATTGCGAATCGGAGGTCAGGGTGCACGAAACGGTTGTCGAGAAAGACGCCGGCACTGGCGGAGTTGCCGAGAACCAAGCCGTCGAGGATCTCGAGAAACGTGTTGCGGTCGGCCGCGATCGGGTCTGGGACTGCGACCTTGAGTGTTTCCGCGTATTCGCGTCCTTTGCGTGCTCGGTCCGGAGTGGTGGGATGCGTGTCGAAGAAACTCCCCTTGGCAGGGTCGCCGCCACCGGCCAGCTCCTGCTCGCGGCTGAGCGCGTCCATCGTGTCGGAAATCGCTGCGGGGTCCCATCCCTCCGCGGCGACGTACTGTTGGCCGAGTCGGTCGGCCTCGTCCTCCTGCTTTCGGCTGTAGCTGGCGAGCGCCAACGACGCGGGGAGCTGCCCTGCACCCGCCACGGCGCCTCCGAGGCCTGGCGAGACCACCGATGCCGCGGCGCCGCCAAGGCCAGCAAGGATCTGCAGAGGGATCCAGCCACGGCTCTTGGCCTGCCGCTGCGCGGCGTGACGTCCCGCGACATGACCAATCTCGTGACCCAGCACCGCCGCCAGCTCGTCTTCGCTGTTCATGATCGCGAGCAGACCGCGAGAGACGTAGATGTGCCCGCCCGGGAGCGCGAACGCGTTCGGCTCTTTCATGTCCACCACGTGAAACTCGTGTGGGATATGACTGCGAGACGAGTGCTTCACCAGCCGCTGCCCAATCTCGGACACGTAGGCGTTGAGCTCTTCGCTTCCCGCCAAACCCATCGCGATTTCGACCTGAGCCGCGGCCTGTTTGCCGAGCTCGATCTCCTCTTCTTCGCTCATCACCCGGCGCGTCCGTCTCGCGCTTGGGTTCGCGGCGCACGCGACGAGCGTGGTGGCCAGCGCCACGCATCCCCACGCCACGACGTGCCGCTTCACATCCTTCGGTTCGCTACGCATCGAGCGGAGTTTGGCCGCAGATTACCGCTTTTCAACCGCTTCGGCCTCACGCTCGATGAGCTGCTGCTTTCGCTCCATGCCCCATCGGTATCCGGCGATTCCACCGTCTTTCCGGACGACGCGATGACACGGCACGAGGACCGCTAGCCTGTTTTTCGCGCATGCGTTTGCGACCGCGCGAGTCGCGGAGGGGACGTCCAGCGCTTCGGCGATTTCCGTGTATGTCCGAGTCTCCCCGCTGGGGATGGCCATCAACGCCTGCCAGACGCGTTCTTGAAAGGCGGTCCCGCGGAGATCGAGCGGCAGATCGAGCTGTGCGCCGCCGCCGACAGCTTCGATTACGTCGATGATCTCGGGCGAGGGATCGCAACGGTCGAGGGCTGCTTTTGGAAAATGGGACCGCAGTCGATGCGCGAGCGTATTGCCATCGTCGCCGAGGGAGACTTCGCAGATTCCGACCGCGGTCCACGCCACCAGAACGGCTCCGAGCGAACACGAGGAGGTCGAGTACTGAATCGTTTCACCGACGCCACCGCGCAATGCCGTCGATGGAGGCATCCCGAGCTCTCGACCGACTCCCTCGTAGAACCGGCTGCTCGAGGAGTACCCCGCCGCGTAGACGGCCTCCGTCACCGAGCCTGCCTGACGTAGCGCAGATCGTCCGGCTTCCGCTAGCACTCGACGCCGATATTGCTGCGGCGTGATCCCCAAGTGCTTCTTGAACATACGCTGAAAGTAGGACGGGCTCATGCCGAGCGACCGCGCCACCTCGGGGTTCGGCGCGGCGCCATCTCCGCTGAGCATCGCGCACGCTCGTTCGAGTGTGTTCGTGCGCGTGTCCGCGCTGAGAGGCCTACATCGCTTGCACGGACGGTAGCCACTTCGAATTGCGTCGGCGGCGCGATCGAAAAACTCGACGTTCGTGCGTCGCGGGCGCCTCGAGGCGCAGCCGGGTTTGCAGAAGATGCCCGTCGTTCGAACCGCGTAGACGAACGCGTCGCCCACAGCCTCGTCCCGGGAAACCAGCGCTTTCCATCGGGTCTCGTCGTCGTTGATTACCGCTTCCACGACCTGCCTGCTGCTCCTGACCATAGCCGCCCTTCTCATGTCCACCAGGCTCGCAGCCACCCCGATCTTCTGCCTCCCGCGGACTGACCTTCAATTCGACGTCACAGGCGCGAGTGCCGCCTCGTCTACGGTTCGGATGCCCCAACGGGGCGAAACCAAGGAGATTTTCATGCTGTCCTTCATCATTCATCGAAAGCTCGACGCCTTCGAACGAGAGTACGACTACGACATGGACTACGCGCGCGACGTACTCGAAATCAGTCCCAAGGCGATGCTGCTGTTTCACAAGGCGACCGCGCTTGGCACCTTTCGCCAGGGCGTCCCCAAAGACGTCTGGTACGCCGCTCGTCTGGTGTCGATGCGCCTCGAGGACTGCGGTCCATGTACGCAGCTGATTGCGACGATGGCCGAGAGGGATGAACAAGATCCCGATGTGATTCGCGCTGTCGTGTCGGGTCAGTTCGACAAGCTTTCGGACGACGTTCGGCTAAGCGCCGAGTTCACACGCGCATCCCTCGGTCGCGACGCGGCCGCCGATCCGCTGCGCCGCGAGATCGTCGCGAAGTGGGGGCGAAAAGGACTTCTGTCTCTCGCGTTCGCCATGCTGTCCTCCCGTCTCTACCCGACCTTGAAGTACGCTCTCGGCTACGGGCACACTTGTTCCGTCGTACAAGTCGGCGGCCAAGCGGTGCTGACGCCAAGGGAGGCCTTTTGACCGATCGAGACGCTCGCGACTTCGATGCGCATCGGCCGCATTTGACGGCGATGGCCTACCGAATGACGGGCTCCACCGCGGATGCGGAAGATATCGTGCAGGAGGCGTACCTTCGATGGAAGCGTACCGACCGCACCTCGGTGCGGGATCCAAAGGCGTTTCTCTCAAAGACGGTGACGCGCCTCAGCTTGGACTTTCTCAAGTCGGCAAGGGTGCGACGCGAGATGTACGTCGGGCCGTGGCTTCCCGAGCCGGTGGTTGGAGAGGGTGCCATGGCGATCGATAGCGCCGCAGAGCTTGCTCAGGATGTCTCGATGGCTCTACTGATGGCGCTCGAGCGTCTCTCGCCGCTCGAGCGTGCCGCATTCCTGCTCCACGACGTGTTCGATGCGGACTACGCGGGGGTCGCCGAGGCGCTCGGTCGCAGCGAAGCCGCCTGCCGCAAGCTCGTGTCGCGCGCGCGAACACACGTTCGAAGCTCGAGACCCCACAACCGAACGTCGAGCGAAGAGCACGCTCGGCTCGTCCGGGCCTTCGGTGCGGCGGTGCTGAGCGGGGACACGAGCGCGCTTCATCGCGTCCTAACCGACGACGCGGTGCTGTTTCCAGACGGCGGGGGCAAAGTCGTCTCTGCCCTTCGTCCCATCCACGGCGCCGACCGCGTCGCTCGTTTCGTGCTCGGTGTGTTCAAGAAGTTCCCGCTTTCCTCGGGTGCGCGCATCTACGAGGAGACGGTCAACGGCGGCCCGGGATTCGTGATCGAGGACGCGGGGAAGCCGATTCAGACGATGGCGTTCGAGGTGGAGGATGGGCGGATCGCGGCCGTGTACGTCGTTCGCAATCCGGACAAGCTCCGGCGACTCGTGGGAGACGACACCCGCCGCTCGTAGGTGGCTGAGTTTTCCGCTGTGAGTGAACGAATGGCTTCACCGAAGATGCAGAAAGAGGTGTCTTAACCCCTTGGGCCTGCCAACCTGCGCGCATGACCTCCACGCGTACCCTTTTCGTTCTTCCCTTTGCGGTGTTTTTCGTCGCCTGCACGACCTCTGACAACTCGAGCGGACCGGCCAAGGGCGGACTCGAGGCAGAGTGCGTCGAGGGCGCCGGCGGCGCGGGCGGGATTGCGGTGATTCCCGAGGCATGGGTCTGTCCTGACGATCTCACCGTCGAGTGCGAGGACGGCGTCGCCGATCCGGACCTGATCCTCTTCACGCCTCCGGACGATCGTCCCGAAGGCTGTGAAGACCTCGAGTACACGCTCGACGACGAGGGCCCCTTCGAGGTTGGCGAGCACGACATCGTCATTCGCGCCGAGGTCGACGAAGACTCCGAGGAGCCGGGCGAGGTCCTCTGCGAGGCCACGCTGACGGTGGAGGATACGGAAGCGCCCGAAGCGGTCGCCGAGGCGATCGAGCTCTGGCCGCCGAACCACAAGTTTCGGACTATCACCGGCGCAGACTGCGTGAAAGACCGTTGTGATGGCGACGACGTCGAGGTGACGTTCTCCTACGCCACCAGTGATGAACCGGTGAACGCCAACGGCGACGGCAACACCGAGCCCGACATCATTCTGGCGTGCAACGAAGTCCAGCTCCGTTCCGAGCGCCAGGGCCCCAGCAACGGTCGCGTGTATCGTCTCGGTTGGCGCGCCGTCGATGACGCGGGGAACTCGACTGAAGGCGAATGCGTCGTCACCGTTCCGCACGACCAAAGCGGACGGGAAGCCATCGATGACGGTGCGGCCTACGAGCTCGAGCTTTCGCCCGACGAGTGTCACGACGGTGCGGGCGGCGCCGGCGGCGAAGGCGGTGCGGGCGGTGCCGGCGGCGCAAGCACCCAGTAGTCGGTTTGCGTCGACACCGGGGCGGGCGTAACGCTCGTGAATGAGTGGAACGCTCGCCGAGTCGAGTCCGCGTTTCGGTTCTTGGCATTGGGTTGAGGCCACCAAAGGGATCATGACCGCGAGTGAGCGGGCGAAGGCGCTTCCCTCGCTGGCCGCCACCTTCGGAGCGTTTACCTCTGACCGCGCGAAGCTCGCGCTGAGGACCGCGCCTCGCCATTCGTTCGGGGCAGAAGAGCTTTGGCCAACGGCTCCAGATTCGACGTTTGGCGCCGAGGTTGAGACCGAGGCTGCGGAGGTCCAGTCGAGCGCCATGCTTCATCACGGCTACCGCACGTGGGTATTCGGTATGGCCTTCGCACAGATCGACGGCGCCGCTCTCGATTCAGAGCTCTTCTACGCTGGGGCGCTCGTGCACGACGTGGGGCTCGAGCACATCGATCCTGGCCGCTGCTTCACGTACCGAAGCGCCGAAGCGGCCCACTCGGCTGCCGCTCGCGCGAATCTGCCAGACGCACGAACCCTCGACGTGATGGATGGTATCACGATGCACATCTCGCCGGGGCTCGAACGAGAAGACAGCGTTCTCGGGTTCTACCTTCAGGCCGGCGCGATGGCGGACTTGGCCGGCCTTCGCGCTTGGGAGCTCCCCCGGGACCTGCGCGTCCGCGCGAGTCAGACCTACCCAAGGGAGCGAATACACGAGGTGGTGTCGTCGTGCTGGCATTCCGAGGCGCGGGCAGTCCGAGGAGGGCGTGCCCACTTCGCCGACAAGTACGGCGCATTCTCGAAGATCGTGCGCTGGTTTCCGGTCGCTTAGTCGCGCGTCAGGCCTCGCTGTGCCGCGAGGCGAGCTCCTTGGCGACGCGCTCGGGCACCGGGTCGTAGTGGCTGAACTCCATCGTGAAGCTGCCGCGTCCCTTGGTCATGCTCTTGAGCGCCGGCTCGTACTCGATCATCTCAGCGAGCGGCACCGCGGCTTTGACGAGGGTCGTTCCGCTTCCCATCGTGTCGGTGCCGTAGACCTTTCCGCGTCGGCTCGAGAGGTCGCCGGTAATCGACCCGAGCGAGTTCCCAGGCGTGGTGACTTCGACCCGCACGACCGGCTCGAGGATCGTGGGCCGCGCCTTCATGAAGGCGTCCTTGAACGCGAATTTGCCAGCCGTCTTGAACGCGATCTCTTTGCTGTCGACCGAATGAGTCTTCCCGTCGTACACCGTCACGCGCACGTCCTCCACGGGGTAGCCCGCCGCGATGCCCTTGCGCATGATGTCGCGGATACCTTTTTCGATGGCCGGCATGAAGCTCTTCGGGATGACGCCCCCCACGATGGCGTCGACGAACTCGAAGCCTGACCCGCGTTCGAGCGGCTCGATGCGAAGGTAGACCTCTCCGAACTGACCCGCACCGCCGCTCTGCTTCTTGTGACGGTAGTGGCCTTCCGCTTTTCCCTGGACGGTCTCTCGATACGCGATCTTCGGTGGCTTCGAGTCGACGGACACGCCCTGGTTCTCGATGCGCTCGAGCACGAGACTGAGGTGCATCTGGCCGAGTCCGTGGATCACCAGCTCGTGGGTCTCGTTGTCGAAGTGCGCTTCGAACGTTGGGTCCTCCTCGCGGATACGGTGAAGCACGTCGTTGATCTTGGTTTCGTCGCCGCGAGTCTTGGGGACCACCGCAAGCGCATGGAGCGGAACCGGATAGGGAAGCGCCTTGTGGTGGACGTGATCGAGGGAGTGGTCGTCGTGAAGCACGTCGCCGAGGTGCAGGTCGTCGATCTTCGCAACGGCGCCCATGTCCCCTGCGATGATGACCTTGCTTTCCACACGCTCCTTGCCCTGAAGCTGGAAGACATGGCTCAGGCGAACCGGCTTTCGCCCGGCGCCGATGAACAGCTGGTCGCCGCTCTTTACGGTCCCCTGGTACACCCGAAAAAAGCAGAGCTTGCCGAGATACGGATCGGTCGTGACGTGGAAGACGTGAGCGAGCAGGGGCGCGTCGCGGTCGTCCTCGTAGATGAACTGAATCTCGTCGTCGCCCTCACCGATGAAAAACGGACGCCGGTTCCCTTCAGGTGGGCTCGGGAAATGCCGAATGATCACGTCGAGAAGCGCCTCGACGCCGACCCCGTTGACCGCGTCCGTGAAGCACACCGGCACGACGTGCGCCCGATCCATCGCAACCTCGAACGGCTCATGAAGCGCTTCGTAGTTTGGCTCCTCGCCCTCGAGGTATCGCTCCATCAGTGCGTCGTCGAGCTCGACGATTTGGTCGAGGAGCTCGGTGTGAAAACCCGTCACAGGGCCTAGGTCGCTTTCGCCTTCGCCGTTCAGCAGGCAGTCGACGACTTCGGTTCCTCCCTTCGAAGGAAGATTGATGGGAAGGCAGCCTCGCCCAAACACTTCTTTGAGCTCGCTCAAGAAGCTGCTGAGAAGACTGACGTGGCCGTCGAGCTTGTTGACGATGATAGCGACCGGCAGGTCGAGCTCATGCGCAAGCTTCACGAGTCTCCGACTCATGCTGTCGACGCCGGCCTCCGGGTCCATGACCAGCATCATCGTTTCGGCGGCTGGTAAACACGCGATGGCCTGACCGATCAGATCCGGAGCGCCCGGCAGGTCGAGAATGTTGATGCGCTTGCCGCGGTGAGTCGCGTGAAGGAGCGCCGAGTACACCGAGTGATGGTGCTCGCGCTCTTCTTTCTCGAAATCGCTCGCACACGTCCCGGCTTCCACCGATCCTTTGCGACTCGTTTCGCCTGCGCGGAACAACAATGCCTCCGCGAGCGTGGTCTTCCCACCCGACCGATGTCCGGCCAACAGGACGTTGTGGATGTCCGAGGTGTCGTACCCGGGCATTGGGGGATTGAAACCCCAGAAAGGGACAGTCCACAATCCCTCTTCAGGGGACCACGAACAGTGGCACTGTCTCCTGGGTGTGGGCTCAAGCCGCTGGGGGCGGTTCGCTCAGGAAGGTCGTCGTGCTCGGGAGGGTCTCGTCCGCAGCGTGCTCGTGCACCCAGAATCGAAGGCCTTTGCGCTTGGCGGTGTACATCGCGCTGTCGGCCTTTTCGAGGAGGCGGCGGACCGACTCGTGGTCGACCTCGCCCTTCGCCGACAGCCCTTGAGGCGGTACGGTTGGAAGGGTGATCCGGTCGCCGAAATGGCACTCCCGGTCGGGATAGAATGCGACGCCGATGCTGGCGCCTACCCGAATCTCTTCGCCCTTGAGCTCGATCGGTTCTTCGAGCACGTCGGAGATCTTGTCTGCGAGAGCGCCGACGTCGGTGTGGCTCTCGACGCCTTCGATGATCATCGCGAACTCGTCGCCGCCGATGCGCCCGACCAAATCGGACGAACGCACCGTGTCCTGAAGTCGCATGGAGACGTCCCGGAGCACCTGGTCACCGGCTGAGTGGCCGTGCTCGTCGTTGACGCGCTTGAAGTCGTTGAGGTCGATGAAGAAGAGTGCGCCTCGGGGGCCGTGCCGTCGCGCTCGTTCCCAGCTCTGGATCAAGCACTCGGTGAGCAGCGCACGGTTGGCAAGGCCCGTGAGCCAATCGCGAACCGAGCGTTCCTGAAACACTTCTTTCTGGCGCTTGAGGTCGCGCAGGAGCTCATCGGCGCGGCTTTCCGCAAGCCACGCTAGCGCGCCAAGCGTCACGGTGAGGGAAGCGATCGTTACGGTGGTCGCGCCACGTGCGGTCCCGCTCATTCCCGGTGTGTTCGGCAAGAGGCTGAAGTTCTCAGCGACACCCACGCCGATGACGGCAGACACACCGACGATGGTCCAACGAGCACCGCCCTGAACCCCGCGAAGCAGCATTGCGGCGACCGGCGTGACAGCCAGCCACGGATACGCCAGGGACGACACGCCCCCAAGCGTGCAGGCTTGGAACAGCAGCACGACGAGAGCCGAGCTCAGCGTCCAGTTTGCGGCGATGCGGACGGAGCGCGTTTGCTTCAGGATCACGAGCGTCGCGCCCAGGCTCAGCCCATACAGCACGTTCGTCAAAAGCGTGTAGGGAAGCTTCAGGTAGAAGAAGAAGTACGGCGAGAACAGGACGGTGACGACTGCCGCCACCACGGTGTAACGGACGAGAAGGAACGCCCGGTCCTGCGCACGTGGATGGTTCTCCACGATCTCGCGTGGGACGAGCAGTGCTCCCCAACGATCGTCCGTCGAGGGAGGTGCGAGGCTGCGCACGCCGCGCACGATTTTCGTCGACCACCCCATAGAGATCCTGGCGTTCAGTATAGGCAGCCGAGATCACCGAATAAAAGTAAGCAGGCTCACACTATTGCGGCGGCCCGACTGCGGGCTTCGACGTGGGAATCTTGAGCTCGCGGAGCTTCCGAGCGGTTTCGAGGGAGGTCTTCCAGCCCTGCGCCGGAATGGCCAGGATCGCGTCTACGAGCTCAGGGACGAAGAGAATCGGCTCGGCGTTCGCGTTGTATCCAAGCTGAATCAGCGCGTCCTCATCGAAGTGGCGGCACTTCTTTTCGCAGCAATCAAAAGCCTCCTCGACACGGTAAAACCCTTCGCGAGGCACCGGTTCCAAGAAGCGTACGAGCCCCGGATCGTCGAGGGTCTGACCCTTCTCGTGAAACTCTGCGCGATTGTGCGTCCAGGCTCGCGGCAGGTAGAGCCCCGGACCTGGGTTTCCATGGTTGTGGAAGTACACGAGTCGATTTGCCTCAATCGACCCGATGGTCTGTAGAGTGCGATAGAGGCCGCACGGCGGAAACTCCATCCGGTCGTCGTAGACCAGCCGCGACGGCCTTGCAAAGCTTCATTGGCGCCAATCCTTGAAGGGGTGACTCACCAGGTTGGAGTTGAAATACCGTGGGTCGTCGGTGACTTCGTCGCCAAGCCAGGACGGACGCTCGAACGCTTCGTCTTCGGCACCAAGCTCGATCTCCGCGACGATCAGCCCTGCGTTGTCGCCCTCGAAGACGTCGATTTCCCACGTGTGTTGGCCGTGCTCGAGCACGTACCGTACCTTCTCGATCAGTGGTCGCGCGCAAAGCGTGTCGAGCATTTCCTCCGCGTCGGAATGCGGAATCTCGTATTCGTACTCCGCACGACGCGCGCCCACGCTCTTACTCTTGATTGTCAGTGTTCCGCGACCCCCTGCGGCTCGGACACGAACAGTACGCTCAGGCTCGGTGGATAGAAAACCTTGCCGAAACACGGTGCCCTTCGCGCGCTCCCGCCACGACTGCTCTTTCACGAGGAACTTGCGTTCGATCTCTTCGCCCATCGGTTGCTTGCTCCCTGTCAAGGCTACCGCACGTTGGCACGCGTCGGTGGCCCCTTCTCGAGACACCAGAGCAGCCCGGCGAGCTCTTCGCCGTCGAGCGAGTCTCGCCCTTCGGAGAACGCTTCGGCTATCTCAGCGGCCGACCGGTTGCTGTAGGGGAGGACCGCATGGTGGAGCGCTCGGTCGAGCACGATCGAGGTACGCCACCAGACCTCCGCCGACTGGAGCGCAGCCCGCGCGAGCACGCGGTACGGCGTGGAAGGCCAACGCACGATGGGCGCGTCGGATGGCTGACCCATGCACCAGGCTGCGGCCTCGTGGTCGATCGCAATC
>CBFCWN010000061.1:0-24570 GCA_965601515.1 uncultured Myxococcales bacterium | reverse complement strand
CTGGCCCTCGACGAACCTGGGCTTGCTAGACACGACCCGCGCCCCCATACCCCACTGAATGCCGAGCTCATCCACTAGCGCGTCCGCTCCGGTCACCGTGCTGTTGACCGGCGCGACCGGGTTCGTCGGAAGCCATCTCGACGCGGCGCTCGAGGTGACCGGTTGGAACGTTCGTCGAGCGACACGGAACAGGGCGCGGTCGGCTGAGCCGGGATGGGTACATCTCGACGTCGAAGACGAAGCGACGCTGCTGCCCGCGCTCGAGGGGTGCGACGCGGCGGTCTACCTCATCCATTCGATCGACGACTCGGAGGACTACCCCGAGCGTGAGGCCCGCGCCGCGGAGGCGTTTCTCGAAGCAGCCGAGCGTCAGGGGGTGCGGCGGATCGTCTATGTGGGCGGTGTTGCGCCGGCGGAACGACCGTCCCGGCACCTGCAGAGTCGACTGCGAACCGGCGAGATACTGCGGAGCGGAAGCGTGTCGACCATCGAGCTTCGCTGCGGGTTGATCATCGGGGCTGGCGGCAGCTCGTGGATGATGGTTCGTGACCTCGCGGCGCGTCTTCCTGCGATGTTGCTTCCGCGTTGGCTTCGATTCTCGTCGTGGCCGGTTTGGATCGAGGACGTGGTGCTCGCGATCGTCCGAGCGCTCGACTTGCCGCTCGAAGGCAGTGCCTGGTTCGATTTACCGGGACCAGAGCGTATGACCCATGCGGATTTTCTGGCGCGCGTCGCGAAGAGCATGGGCAAGGACCCTCGGCTGGTGGGCGTTCCCGTCATCACGCCGACGCTGTCAAGCTATTGGATCGCTCTCGTCACACGGGCAGACCTCGCTCTGGCACGAGAGCTCGTGCAGGGATTGCAAAGCGATCTCGACCCAACTGGTCGCATCATTTGGGACGAGCTCGAGGACGAACAGCCGGCCCCGTTTCAGACTGCGGTCTACCAGGCGCTCGAGGATGAAGTCGCCGACCGCGTCCCGACTTCCAAGCTCGTCACACGAATGCGCGCTCGCGTTCAGGGTGAGGGCTGAGTGGCCTCCACCGAGCGAATGGAACGCGTCGTCCTGGCGCTCTGCGTGACCGCGTTTTGCGTCGCGATGGGCCTCCGGGAGAATCTCAACATCTGGGTAGGGACTGGCGCCGCGGCCGCCGTCTCGATGCTGCTTCTGCGTAGGCTTCCGAACCCGCCCAGGATCGGTAAGCAAGACATGACGCGCTCGAGCGTGGTCGCGGGTCTGCTGGTGGGTACGGTCATGGCCATCGCGACCTGGACTCTGTATCCGCCCAGCTCCGAGCTGGTGCCGGCGATCTCGGTGGAGGTGCCGAAGCTCTACGCGCTTCTTCGTCAGCCCCCTGGCCCGGTGTGGGCGTTTCCCGTCCTCGTCCTCGTAGTCACTGCCGAGGAGTGGGTCTGGCGGGGACTTGCCCTGGACTTGTTCTCGCGCAGCATGAGCCCGGCGCGCGCCGTGTTGCTCGCGGCCACCATCTACGTTCTTCCACAGGTTGCGTTTCGGTCGCCCCTGCTCGTCTTCGTCGCATTCGCCTGCGGACTCGTCTGGGGCGGGCTTCGCGCCTGGTCGAAGGGGCTAGCGGCACCGCTGATCGCCCACCTGCTCTGGGACCTGCTCGTGTTCGTGCTGTTTCCCGTGGAGTGAACGACGTATCGCCCATTTGGCCCGTTGCACTATGCTTCCGCCGGTGTGGATGAGTTCTCATGCCATCGGGAGTGACCTTGGCCGACGACGTTGAGCCCGGCCAAAGCTATCCGTTGGGTGCGACGCCTCGGGCAGGAGGCGTCAACTTCGCCGTCTACTCGAAGCATGCAGACGGGATCGAGCTACTGCTGTTCGATCGGGCCGAGGATGAGCGTCCCTCGCGAGTGATCGCCCTTGACCCGCTGCGGAACCAGCGGACGTTTCACTACTGGCATGCGTTCGTGCCGGGCCTCGAGCCCGGACAGCTCTACGCGTACCGAGCGTTTGGCCCGGACGAACCCGAGCATGGGCACCGCTACGACTGCCACAAGGTGCTGATGGATCCGTATGGCCGGAGCGTGGCCGTTCCCCGCACCTACGATCGACAAGCGGCGCGGCGCCCGGGTGGCAATGCTTCCACCTCGATGAAGAGTGTGGTTGCGGACCCGAGTCGCTACGACTGGGAGGGCGATGTGCCCCCGAATCACGCTTGGGCGAAGACCGTCATCTACGAGATGCACGTGCGAGGGTTCACACGGCATCCGAGCTCCGGCGTCACCTCGGCGCGGCCCGGCACGTACGCAGCGCTCATCGAGAAGATTCCACACCTTCAGGGCCTTGGAGTCACCGCTGTCGAGCTTCTTCCTGTGTTTCAGTTCGACCCCCAGGAGGCGCCGCCGGGTCTGACCAACTACTGGGGGTACAATCCGGTGTCGTTCTTCGCTCCACACTCCGGCTACGCCTCCTGCGACGACCCGCTAGGCGTGATCGACGAGTTCCGGGACATGGTGAAGGCGCTTCATCGCGCGGGCATCGAGGTGATCCTCGACGTCGTCTACAATCACACGGCCGAAGGCGACGAGACGGGTGCGATCCAGTGCTTCAAAGGGCTCGACAATCGCGGCTACTACATCCTCGAACCCGGCAATCGTGCGCGTTACGCAGACTTCAGCGGGTGTGGGAACACGCTGAATGCGAACCACGCCGTGGTGCGGCGGATGATTCTCGATAGCCTTCGCTACTGGGTCGAGGAGATGCACGTCGACGGGTTTCGTTTCGACTTGGCCGCGGTGCTCTCGCGCGACATCGAGGGTAAGCCGGTCGCGAACCCGCCCGTCCTTTGGGATATCGAAACCGACCCGGTACTGAGCGGGACCAAGCTCATCGCGGAGGCGTGGGACGCCACAGGCCTCTACCAAGTGGGCAACTTCTTCGGTGACCACTGGAAGGAGTGGAACGGTCGCTTTCGCGACGATGTTCGCGCATTTCTCCGTGGGGATCGGGGACACGTGCGCGAGCTGGCGGCGCGATTTCTTGCGAGCCCCGACATCTACGGTCATCGGCCGCGCGAAGCCGAGCAGAGCGTGAACTTCGTGACGTGCCACGATGGCTTCACGCTGAATGACCTCGTTTCGTACGAGAAGAAACGCAACTGGGCGAACCAGGAAGAGAACCAGGACGGCTCCAATCACAACGTGAGCTGGAACTGCGGCGTGGAAGGCGAAACGGACGATCCTGAAATCGAGCAACTTCGGGCTCGGCAGATCAAGAACTTCTTCACCGCCAATCTTCTCGCGCTCGGCGTGCCCATGATTCTCATGGGAGACGAGGCCCGCCGCACGCAGCACGGCAACAACAACGCCTACTGTCACGACAGCGACCTGAGTTGGTTCGACTGGGGCCTCCTCGACGAGCACGCCGATCTTCATCGCTTCGTGCAGAAGCTCGTCAAATTTCGGTTGAGTCTTCCTTTTGAAGATCGAGGTCTGACGCTCACGGAGTTGCTGCAAGAGACGACCGTCCATTGGCACGGTGTGAAGCTCGACAAACCGGATTTGGCCGAGCATTCCCATAGCCTCGCGTTCACGATCGAAGGCCGGCGTTCGTGGTGGCATTTCATGATCAGCGCATACTCGGAGCCGCTGTCGTTTGAGCTTCCTTCGTTTCCCGAGAAAGCGGCCACCCACTGGCGTCGGCTCATCGACACGTACCGGGAGTCGCCGGGAGATTTTTGCGATCCGAAAGAGGCTCCGCTGGTGACCGGCTTGGAGTATCCCGTGAAGCCGCATTCGGTGGTGCTGCTCCTCGCCGATCGAAGGGAGGCGTGAAGGGCATGGAGATGCCGCGACGGAGCGGGCTGCTCTTGCACATCACATCCCTGCCAGGCGGACCGTACAACGGCGACCTCGGCCGTTCGGCCTACGCCTTCGCCGATTTCCTCGAGAACGCGGGCCAAGCGTGGTGGCAAACTCTTCCGCTCAACCCGATTGGCGAAGGACACTCACCGTATTCGAGCATCGCCTCCTTTGCGACGGAGCCGCTGATGGTCTCCCCGGAGCTTCTCGTGGAGGACGGCCTGCTGGAGCCCGACGCTCTAGAGGGTCTGCCCTCGAGGTCGACCGATTGGAAGGCCGACTTCGAACGCTCGCACCCGCTCCGCGCGAAGCTTCTCCGAGACGCGTATGGCGTGTTTCTGGAGAATCGCCGTCTCTGGTCCGAGCCTTTTTCGGAGTTCAAAGCGCGCGAGAAAGCCTGGCTCGAGAACTACGGGCTCTTTTCCGCCTTCTCTGAGCTCTACGGCACGACGGACTGGACGCGGTGGCCGGCGGACATCGTCAAACACGATCCTGACGCCATGCGCGCGGCGCGAAACGAGCTGCGCGAGGGAATTGAGTATCTCGCGTTCGAGCAGTTCTTGTTCGATCGACAGTGGCAGGCGCTCAAACGCTACTGCAACGAAAAGGGCATCGGAATCGTCGGAGACATTCCGATGTTCGTCGCGCATCAAAGCGCGGATGTCTGGGCGAATCAGGATTCGTTCTTGCTCGACGACGCGGGCCGCCCAACGTTTGTTGCCGGCGCTCCGCCGGACGCCTTCGCGGAACAGGGCCAGCGGTGGGGCAACGCGCTCTACGACTGGGACGAACATGAACGAACGGGCTTCGAATGGTGGACGCAGCGCATTCGCCGTCAGCTCGAGCTCTTCGACATCCTCCGCCTCGACCACTTCATCGGCTTCGCCCGGTATTGGCGGATTCCCGCTGAGTCCGAAACCGCGATGGACGGCTCCTGGGTCCCGGCGCCTGGGGACAAGTTCTTCGACGCCCTACGGGAGACGGAGGGGCGTCTGCCGTTCATCGCCGAGGATCTCGGTTCGGTGAGCAAGGACGTCTGGGACCTCCGAGACCGCTACGAGCTCCCCGGGATGAAGGTTCTCCAATTCGCTTTCGACGGCACCGAAGAGAACGTCCACCATCCCCAGGACTACCCAACCGCAAGCGTCGCCTACACGGGAACGCACGACAGCGACACCACGCGTGGCTGGTACCAAACGCTCAAGCACAGGGCGGAGTCCGGCGACCAAGCGGCGGGCTTCCAGCTTGGCGAGGTGCAGCGCTATCTGGGCACGGCGGAGGACGCGGCTGTCGTTCCCGCGTTGGTTCGCGCGCTGTCGGAATCCCGAGCGAGCACCGTCATCCTTCCCCTTCAGGACGTCCTCGACCTAGACGGCCAACATCGAATGAACACCCCGGGTACGAACAGCCACAACTGGACGTGGCGCCTCCAAAGTGACGCACTGCCCCCCGAGCTCGCAGATCGGCTGCGCGACTTGGCGAACACCAGCGGTCGTCTGCCTGACGGATGGAGCTGACATGAGCGGGACGCACTACGATTGGATCATCGTGGGCTCCGGGTTTGGGGGAAGCGTGTCCGCGCTACGGTTGAGTGAAAAGGGCTACCGGGTGTTGGTGATTGAACGCGGGCGGCGTTTTGTTCCTGAGGATTTCCCCAAGAACAACCGCGACCTCAAGAACTGGCTCTGGAACCCCAGCCGCGGCCTTCGGGGCATCATGCAGATGTCGTTCTTGAAGCACGTGACCGTGATGCACGGAGTAGGCGTGGGCGGCGGTTCTCTGGCGTACGCGAACACGCTTCCGATGCCCGACGAGCAGTTCTTCCATGCGCCCTCGTGGGGTGAGCTCGCAAACTGGAGGGAGGAGCTCGGCCCCCACTACGCGACGGCGAAGCGAATGCTTGGGGCCGCCGAGGTGCCTATCCGAGGGGAGGCGGACGAGATCCTCGGAGAGATCGCGCGCGAGATTGGCAGGGAAGACCACCATCGAGGCGCGGAGGCCGCCGTGTTTTTCGGCACGCCCAACGAGAGAGTCCCGGATCCGTACTTCGGCGGCGAGGGACCGGAGCGAGTCGGGTGCAACTTCTGCGGGGCGTGCACGACCGGCTGCCGAGTCGGGGCGAAGAACACGCTCGACCAGAACTACCTCTACCTCGCAGAGGAGCGCGGTGCGCGGATTGTCGCGGAGTCCGAGGTAACCGCAGTTCGGCCGACCGCTGCGGGTGGATACGTGGTCGAGACGCGGGGCTCGTTCGATACCGAAGAGGCAGCTTCATTCACGTGCGATCGCCTTGTGTTTTCAGGTGGCGTCATGGGGACGGTCCCGCTGCTGCTTCGCATGAAGGAAGACCCGGCTGGTCTTCCCAACCTATCGGAGCGCGTGGGCGACTCGATCCGGACGAACAACGAGTCGGTCATCGGTGTGATCACGCCCGAAGAGACGCACGACTTCTCATCGGGCTTGGTGATCAACACGATCGTCCAGACCGACGAACACAGTCACCTCGAGGCCGTTCGATACGGCAAGGGCTCGGGCTTCATCCGGTTTCTGATGTTTCCGTTCGCGCCGGGCGGGCACTGGACGACTCGCTTCGGGAAAGCGATCCTAGGGTTTCTCCGCCAGCCCGTGCTATGGGTGCGCTCCCTTCGCGTGAGCGATCACGCACGCCAGTCACTCATCCTCCTCTACATGCGCTCGCTCGAGGGCACGCTTCGGCTACGGCTCGGACGCAGCGTGCTGACTGGGTTCAGGCGAGGTCCGGTCACAGAGCTCGACGACGGAAGCGCGCCTCCAAGCGCCTTCATGCCGGAAGCGACCGAGCTGGCCGCGCGGTTTGCCAAGAAAGTGAAGGGCGTGAACGTGACGATGCTGACCGAAACCGTCCTCGGAACGCCGTCTACGGCTCACGTCCTCGGCGGCGCATGCATGGGCGAGTCGATCGAAGACGGCGTGATCAATCATCGGCACGAGGTGTTCGGCTATCCGGGTCTCTTCGTCGTCGACGGCTCCGCCGTATCGGCAAACCCCGGAGTAAACCCCTCCCTCACAATCACCGCGCTCGCAGAACGCGCCATGAGCTTCATCCCCAAAAGGGACACGCGGGGTATCTAAAACCCCAATAATATCATACGATTATCGACCAAACCGCGCAATTCGCGAGAAACGCGGAGCTTTTCACCGGCCGCGCGGCCTGTGTCGCGATGGTCTGACCGGTTGCAGGGGCAAAGCTCGCGGATGCTCCTCGGCGGCGGCGACGTCTTCGACCGCGGGGACATCGCTCGGCGCTGAGGTCGGTCGATCTATCGGGCGGTCGGCCGCGAGGGGCACCTGCGCCTCTCGCTCCGCGCGGACCGCTCGGACGATCGGGGGGAGGGTGCGCGCCAGGTATCGAACGGTTTGGGCCAGGCCCGCCATTCGGAATGCGCTGATGAGGCCTGCGGCTTGGCCGATGGGCTGGCCGCAGGTGACGGTGTCTTGGCCCGTCAGCCAGAGGTTCTTGATGGGAGTCTTGGCGTCGACCCAGGTCGGAACCTGAGCGTGCTTCTCGAACCAGTCGTGCTCCGCCATGCAGAGCATCTGGCAGGTGGTCTTATCGCCGTGAGTGTCTCTCCATCGACGGGAAACCGTGACGTATCGACGACGAATCCCATTCCGTGTGGACGCAGAATTAGCACCCACGGCTCGTGAACCTCGAACGCAATGCGCGATTCCGAGCGTTCGTTCGGCGGTCGAGGTTTTTCAACCACTGCTCATCACATTCGTATACGTTGGGGTCCTCCCGGAGCCGGGAGGCACATGCGCATAAGGATTCGAAGAGGCTTGGATATCCCGATCACGGGATCGCCGGAGCAGCGTATCGAAGAGGGCAACCGCGTGGAGTGGGTCGGGTTAGTCGTCGCCGACTACGCGCCGTTCCGGGGACAGCTCGAAGTGGCGGAGGGCGAGATGGTGAAGCTCGGCCAGCCGTTGCTTCATGCAAAGGCTCATCCGGAGATCAAGCTCGTCTCGCCGGGAGCCGGCGAAGTGGTGTCGATTCACCGGGGCGCGCGAAGGTCCCTTCAAACCATCGTCGTACGTCTCGAGGGCGACGAAGAGGTCGACTTCACGGCGCACGATCGTACAGCGCTGCCTCATCTCGACCCCGAGGTGGTCCGAACGCAGCTCCAGCGTTCCGGCGCCTGGGCCTCCTTTCGAACTCGGCCGTTCGGCAACATACCAATACCGGCGTCCCTCCCTCACGCGATCTTCGTGACGGCGATCGACACCAATCCACTCGCCGCGGATCCACGAGTCATCATCGCCGAGCGCCCGCAAGCGTTCGCGGACGGGGTCGCCGTCCTGACCCGTCTCACAGAAGGCTCCGTCTATGTATGCCAGTCGCCGGATGCCCACTTCGAGCTACCCAAGATCGATACCGTGCGGCGGGTGTCCTTCGAGGGCCCTCATCCCGCCGGGCTGCCAGGGACGCACATCCACTTCCTAGATCCGGTCACCGACTACAAGACCGTTTGGCACCTCAACTACCAGGAAGTCATCGCCATTGGTTCGCTTTTCACCGAAGGCCGACTCGATACGAGACGGGTGGTCGCCCTCGGCGGTCCCGTGGTTCGTCGCCCGCGGCTGATCGCGACGCGCATCGGCGCCAGCACCGAGGACCTACTTGCCGGCGAGTTAGAGGAGGGTGAGTGCAGGGTCATCTCCGGTTCGATCCTCTCAGGTCGTCGCGCCGCAGGGCATGCACGCTACCTCGGCCCGCACGACGTGCAGATCAGCGTGCTGCGAGAGGACCGCGAGCGACATTTCCTCGACTGGCTCGCACCAGGCTTCTCGAAGTTCTCCTCGATCAACGCGTTCACCTCGAGCCTACGAACGCAGAGGCACCGTTATCCTCTAACGACTTCGCAGCATGGAAGTCCTCGCGCGATGGTACCGATCGGCAACTTCGAAAGCGTCATGCCACTCGACATCCTTCCGGCACCTCTTCTCAAGTCTTTGATTGTCCGCGACACTGAATCCGCACGCGCGCTTGGCTGCCTCGAGCTCGCTCCGGAGGACCTCGCGCTTTGTTCCTTCGTGTGCTGCAGCAAGTACGAGTACGGCGCGTTTCTCGAAGACACACTCGCGCAGATTGAGGAAGAGGGATGATCCGCGCCCTCCGAAAAGCCCTCGACCGGATCGGCCCCCACTTCGAGAGAGGAGGGCGGTTAGAGAGCTACCAGGCCGTCTATGAGGTGGTCGACAACTTGTTCTACTCGCCACCCGACGTCGCCCGCCATGCCCCGCATGCACGTGACGCGATCGACCTGAAGCGAGTGATGGGTCTCGTCGTCATTGGCGTCATCCCATGCGTTCTGGTGGCGATGTGGAACACGGGCGCGCAGGCGAATCTTGCGATCCAGCAGCTCGCACTCGAAACGCCGTCGGGTTGGCGCGAGAGTATGATGAGCGTCATTGGGATCGGCTTCGACCCCGGGAGTGTCGGGTCCGCGATGTTTCATGGGCTTCTCTACTTTCTGCCCGTCTACGCGGTGACGATCCTCGCCGGCGGTTTCTGGGAAATTCTGTTTGCGGGCATCCGCAACCACGAGGTCAACGAAGGCTTCCTAGTCACGTCGATCCTGTACGCCCTGATCCTTCCCGCGACGACACCCCTTTGGCAGGTCGCGCTTGGAATCTCATTCGGTGTCGTCATCGGCAAGGAAGTCTTCGGCGGCACGGGCAAGAACTTCATGAACCCCGCTCTGGTCGGCCGAGCATTTCTCTACTTCGCATACCCCGTCGAGATGTCCGGCGATTCCGTGTGGGTTCCGCCTCCCGACGTCGTTACGGGCGCCACACCTCTCGCGATTACAGCAGAAGTCGGCGTGCCGGGACTTCAGGCAAGCGGTGTGTCGTGGATGGACGCATTTCTCGGACCCATCCAGGGGTCGCTTGGCGAGACCTCGACCCTCGCGTGTCTCATCGGCGGAGCGTTCATCGTCTACACCGGTGTCGCTTCGTGGCGCATCATTTTGGCCGTGTTCCTCGGCATGGTCGGGACAGCGTGGATGTTCAACCTCATCGGGTCCGACACGAATCCGATGTTCGCGATGCCGTGGTACTGGCATCTCGTCCTTGGAGGCTTCGCCTTCGGCATGGTGTTCATGGCGACCGACCCGGTAAGCGCGTGCAACACCAACCCTGGTCGATGGATCTTCGGGCTGCTCATTGGATTCCTGACGGTTGTGATTCGGGTGGTCAATCTCGCGTTTCCGGAGGGGATCATGCTGGCCATCCTCTTCGCGAACATCTTCGCACCGACAATCGACTATTTCGTGATGCAGCGAAACATCCAGCGGAGGGCGAGGCGAAGTGCCTGACGGACCCATCGAACGCGACGATTCCCCCGAGAGCGCTCCGACGAAGGAGAGCGCAGCGAGGACGCTGGGGGTTGCGCTGTTGGTGAGCCTCGTCTGCTCGTCGCTGGTCGCATCGGCCGCGGTCGTCTTGAAGCCCCTGCAGGTAGAGAACGAAAGGCTCGACGTTCAGCGAAACATCTTGGCCGTCGCTGGGCTCCTCGATGCCGAAGGCGACGTCGATGCGGTTTTCGCGACAGTGGAGCCCAAGCTCGTCGATTTCGAAACCGGTGAGTATGTGGAGACGATCGACCCGGCAGTCTTCGACGCGGAAGCCGCCGCAAAGGATCCGGAGCAAAGCGTCGAGGTCCCGCCCGAAATCGACCGTGCTCGGATCGGTCGCCGGCCCAACGTCGGCTTGGTCTATCTCGTCAAAGACGGGGACGCGATCGAGCGGATCATACTTCCGGTCTATGGCTACGGCCTCTGGTCGACGATGTACGGCTTCCTCGCCCTCGAGGCCGATGCCAACACAGTTGCGGACATCACGTTCTACGCCCACGCGGAGACGGCCGGCCTTGGTGACCAAGTCGCGAGCCCAGCATGGCAGGCTCTTTGGCGGGGCAAACGCGTGTACGGCGAATCTGGCGAAGTCGAGCTCCAGGTCGGCAAAGGCTCGGTACCGAAAGACGACCCGAACGCGACATACCGAGTGGATGGCATCTCGGGCGCGACGCTCACGGGCAACGGCGTCACCTATTTGATTCAGTACTGGCTCGGCGAGCACGGCTACGGCCCGTACCTGAAGGAAGTTCGCGAAAGGACATCTTCATGAGATCCGCTGCAAAACGCGCGCTGTTGGAGCCCATCGTCGACGACAATCCCGTCACACTTCACGTGCTCGGAATCTGTTCCGCGCTAGCGGTGACCACATCGCTTCTACCCTCGCTCTACATGGCGGCGGCGCTCACGGTCGTGGCGACCCTGGCGAACACGGCGGTCAGCATGATCCGCAAGATCATGCCGAGCAGCATACGAATCATCGTCCAGATGACGATCATTGCGTCACTCGTGATCTTGGTCGACCAGTTTCTGAAGGCGTTTGCGTACGACATGAGCCGGCAGCTCTCGGTCTTCGTCGGCCTGATCATCACGAACTGTATCGTCCTTGGTCGTACGGAAAGCTTTGCATCGAACAATCCTGTCGGCCTGAGCTTCCTCGACGGCATTGGGAACGGGGTGGGCTACAGCGTGATTCTACTGATCGTTGCGAGCTGCCGAGAGCTCCTCGGGTCGGGCACGCTTCTCGGCATCACGGTGTTGCCGACCAAGGCCGAAGGAGGCTGGTACACGCCGAACGGCATGATGCTGCTCGCCCCGAGCGCGTTTTTCGTGATCGCTCTCATCATCTGGGCGGTTCGGACCTGGAAACCAGAGCAAGTCGAGAAGCCGGAGTTCCGCATTCAGGAAGTTCACCGAACGGAGGTGCTCTGATGGACCACTACGCCGAGCTCTTCATCAAGTCGGTCTTCGTCGAGAACCTCGCGCTCTCCTTCTTTCTCGGGATGTGCACGTTTCTCGCCGTTTCGAAGCGCCTCAAGACCGCGTTTGGACTTGGGGCAGCCGTCGTAGTCGTCCAGCTCATTACGGTTCCGACCAATACGTTGCTCTACCACTACGTGCTCGAAGAGGGGGCGCTCGCGTGGGCCGGCTTGCCGGACGTCGATCTCAGCTTCCTCGGGCTCGTGACCTACATCGGCGTCATCGCGGCAATGGTGCAACTTCTCGAGATGGTGCTCGATCGCTACTTTCCACCGCTGTTCCACGCGCTCGGCATTTACCTCCCGCTGATCACGGTGAACTGCGCCATCCTAGGTGGGACGCTCTTCTCGGTGCAGCGGGACTACACCGTCGCGGACAGTTTGGTCTATGGGATCGGAAGCGGGGTGGGCTGGGCGCTCGCTCTCATCGGTCTCGCCGGGATTCGAGAGAAGCTCGCGTACAGCGATGTGCCAGACGGGCTTCAGGGACTTGGGATCACCTTCATCATCGTTGGCCTGATGTCGCTCGGCTTCATGGCCTTCGCGGGAGTTCAACTCTAGGCGGCCGATGTTCGAAATCATCCTCGCAGTTTCGGTGTTCACGGGAGTTGTGGTCTCGCTCTCTGCACTCATTCTCGTCGCGCGCTCCAAGCTCGCCGCGGGAGGTACGGTGGCCCTCGTGGTCAACGACGACCGTGACTACGAGATTCAAGCGGGCGGCAAGCTGCTCGGCGCTCTCACCGATGTCGGAATACACCTTCCGGCTGCCTGCGGCGGAAAGGGCACCTGCGGCCAGTGTCGGGTGCAGGTCATCGAGGGCGGCGGACCGCTGCTACCCACTGAAACCGGACACATCAGTCGTCGCGAAGCCAACGAGCACGTTCGACTTGGTTGCCAGGTCGCGGTTCGAGAAGACCTTCGCGTTCGAGTGCCGGAAGAGCTCTTCGGCGTGCGGCATTGGGAGTGCACGGTGAAGTCGACGCGGAACGTCAGTACGTTCATCAAGGAAATCATCCTGGAGCTCCCGGAGGGCGAGGAGGTTCCGTTCCGTGCGGGGGGATACGTTCAAGTCGAATGCCCTCCGTTCCACGCGCGGTTCTCGGACTTTGACATCGAGCCCGAGTACCGGGAGGAGTGGGACCGCCGCGACCTTTGGCGCCTGCAGATCCAGACCACGGAACCGACGACGCGCGCCTACTCCATGGCGAACTACCCCGAGGAAAAGGGGATCATCATGTTGGGCATCGGAATCGCCACGCCCCCGCCCGGCGCAGGCGACGACGTTCCGCCAGGCGTCGTGTCTTCGTACCTCTTCAGCCGCAAGCCGGGCGACACTGTGACAATCTCAGGGCCGTACGGGGAGTTCTACGCCAAGGATACCGACAACGAAATGGTTTTCATCGGCGGCGGTACGGGCATGGCGCCACTCCGATCTCACATCTTCGACCAACTGAGGCGGCTGAAATCGAAGCGGACCATCTCGTTCTGGTTCGGCGTACGAACCAGGCGGGACCTGTTCTACGAGGAGGAGTTCGAAAGGCTCGCGGAGGAGCACGACAACTTCACGTACACGGTCGCGCTCTCGGAGCCAACCTCGGAAGACGCTTGGGAGGGTCCGGTGGGCTTCATTCACCAGGTAGCGCTCGACGAGTACCTCGAGCACCATCCCGCGCCCGAGGACTGCGAGTACTACCTGTGTGGTCCACCGTTGATGATCTCCGCCGTGAAGTGCATGCTGTATGACCTCGGCGTGCCAGACGAGAACATCATGTTCGATGACTTCGGGAGTTGAGATGACGATATTCGTAGCCAGCTTCGTGGTTTTCTCGCTTGCCTTCACGGGCTTGGCCTTGGGCCTTCTCGCGGGTCGAGGAGGGATCCGAGGGAGCTGTGGCGGCCTGAATCAGCCGGGCGGATGTGGCCTTTGCGGGCGCGGAGGGTCGGGAGCTCAGGGGGACTGCAAGAGACGAAAGAAGTAGCGATGCCGCTCTCGAAGACACGCGTTCGCGATTTCATGGTTCCGAAGCCGGTGATTTTTTCGCCCGACACGGAGCTCCTCGAGGCCGCGAAGGTGCTGGTTGCGCGTCGGATTTCCGGCGCGCCAGTGGTCGATCGCAAGGGAACCCTCATCGGGGTGCTCACCGAGCGCGACCTCTTGGAGGCCGCCCTCCAGGCAATCTACCACGACGAGCGCGGGGGTCGGGTCGGGGACTACATGACCAAAGAGGTGCAGGTCGTGGGCGTGGACGATGCGCTGCTCGACGTTGCCGCGCGCTTTACCGAGGGCAAATACCGACGCTTCCCCGTCATTGAAGACAACCGAGTCGTCGGGCTCGTCACGCGTCGAGACGTCCTTCGGGTCGTACTCGATTCGGTGACCTGACTCCGTACGGTTACGTCACCGAGGAAACCCTGTGTCGCCGTCGGAGCTCCTCCGATCGAGGCTGAGTCTTGGCGGTCAGGGAGCCCAGCATGAGGTTCCCCGGGGGCTACTCGGCGGTCACGGGGCTGTCCCCGTGCTCCGGCGCGAGTCCGCCCGTCGGAGGCGGGATCGACGGCTGTCCACGCAGTCGCGCAAGAAGATTCATGCCTGCGTGGCGAGCGTCCTCGAGGACGAGGTAGCTGCACGGCACCATCAGCAGCAGCAGCGGAGTCGCCGCGAGAACGCCAAAGCCGAGCGACACGGCCATCGGGACCAGGAACCGCGCTTGGAATGAAGTCTCGAGGATCATCGGAACGAGGCCGAAGAACGTCGTCAGCGAAGTGAGAAGGATCGGGCGAAAGCGGCGGGCAGACCCCGCGACGACCGCGTCCCAGATGCCCATCCCTCGCCCTCGGTTCCGATTCACCGCCACGATGAGAATCAGGGAATCGTTCACGACGACGCCCGAAAGAGCGGTAATGCCGAGCATGCTGATGAGGCTCAGCTGCACGTGGTCCCATACGAACCAGCCCATCATCACGTGACCCCACACGGCGCCGACGATGCCAAACGGAATCGCCAACATCACCAGGATGGGCTGGCCGTAGCTCTTGAAGACGATGGCGAGCATCGAGAACATCGCGACCAGCGCAAGGATATAGCCGGTGGCCAACGAGCGAAGCGTCTCGTCTTGCCTTTCCTGGCGGCCACCGAAGCTGTACTCGAGACCCGGAATGTCTGCGAGCAGCTGCGGAAGCTCGCGCGCCTCGATTTGAGCGATGATTTCGTTGGCGTTGTCGTCGTCGCTTGCCACATCAGCCGTGACGCTGAGCTTCCTTCGTCCATCGGCGCGGCGGATGATGCGATGAGCCTGACCCCAATCGATCGTCGCGGCCTGCGCCAAAGGAATCTCGCTTCCGCTCGGCGTGCGCACGATCAGTTCCTCCATGTTGTAGAGCGACTCCCGTTCCTCGAGTGGAAGCCGAACGTAGACCCGCACTTCGTCGCGGCCACGCTGCTGCCGAACGGCCTCCGAGCCGAAAAAGGCCGCGCGGACCTGCCTTCCGAGCTCGAGCTCCGTCAGCCCGCGAGCCCGGCCGGCGTCGGTCAGCTTGAAGTCGATCTGTGTCTTGCCCTTGCTCACGCCGCTGTCGATGTCGCGAAGCCCCTCGTACGACCCGATCTCCGAGGCCAATCGCTCCGCGGCAAGCTCGATGCTCTCGACGTCGTCGTGGATGAGCTGGACGTCGACCGGTTTGCCGAGCTTCATGCCCGTTTCGTACGAGAACACCAGTGAGTCGACTCCTGGGATTTCGCCGAGCCGCCGTCGCCACTCTTGAACGAATGCCTGCGTGTCGAGCTCGCGCTCGCTCGCTTCGACGAGATACGTCACGACCGAAGCCGTGTGGGCAGCCTGCGAGCCCGCGTTCGATGCTTCCGCGAACACGATGGCGCCCACGTCCTGGTAAATGCCGCGCGCCACACTCGAACCGTCGCGCTCCGAGTCGACGTCCGCGACGATGGACCGTGACACATCCGCGATTCGATCAGCCACGCGCTCGGTGTCTGCGAACGGCGTGCCGATGGGCATTCGGAGGTGTGCGGTGATCAAATCGCCCTGGACCCGCGGCATGAACGTGAAGGGAATCCGGCCGATCACGTAGCCCACCGTCGCAACGAGCATCGCGAGCCCGAGCGCGAGCGTGAAGTATCGCCAGCGCATCGCTCGCTCGAGGAGCGGTACGTAGGTGAAGCGCACGTGTCGCTCGAGCCGCGTCGGCATGTCGAGCTTCGCGATCATTCGCATCACCCACAGGTAGGGCGCTAAGACGAACCGCAGCCAAACGGGCATCGGATGCGCCAGATGCGCCGGAAGAATCAGCAGCGACTCCACGAGTGAGATCAGCAACACGGCGATCACCACCAGAGGAATCACCCGGAAGAAGCGTCCCATGACGCCCGGAACGAAGAGCATCGGCGCGAACGCCACGCAGCTCGTGAGAATCGCGAAGATGACCGGCTCGGCGACCTCCTTTGCCCCTGCGATCGCGGCGTCGAGCGGCGCCAACCCATCGCTCCTCTTCTTGTAGACCGCTTCGCCAACGATGATCGCGTCGTCGACCACCATGCCGAGCGTCACGATGAACGCGAAAAGCGAGATCATGTTGATCGAGACATTGGCCGTTGGGAAGAGGATGAGAGAGCCGAGAAACGAAATCGGAATTCCGAGCGTGACCCAGAACGCGAGACGACCTTCGAGAAAGAGACCGAGCGTCAGGAGTACCAGGAGGAGCCCGATTCGGGCGTTGTTGAGAAGGAGGTCGACGCGGCCCTCGTACATTTCGGCTTTGTCGTACCAAGTCGCCGCGGAGAGACCTTCCGGAAGCTCGGTGCGAAGCTTCTCGACGTGTTCTTTCGCGGCCGCGGATACGGTCAGCGGCGTCTCGTCGCCAACTCGAAAGACGTTGACCATGACGGCGGGCTTCCCATCGAACGTGGCTTCCCGATCCACTTCGCTGAACCCGTCCTTCACCACGGCGATGTCCCGAACGCGAACCTGCGTCCCGCCTTCCGCTCCCTTCAAGATGATGCTTCCGAACTCGTTGCCGAGATCGCGGCGTTCCGTGACGCGAAGGAGGACCTCGCCACCGTCGGTCTTCACGCCGCCGCCTGGAAGCTCCACCGAGGCGGCGCGAATGCGAGCAGCGATTTCATCGATGGTGAGGTCGTGTTTTCGCAGCTCGGCCTGCGGAACCTCAACGCTGATCTCGAGCGGTCGAATGCCGGAGAGCTCCACGTAGGTGATGCGGGGATCTCGAAGGAGCTCTCGACGACTACGCTCAGCGACCGCCCTCAGCGTGGCCTCGTTCACTTCACCGTAGATGAGCAAAGAAATCACCTGCTGTCGGTTGGTGATCAGACTGACGGCTGGGCGCTCCACGTCCTCCGGAAACGACGTGATGCGATCGATGGCGCTCTTCACGTCGTTCAGCGCGCGATCCCGGTCAGCATCGATGAGAAGCTCGATCCAGACGGACGCGTAGCCTTCAGCGGCCTGGGAGGTGATCTTCTTGATCCCGTCCACGCCGCGGACTGCCTCCTCGACGGCCAACACGATTCCTTGTTCGACTTCCGCCGGACTCGCGCCGGGGTACACCACCTCCACCATCACCACGTCGATCTCGACGTCCGGGAATACCTCCTTGGTGATGCGGGATGCGAGCGTCACCAGGCCGCCCATGATGAGCACCACCATCAGGACGTTGGCCGCAACTCCGTTTCGGGCCATCCATGCGATGGGCCCCCTTGATTCCTGAGGATCGGAGTTCGCTTGCTGCGTCATTCGGAGGGCGCCGGGTATCCCTAAGGATGTGGGCATTCGCCGCCAGGTCCACCCTCATTCGTCCATACGTAATTTGTTCGGGTGCTCCGGATTCGCTTCGCGGTCGCCGAAAGCATAGGAAATCTGACGCCAACGCCAGGCAAGAGTGGGGCGCTTCGAACTCTGCTAGAACCGGCCGCATGCAGGAACGGACCTTTGGGGGACTTCGGGTGCGGCTCGCCGGCGGTACGGATCGCGAAGGCGGTGGAGATGGGCCGCTGGTCGTCTTGATGCATGGCTTCGGAGCGCCTGGCACCGACCTCGTCGGGCTGTGGCGTGTGCTCAACGTGCCGGGAGACGTTCGGTTTGCGTTTCCAGAGGCGCCCAATGAGGTGCCTGGACTTCCTGGGGCCCGCGCATGGTGGATGCTCGACCTTGCCCACGCCGAGCAGGCCATGGCCGAGGGGCCGCGGAGCTACGCGAACGAAGTCCCCGATGGGATGCAGGAGGCGACCGACCAGGTGCTGGAGATGCTCGCCGAACTCCAGACCGAGCTAGGCGTTTCGGATCGTCAGCTCGTCGTTGGTGGCTTCTCGCAGGGCTCGATGGTCGCGTGCAACGCGGTGTTCGCCCGCGGCGCTGAGACCGCGGGTCTCGTGATCTTGTCAGGGACGCCTGTGGCGCTCAGCTCGTGGCAGGCCGGGATGGAGGCGCGACGAGGGCTTCGAGTCTTGCAGAGCCACGGTGACCGAGACCCGATGCTGTCGTTCGACGCTGCGGTGGAGCTTTGCGGTACGATGCGTGACGCGGGGCTCGAGGTGGACTGGGTCCCGTTTCGTGGGGGCCACGAGATTCCGCTGCCGGTTCTGGAAGGCTTGAGCGCCTTCATTCGCAGGGTAATCGATTAGTCTCGTCGTCGTTGCCGCCCGGCGTTCGCGCTTGGGCACGAGCCGGTCTAGGTTTGGGCGGTGCCGGGAATCCACGCGTTCGATGATGATGCCCTCGGAGCGTCGGATACGGTCTCACTTCGCAACCGCATCGAGCGCCGAGAGGTAAGCACGGCCGAGGTGGTCGACGCTGCGATCGCGCGTGCCGAGCGGGTGAATCCGACGCTGAACGCCATCGCGTCGCCGTGCTTCGAGTCGGCGAGGAGGCACGCAGGTGAGGCGCAGCGTCGCCCCTACGCGGGGATCCCCACCTTCGTGAAGGACACCGACCCGATGAAGGGTGCGCCACACATCTTCGGGTCTCGGGGGATGCCGAGGTCTCACGCAAAGAAGGACTCCGACCTCGTCGCGGACATGCGTCAGCTCGGTTTCGTGATGCTTGGAAAGAGCACCACACCGGAGTTTGGGCTGACCGGGACCACCGAAGCGCTCGTCTATGGACCGACGCGAAACCCTTGGGACACGGACGCCTCGACCGGCGGCTCGTCGGGGGGTGCGGCAGCGCTGGTGGCGTCGGGCGTGGTGCCGCTCGCGCACGCGAACGATGGGGGTGGGTCGATTCGGATCCCCGCTTCTTGCTGCGGACTGGTGGGCTTGAAGCCGTCCCGAGGGCGACTCCCCGACGTCGAGGGGGCCGCCCTTCTTCCCGTCAAGATCATCCAACAGGGGGTTCTCTCGCGTACGGTCCGCGACACGGCGTCCTTCTACCACGAGGCCGAGCGCCATCGGCTCGCGCCGGGGCTTCGGCCGATCGGGCTCGTCGAAGGGCCCGGACGTCGGATTCGCATCGGCTATTTCCTTCGCTGGAACGAGGAACGCACCACCGCGCCCGAGTGTGTCGATGCGGTGCTACGAACGGCTAAGCTTCTCGAAAAGAACGGTCACCGTGTCGAAGAAATCGACCCCCCGTACGACCCCGCGTTCGCCGACGATTTTCTTTCACTCTGGATGACGATGGCGTTCGCGGTGCAGCGCCTCGGGCGACTGGTCATTCACCCACGGTTCGACGGGTCGCGAGTCGAGCCGTTCACGCGCGCGCTCTCGAATCGGTTCCGTGAACGGGCGCCCACCGTCCCTTTTGCCATTCGGCGCCTCCACAAGTTCGCCCGCCGATACGAGGCGGTGTTCGACGAGATCGACGTACTGTTGACCCCCACGCTCGGGACGCCGCCGCCTCGCATCGGCCATCTGGGGCCCGACGTCCCTTTCGACGTCGCGATAGAGCGTCTCGAGGAGTTCCTCCCGTTCACGGCGAGCCAGAACGTCTCGGGAACCCCCGCCGTTTCCGTGCCCGCGGGCAAGAGCGATGACGGTTTGCCCATCGGCGTGCAGCTCGCCGCAGCCCTCGGGCATGAGCGGATGCTACTCGAGCTTGCGTTCGAGCTCGAAGAGAGCGCCCCTTGGCCCTTGCTCGGGTAGTTCGCGGGCTACAGCCCCTGGGTTCCGACCGCATCTCCGGACGACTCTCGCCAGACGATGAGAGCTCGGAAGCGCTCCCACCAGTTGGCGCCGAGCACGTAGATCGAGACGAGAAACGCGATTTCTCCCGTGAAGAACAGACCAAATACCAGGGAGCGCTGCTGTTCGAAGTCGAGTCCCCACACTACCGGAAGGGGGTCGTCGGGCGTGACCGCACTAAACGAGGTCCATGCGTAGACCATCATGATGTACAGCGTCAGCCCGTTCAGGAAGAACAGAACGAGGCCGAAGTAGTGTCGGGTGCGGCCCACCTCCGCCGTGTAGCTCCGCTTCAGGAACCCAAACACCTTCTTCTTGATCGCGAGGAAGCCGTCTTTTCCAAGGAACGCGATGCTTGCGAGCGACATCGCCTCGCCTCCGGCGATGGCGGCGCCGACGACCGCCGCTCCCGCCCCCAACAACGGGAGCACGAGTCCCGCCGCGAGGACGAGGTGTCCTGCGACGATCAGAAATAGACCGAGCTTGTATCGCCACGTCTTCGTGAAGTCTTTTGGCGCATCCATGACGGCGAACGGTTCCGGACTGCTTCCTGTGCGTCAAGGCGACGGGAGAGGGCGTCCACTCACGACGTGAGGCGGGCGTTTTCTTTGGCGAAAGAGGAGCCGACCGTAATCTCGCGCCGTGCGAGGGGGGGCGCTCAGCCACGGTCGTTGGGTCACCAGCGGGCTTCGGGTTGCATCGATGACGGCATGGCTGGTTGCGACGTCCGGGTATGCCCAGGATCCCGACAACGTCCCGCCTGAAGACGAGCTTCGAGTCGTCGAGGTAAAGGACGCCCTCGACCTCGCTCGGAAGCAGCTTCGAAGCGAGGAGAACACGGAGACACTTCCGTTTGCTGACAGCTCGGATTGGTTGCGAACCACCTCGGGCGAGTGGGTCCGAGGCAGGATCGACTGGATGCGCGAAGACTTGTTGAGCTTCGACAGTGAGGAGTTTGGGGAGCTCGAAATCAACATGCGTGAGGTCGCCGAGATCCATGCGGCGACGGTCAATACGTATCTGCTGGACGATCGAACGAAGCTCATCGGCCCCGCCATGCTCACCGTGAACGGGCTCGCGGTTCAGACGGCGGACGGCGTCGTGGTTCGACCGCGCGAAGAGCTTTGGTCGATCGTCGAAGGCGGTGGCCGAGAGATCGACTATTGGTCTGCGGCATTCGACGTCGGCATGGCGCTCAACCGTGGAAACAGTAACCAGGTGGACCTGAACCTCCGCGTCGGGGTCACCCGAGAGGATCAGCGTACGCTGACGGAGGTCGTGTACCTGCTGAACCTCGGATATGCGGACCGCGAGCTCAACGTGAGTCGGCACGTGCTCCCCTTCGCCAACCGCGTCTGGCTGACTCGAATGTGGTACGTCGAACCGATCGTCGGCCAGCTTCTGAGCGACAAGTTCCAGGACATTCGGTTCCGCGCGCAGCCTGCAGCGGCCGCGGGGATTCGCTTTCTCAACATTCCGAGCAAAGCGCTCTGGGACTTGGCCATCGGCTTCGGCTACCAATACCTCCGACTGCTCCAACCTTTGGTCGGGGTCGAGAACCCACAGCACGACGGGCTCACGCGGTTTCAAACCCGAGCGCGATTCGACCTCACTCCGGACATCTCGCTCGTCCTTCGGTGGGTCACGAACCTCACGTTCACCGACGTCGGCAACACCAACCACACGGGCTTTTCCGAGTTCTTGTTCGAAGTGACGAACGTGATCTACCTCCAGGCCTCGTTCCTCTACCTTCGTACGGAAGAGCCCGAACCCCGCTTCGATGGCAGTCTGCCGTCCAAGAACGACTTCTTCTTGACCCTCGGCATCTCGCTTCAGCTCGGATAGCGCGGTAGACCCCGTAGCTACATGACGCTGCACGATCTCCTGCCGATCCTGATCCTGTTCCTCGGGGCGACCGCGATCTGCATCCTGTTCTTCGATCGGATCGGGCTTGGTTCGATCGTCGGGTTCATTGGCGCTGGCGTTCTGATTGGTCCCCACACTCCGGGCCCTGTGGCGGAGCTGCGCTACATCAGGCCGCGCGACCGTGCGTACCGCTCGAACGCCTGGCGGCTCGTCAGCTCCGGAACGTAGCCGAGCTCTTCCTTGAGGCGTTTGTTGGAAAGCACGGGGCGGTAGCGAAGGAACTTCACCCGTTCTGGCCCGTTCTCCGTGAGTCCCACGCGCTGAAGCGCCCAGAGTAGGCCCCGCACGAGCGTTGCAGGAAGCGGCACGTAGGGCTTCTTGAGGAGCCGAGCGATTTCACGGGGCGTGAGTGCGCCATCGCCGGCTTGGTTGTAGACGCCCACGCTCGAGGAAAACACCGCGTCGACGAGGCAGGTGACGAGGTCGTGATCCCAAATGAACACGAACGGCGAGTCCGAGCCAAGGATGCCGAGGATGACGGGCTTCTCGAACAGATCTGTGACCGGACTGTGAACGTCGTCGCCGACGATGGTTCCCGGACGGAATACGATTTGGCGTAGCTCTGGATGCGTCGTTCGCCATTCGGCGAGCATGTCTTCGATGATGCGCTTGTGTTTCGAGTACTCGAACTCGTCGTTGCCACGAAGCGGGTCGTTCTCGTCGAGCCACGCCGGGTTGTCGGGGTGGTATCCGTAGGCGGCGCCGCTCGAGGTAACGATGAGGCGTTTGGCGTCAACGGCTTCACACGCGTCGAGCACGTTCTTCGTGCCCAACACATCGACTCGGTACGCGAGGTCCGCAGGCGCCCCTTTCGGCGTTCGTACGATCGAAGCGAGATGAATCACGGTATCGATCCCGTGCTTGCGGCAAAGGTCGGTCAGGCCGGGGTCGCAGATGTCCCCGGTCTCGTACACGACCCCCTCGACGCGGTTGCCCGGCGGAGTCTCCGCCCAGTCGAGGGCGACCAGCGCTGAAAGCTCGTTGCGCCGTTGCGCCAACGCTTCGATGCAGAGGCGGCCGACGTACCCAGCCGCCCCGGTCACCAGGACCGCGGGGCCATCGCCCATCAGGCGCCCGGCTCCTGATGCATCGCTTTGAACTCCTGAAGCCCGGGCGCGAACAGGTGCATGTTCGGGTCGACGTCGACGTGAATCACGGCGGGCTTTCCGGAATCGATGCATCGCTGAAGCGCCGGCTCGAGGTCGGCGGGGTCGGCTACGCGCTCACCGTGGCACCCCATGGCGAGCGCGACCTTGTCAAACTCGATCTCTTCAAAGTCGGCGTTGATGGTCCCTTGCTGGTCGGTCCCGATGGCTGGCCGCAGCATTTGGAGGCCGATGGTCTGGGTGAGCTTCACCATGCCCCACTGCTTGTCGCAGAGAACGAGGTAGATGACGGGAAGCTCGTTTCGAAGCGCGGTTTCGAGCTCCTGGACGTGAAAGCCCATGGCTCCGTCGCCGATGATACAGACCACCTTGGCGTCGGGTCGAGCGATTTGCCCGCCGAGCGCCTGCGACACGCCTGCGCCGAGCATCCCGAGCTTGAAGGTCGAGAGCAGAGCGTCCGGACGGTTGATCGTCGAGTAGAAGCTCGCCCAGACCGTCGCGTTCCCGCCGTCGAAGACGTACACCGCGTCGTCGCCAAAGACTTTCCGACAGACGTTGGGCACGTGAGAGCTGTGCATCGGAGTCGATGTGTTCTGAAGCGTGGCGTCGAGCTGAGCGCGAACTTTCGCCTGACCTTCGACGAGCGCCGCTGTTCGCGCGCGATTCGCCTGGTGCTGCTCTTCGGCGATTGGGGTGGAACGCAGCTCGTCGGCGAGGCGGGAAAGAAATGCGTCGGCGTCCGCGAGAACGGCAAGCTCCGTCGCTTTGTTCAGACCCAAGATGTCGTCGTCGATGTCGACTTGAATCATCTTTTGCTCGCCCGGGTTGCCCCAATACGGGGGCTTTCCCCACCAGTCGGTTTCGCCGAGGCGCGAGCCGATCACCAAGACGACATCGGCTTCGCTGCGTGATTGGTTGATCGGATCCATGGCCCAGATCGGCAACAGCTGTTCGTGGTCGTCCGGCAGCGCGCCGCGACCCGCCCAGCTCGTGGTCACGGGCGCGCCCAGGGCCTCCGCGACATCCTTCAGCGCGCTCGAGGCCTGCGAGTGCAACACGCCACTTCCCGCATGGACGTGAGGGCGCTCGGCGTCTCGAAGAAGCGCGGCTGCTTGTGCCACCTGTGCGGGTGGGGCGTCGATGGGAGTCGTTCGTCGGTACTCCGCAGGCGGCCGAAGATCGATTCCGTCCGCGTCGAAGACCCCGTTCATGATCGACTCCGGAACATCGAGGTGGACAACGCCCGGCCTGCCGGACCAGCTGACGCGGGCCGCGCGCCGAAAGAACTCTGGCAGTCGTTCGAAGGAAGGTACCGCGCCGCTCCACTTGGTCATCGGTCGCGTGACGCCGGCCTGATTGAAGTACTGATACGTACCGCCACGGTCGGGGTAGGCGATCGGCGTGCGACGACTCGACGTGATCACCAGCACGCGATTGCCTTCGCCGTTTTCGACTGCAATGCCGGGCAATACGTTGGCGACGCCGGGCCCGTTCGAAGCCATGCAGACGCCGAGCTTCCCGGTGAGACGCGCGTATGCACCGGCCATGTGTGCGGCACTGGTTTCGTGACGCGGCGACACGAGCCGGATGCCGTGTTTCTCGAAGCTTCCAAAGAAGCCCATGTACGTCCCGTCGACGATCCCAAAGACCACCTCGACACCCTCCGCAGCGAGCATCTGCGC
>CBFCWN010000060.1:0-24762 GCA_965601515.1 uncultured Myxococcales bacterium | reverse complement strand
ACCAGGTGCGACGTCTTGCCAAGACTTGCCCAAGCATGACCTCCAGACGTCTTGCTAAGACTTGCCCAGCATGACCGCCACCCGTCTTGCTAAGACTTGCCCAGCATGACCGCCAGACGTCTTGCCAAGAGGTGACCAAGCATGACCGCCACACGTCTTGCCAAGACTCGACCAAGCATGACCGCCCCACGTCTTGCCAAGACTCCACTCAGCATGACATCCAAACGTCTTGCCAAGACCTGCCCAAGCATGACGGCCCAGATGTCTTGCCAAGATCTAACCCAGCACGACGCGCGGACGTCTTGCTCTGACGAAACCCAGCACCCCCCTACTGGGCGGCGCCTCGTTTGAGCTCGGTGAGGACCAGCTTGGCGACAGCTTTGAGCGTTTCGAAGACGCCTTCGCCCGTGGTGGCGACGGCGTTGAAATCCGGAACGTTGTTTGGGTTCAGCATCGAACGAAGCTCTTCGACCGGGGATACCGCGGGCATGTCGCGCTTGTTGTACTGGATGACGTACGGAAGCGTATCGAGGTTGTACCCTTGTTCCGCAAGATTGGTCCGGAGGTTGTCCATCGATTCGATGTTTGCCTCGGCGCGAAGCATCTGCGAGTCCGCAACGAACACGACGCCATCGACGCCCTTTAGAATGAGCTTGCGGCTGGCGTCGTAGAAGACCTGACCGGGAACCGTGTAGAGATGGAAGCGCGTCTTGAAGCCGCGAATCTCACCAATCTCGAGAGGCAGGAAGTCGAAGAAGAGCGTTCGCTCGGTTTCGGTCGCGAGCGAAATCATCTTGCCCTTCGCATCCGGATTGGTGCGATTGTAGATGTACTGCAGGTTGGTGGTTTTGCCGCAGAGACCCGGACCGTAGTAAACGATCTTGCAGTTGATCTCGCGCGACAGATAGTTGATGAAAGACATCCCCCCAGGCCTCTCTTAGTCAGTCATTGAATAAGTTATCGATGTCGTCATCGGTTATCTCGGCGAACGGCGAAGCCTGAAACGGGTCGTTGGCTTTCGCCATCACCGTCTCGAAGATTCGCGTCAGTTGTTCGTTTGCTCGTTTCACACGCAGCCGCACCAGCCCCAAGCTTGTCCGATTGTCGAAGATAACGACAAGTATCACGCGACCGCTCACCACCTGGATGTGCACGTTCTGCCGAACGCCCTCGTGGTACTGAGTCGCAAACTCCTGCTCTCGCAGTAGCTGCGCAATGCCTCCCGTCGCCGCGATATTACCCGCTGCGAGCGATGCGAGGGAAGTCGTATCGAGATCCGCCGTGTCGCCCGAGCCCGCGATCAGCTGACCATTCTTGTCCACCACGAAGACGACACGTGCGTTCGCATCCTGCACCAGGCGATCGGTCACAGCCTGGACCTGGGCAAACTCCTCCTCGTACATCACCATCTGGGGGCTTGCCATCGTTACGCGCCGTGCTCCTTCACCGTATGCAGTGCTAAGTGGTCGTAGCAGAGCGGTCTTCCCCGGTAAAGATTTCCGACCCCACCACTCCCAGCATAACAGGCCGTCACTATAGGCGAAAACGATGCTTCGCATCCTCTATCGATCGATTCGAAATCTACTTTTCCTTCCGCTGTTCCCTGTCTGGGCGATCGCCCGATGGGCAGCGCGTCCAAAAGCTCCCTGGGTCGTCGTCCGACTGAAGCCCCGCCTCGTCGAAGCCCGACAGCCGCTGCCTTGGCTGCGACGCATTCTCGAAGCCGACTCGCTTCGTCGCACGTCGTCGCTCGCGGCGTTCCGAAAGCTGGCTGATTATGCGATCAGGGACCCCAAGCTCGAAGGAGTCGCGGTCGTTTTGCCACCGCTCCACGCAGGCTGGGCCGTTTGCGCGGGCCTCCGCGAACAGCTCCTCCGCCTCCAGCGCGAAGGCAAGTCCACCGTCGTTCTGCTGCAACGAGGCGGTAGCCACAGAGAGCTGTACGTCGCTTCGGCGGCCGAGCGTGTGTACCTCGCACCGCAGTCGACGCTGACGCTGCTCGGCCTCTCGGCACAGGCCAACTACGTCAAACCGATGCTCGACAAGATTGGCGTCGAGGTCGAGCCGTTCGCGAGGAAAGAGTTCAAGACCGCGGCCGAACGTGTCAGCCGTGACTCGATGAGCGAACCCCAGCGTGAGCAAATCGAAGCGCTTCTCGACGGACACACCACCGCGCTGCTCGAAGCGCTCAGCGCGCGCACGACGAAGTCGGTCGAGGAGTGCCGCGAGCTTTTCGAAACCGGAGTCTTTCGAGCCGAGGCTGCCGTGGAGGCGGGGCTCGCCGATGGGCTTGCGTACGAAGATCAGCTGAGCGAGCGCCTCGGCATCGATGCAAAGAAAGGGAGTGTCGAGGCGTCACGCTACCTTCGGTTCAAGGAAGCTCGCATCTTCAAACCGATTCGCCGACGCCCGTACATCGCAGTCGTCTCGGTGAAGGGCGCGATCTCCGAGTCCGGCGCACCGCAGGGCCGTCGCGGTTCCATCGTGAGCGCCCTCCGCCATGCACGCCGCGACCGTAGGGCCCTCGGAGTGCTCCTCTGGGTCGACTCTCCGGGCGGCTCCGCAGAGGCCTCGGACCTCATCCATCGTGAGGTCGTCCGCGTGAAGGAAAAGAAACCGGTCGTTGCGTATTTCGGCGAGGTCGCCGCGAGCGGTGGGTACTACGTCGCGGCACACGCCAACTCGATCGTCGCGCAGCCACTTGGCATCACCGGCTCCATCGGGGTCGTGTCCGCTCGTCTGCTCGCCGCGAACCTCCTCGAGCGCGTCGGCGTTCGCACCGAGGTGGTCCGCACGGGCCCCCACGCCGACTTCTACTCTGCCCACCGCCCCTTGAGCGACGAGGAGCGCACGATCCTCAATCGAGAGCTCGACGCGTTCTACGAATCGTTCGTCTCTCTGGTCGCGGACGGCCGCGGTCGCCCGTTCGACGACATCGAGCCCTTGGCCCGCGGACGCGTATGGCTCGCTGCCGACGCCCATCGCCACGGCCTCGTCGATGAGCTCGGCGGCATGGACCTCGCCCTCGAACGCCTCCGCGACCACATCGACGCCCCGAAACGCGTCACCGCCCGCCTCGAGCCGATGGCCGTAGCCTCCTTCAAGCTAGATCCGCCCCCGCCGACCGCCCAGCTCCGCTTCACAAACCCGGTGTTCGAGGGCCTTCGGGAGCTTGCCTTCCTGGTCGCCGAGAGCCCCACGGTCCTTTACCACGCGATTTCCATCCCCCGGATTCGCTGACGCGCCGAAATTACGCCTTTGCGAGTCCCTCGATTATCGTGGGGAGCGGGAGGGAACATGAACGCACGTCTCATCTCGGTAGCCTTTGTGGCAGCGGCGCTGCTGGCCTGTTCGGGAACGCAGAAGCCCGAGGCCGGAACGCTACCGAAGGGCGCAAGCTTCTACGGCGTCTGGCAATCGCCTCAGTACGGCAACATGCACCTGTGCCAAAGCGGAAACCAGGTCGTCGGAGATTACCTGAAGAACGAGCGCACCGGTCGCATTCAGGGCACGATCGAAGGCGACCTGCTGGTGTTCCAGTGGGAGGACCGTCGCGAGCTGGTCGAGGGCAAGCCTCAAATCCGGCGCGGGAAAGGCTACTTCCGCATCGAAGTCGGCGAAGACGGCGACCAGTATCTGAAGGGCGAATGGGGCATGGATGACGAGATGTCCGGCGGAGGTCCGTGGAACGCGGCCAAGCTCCGTCGCGGCGAGCCCGACCGTTGCTCTGGCGCTGCGGAGCCTGCGGTCGTCGACGACAAGCCGCACCCCTGGGACGAGGACGACAGCACCTCCGGCGGGTCGGCCAACTAGCGTCCGACGAGGGCCGCCTCAGGCAGCGGATTCGGCAGGCGGGCAGAACACGACCGAGCAGCGTTTTCGACGCTCGGCGCTCAGTCGCGCGCATAGGTCGGCGAGGTTGTCGTCGTAGTCGACGACGGCCCCGGCCGTGGCCTCGCCGGCGTCGTTGTACGCGCACTCGTCGAGCGCGACCCATCGACCCTGCCATGTCGATTCACGGCAGATGTCTTCCCACGGCATCGCCGGCTGAGACGACTTCGGCTCCGACTCGGGCCGAAGATGGATGAATGAGGTTCGTCGCGGTTGAGTCATCGGTTAGCCTCCGCACCTGTGTCCCGATCAAGCGCAATTCTTGCGAAGCGCCGCGAGTTTCCTCCGCTGATTCGGGCCGTGCAAGGTGAAAGTAAGCTGGTGTTCGGAGGGGCATTCGGTCAAGGCTTGCGCCCTAAACCGAAGCAATTTCAGACAGCTTCCGATCGAACCGTGAAATGGGTCTCCAAATCTGCGCGCATCCGTAGCGGAAGTTTGAAGCTGATTCTGCGTCGTTTTCTTCAGATCGCTTCCGCCCGAGCGCAGGGTGCCCGCGACGTGGCTTACAGTTCGGCCAACGCCGCGAGAAGACGGTCCAGGTCCTCTCGGGTGTGGAGCTCGGTGACCGCGAGCAGCAGGTCGTGTGACCACGTCTCTCGAAAGCGACCGAGGTCGACTCCGGCGAGGATTCCCTGCTCGGCCAACGACGAAACGACTTCGGCCGCAGGTCGCGCTTCCGACCGAACGACCATCTCGTTGAACACGGGCGCCGAGTAGGGAACCGAGTAGCCGGAAAGCGATTCGATTCCTGCGCGGAGGTACTGCGCGGCGTTCAAGCAGTGACGTCCCGCCTGTTCAAACCCGCTCCTACCGAGCATCGCGGTCCGAATCCCCATCGACAGAGCGATGAGTCCGTGATTCGTGCAGATGTTCGAGGTCGCCTTTTCACGCCGGATGTGTTGCTCACGTGTCGAAAGCGTGAGGACGTACCCGCGTGCCCCGTCGGCATCGACGGTCTGGCCAACCAGCCGCCCGGGCATCTGGCGCACGAACTTCTGCGAGGCCCCAAAGAGCCCAACGCCAGGTCCGCCGTACTGGGGCGGCACCGCGAGAGACTGACCTTCGCCGACGCAGATGTCGGCGCCAGCGGTGCCCGGCGCCTTCAACACCGACAGCGCGTACGGTTCACTGGTCGCGGTGATCAGCAGGGCTCCGACGCTGTCTGCGACCTTTCGCGCCCCCTGAAGGTCCTCGACGCACCCGAGGAAGTTCGGGTAGCCCACCAACAGAGCAGAGGTCTCCTCGCTCATCTGGCCGGCGGTGGCCGCCCAGTCGGTACGGCCGTCCGAGGCGAGGGGCGCCACGCTGATCGACGCGGAATCGTCGAGACCCCGGATGTATGTTCGGATGGTCTCCAGGTATTCGGGGTGAATTCCCTCGCTGACGACGACATGCGGGCGCCGCTTGATTCGGCGAGCCATCAAGACGGCCTCCGCGGCTGCGCTCGCCGCGTCATACATCGACGCGTTCGCGACGTCGGTGCCAAGGAGCTCGCAGACCGTGGTCTGGAACTCGAAAATCGCCTGGAGCGTGCCCTGCGAGAGCTCCGCCTGGTAGGGCGTGTACGCCGTGTAGAACTCGCTCCGCTGGAGAAGCTGGTCGACCGCAGGCGGAATGTGATGCCGATACATACCCGCGCCGAGGAACGACAACATCCCGGCGGCCGAGTTCTCCGATGCGAGCGACGTCAGATGCTGCATCAGACGGGGCTCATCGAGCGACGGCTCGAGGTCGAGCGGCGCCTTCAACAGGTAGGGGTCAGGGATGCTCCCGAAGAGCTCGTCGATGTGCTGCACACCGACCTGCTCGAGCATCTCGCGGATTTCCTCGTCGGTATGCGGCAGGTATCTCACGTGGTTGGGCTCATCCGTCTAGGGTTCCGAGGTATTCCTCGTATTTCGCGGCGTCCATGAGCCCGTCGAGCTCAGCTTGGTCGGACGGCCGAATCGTGATGAGCCACCCATCCTCGTACGGCCCCTCATTGACGAGCTCCGGGCTCGATTCGAGCGCCGCATTGACGTCAACCACCTCGCCGCTCACGGGTGCGAAAAGCTCGCTCACCGTCTTCACCGATTCGATGTCACCGAACCGCTCGTGGGCCTGCACGTCTTCGCCTGGCGCCGGCATATCGACCAGAGTCACGTCGCCGAGCTGCTCGACGGCGTACGCCGTAATTCCCACGCGAATGACGTCGCCTTCTAGGCGAGCCCATTCGTGCTCACGGGTATACTGGAGGTCCCTCGGGTACGTCACTATTGTCACCTCTTGTAGAACGGCGTGGTCACTACCACGGCGCCAATCACCTTGCCACGGATCTCGATGCCCAGGGCAGTGCCGACCTTGGCCAGCACCTTGGGCACATAGCCGAGACCGATGTTCCGTCCAACCGTCGGTCCGGGAGAGCCACTCGTGACCTCTCCGACCGCGTTTCCATCGACCACGATGGGGTAGCCGTGCCGGGCGATACCACGCTCGGTCATCTCGAATCCCACCAATTTGCGGTCGAATCCCTCTGCTTTGATGTTGCGCAGGGCATCGCGGCCAATGAAGTCCCCGGCGTCGAGCTTGACCACCCAACCAAGCCCTGCCTCGAAGGGGTGTTTGCCCTCATCGATGTCGTTTCCGTACAGCATCAGCCGCGCTTCGAGTCGAAGCGTATCTCTCGCTCCGAGCCCGACCGGTTCGAGGCCATGACCCCTTCCCGCATCGAGCAAGCCGCGCCATAGCGCTGCCGCGTCGTCCGCCGCGCAAAAAAGCTCGAAGCCGTCTTCGCCCGTGTAGCCCGTTCGGGCGCACCAAAGATCGACTCCGGCGACCGTTGCTCGCGCGACGTCGAACCCCTCGAGGTCGAGGATCGCCGTGCCCGCTCCGGCATCCTGCATGATCGCGCGGGCCGCTGGCCCCTGAAGCGCGAGGAGCGCCCACTCGTCCGACACGTCGTGCCACGGAATCCCGAGCTCGAGGTTGGCGGCGACGTGGGCGACGATCTTGTCCCGGTTCGACGCGTTGCAGACGATGAGGACCTTTTCCTCTTCGAGTCGATAGACGATGAGGTCATCGAGGATGAAGCCTTGGTCGTTGCAGCAAACCGTGTACAGGGCACGGCCCACCGGGAGCGAAGACACGTCATTGGTCACGAGTCGATCGACGGCGGCCAGCGCGTTTGGACCCTCCACGAGGATTTCGCCCATGTGTGACACGTCGAACAGGCCGGCCCGCTCGCGCACCGCCTGATGCTCCTTCTTGATGCCGGCGTACTGGACGGGCATGCGCCACCCCGCGAATGGAACCAGCCGTGCCCCGAGGGCTTCATGCTCGCTTGCGAGCGGCGTTTCGCGCAGGTCTTCCGTCACCGTGCCGGGAGCTTAGGGTCGCTTCTTCGGGACGCAACTCGCGCGTCGACCCGCCGATACGTAAGCATGACCGTTCGTGATCTTCTTCACCTCAGCCACGGCGCCCGCACTCTGGCACGGTGGCCGCTGGGCGATCGCCCGCTCGAGATCGGGTCTGCGTCGGGATGCGACATCTCCGTTCCCAGCTGCGCCGTCGCTCCTCGTTCACTCCTCGTATGTCCCGCTCTTGGATCCGTATTCGCCTACAACCTGGCCGTGGCGCCCGGGCTCGGTGCGGGTCGGCCGATGCCCGTCGGCGAACCGTTCGACCTCGGCGGCGGCTATCGCATCGCCCGCGAGCGGACCCACGTCGAACCGAGCGAGGAGCCGTCCACGCAGTCCATTCCTCATGCCGCCACCCACTGCGAAGGGCTGGAGCTCAGGGGCGAGCAGGGGTCACTTGCGTCGCCGTTTCCGATTCGAGACGAACCGCTTTCGATCGGTGCGGCGCCCGACAACGACATCGTCCTCCGCGATCGGGCGGTGAGTCGGCACCACTGCCGTATCGAAGCCACGACGTATGGCCCCACACTGCGTGACTTGGACAGCACCAACGGGACGTGGGTGGACGGCGTGCGGGTGCAGCGGGTGGACCTTCGCGTCGGCGCCAAACTCCGCGTGGGTGCGTCGTCTCTTCGTCTCGTGGAACGCGGCCGCAACGAGCGGGACGCAGTCGTTGCTTCGTCCGCGCACATGCTCCGAGTCATGGCCGAGGTCGATGGAGTCGCGGGTCTTCCGTGGCCGGTCTTGCTCTACGGCGAGACGGGGGTTGGTAAAGAGGTGGTGGCTCGCGCGATTCATCGCCGGGGCCCGCGTGGAGGCGGGCCGTTCGTCGCCCTCAACATGGGCGGCCTCGCGCGCGAGCTGGTGGAAAGCGAGCTCTTCGGCCATGAGCGCGGCGCGTTCACGGGGGCCTCGAACCGGCGCCGTGGTGCGTTCGAGCAGGCTCATGGAGGCACGCTCTTCCTCGACGAGATCGCCGAGCTTCCCCCGCTGCTACAAACCCGGCTTCTGCGCGCGCTCGAGTCAAACAAGGTTCGGAGGCTTGGCGGCGAGGAGGAGCGCGTCGTCGACGTACGCGTGGTGTGCGCCACCAACGCGGACCTCCGGGAGTCAGTCCACGCTCGCACGTTTCGAGAGGACCTCTTCTACCGAATCCACCGGCTCGTCATCGAGATTCCACCGCTTCGGGAGCGCAAGGCCGACATCCTCCCGCTGTCGGAGCACCTCTTGAAACGAATGGAGCCTGAGCTCGGGCCCGCGGAGCTCAGCAAAGACGCGCTTGTCCGACTTCACGCGCACCGTTGGCCCGGCAACGTCCGGGAGCTTCGCAACGTATTGGAAGCTGCGGCGGTCGAGTCGTGTGGCGCTATGATCGATCCGCGTTCGGTCGAGCGTGCGCTTCGCCGTATCGGCGACCTGGCCGTGCGCTCGATCTCGAGCGATGCGGTTCGCGAAGCGCTTACACACTACCAGGGGAACGTTGCGGCCACGGCGCGCGCTCTTGGCATTCCGCGGTCCACCCTTCGCGACCGAATGAAGGCCGAGCGGATCGAGCGTTAGCCCTGCCGAGCGAAGGTTTCCTTCATCCGGCGCACGCGCAGATCGAGCAGGTCCTGCGCGACTCCGAAGATGCGTTTCCAGCCGGTCGATTTCGAATGACCCGAATGACGGGGGCGGCACTCGATCGTGGTGATCGCGGACGGCACCCCTGCGCCGAGTATCCGAATCGGAAACTCGAAGTTCAGGAAGAACGTGTCGGGGGTGAGCTTCTCCGGGTCGAAGAGCTCGCGCTTGAACAGATAGGGGCCGTCGCTCTGCATCCGCACTCCGTGCACAACCAAGATCAGGCCGCGGACGCCGGCGGAGAGGACTTTTCGATGAAACCCGTCATCTCGGTGGTCGTAGACGCTAAACACAACGTCGACGTCTTCCCTCGAGGCCTTGTCGCGAAGGACTTGAATCGCATCAGGTGCGATCTGTCCGTCCGCCGGTAGGAAGGTGACCCATCGGCCGCGCGCCGCCCGAACCCCGGTTTTGAGGGCGGCGCCTATCCCGCGGTTTACGTCGTGACGAAGGAGCTGATGAGGCATTCCCGCGAGGGTCTTCTCGACTTCTGTCGAGGTGTCGTCGGTCGAGCCGTCGTCGACAAACACGATCTCCGCTCCCGGCTCGTTTTCCGTCAACCAACGCCGTACTTCGGAGAGCACCGGCGCGATATTATCCTGCTCGTTGAAAGCGAAAATGATGACGCTCAGATCGACTTGATTCGTCATGGCCTCTCTCTCGTGACTCTGGCGGGGACACCCATCGCGATGGAGTAGGGTGGCACGTCCTCAGCGACGACAGCGCCCGCACCGATTTGTGCGCCTCGACCGATGCGCACGCCGGGGAGGATGGTTGCCGAAACCCCAATGTCGCAGTCGTCTTCGATGACGACCGGAGAGAACTCGAGCGGTGAGCTCAGGATGGGCGTGTCGCGCCCGACCTCGCCGTGAGCCGAGGTGATGATTCGCACTCCAGGTCCGATACCGACGCGCGCTCCGATGTCGATGCCTCCTGCGGAGTGCAGAAACGACTGCTGACCAATCCAGGTCTCGTCGCCGATGCGCATCGTACCCTTGTAGTAGCCTTTGAGGATCGCCTGGTGGCCGACATACACATTGCGTCCAAGCTCGATGTTCTCGGGATGAAAGACGAGCACGCCTCGTTCGAACACGCAGTCGGGTCCGCACGCGCTGAAGTCCCCCATCTCGAACTCGCCGTCGCCGTGGCTCCGGTTTCGCATCGTTCAAAGGTTATCAGGAGAGGCGGGCAAGACCGTAAAGTTTGGCGTCACCGGTCCGATCGCGTCGGAAAGCTTCTTGAGATAGTCGCCGACCTGGGCTGCGCCCGTCATTTTCGCAATCACCGCCGCATAGTGCAGGTTCTCCGCGGGGTGTCCGAGCGCGGACGTCGGTGTGTAGGCTGGATGCGGGTGGCTCATCGGGGAAATCCGGGAAGGGACCGACGAGAGGTCGAGCTCCGTCAGGGCCTCGATCTGGGGGACCCCGGAAAGCAGCGTCGCAACCGCGGCACGCGGGAGCCCGAGCGAGTAGAGGTCATGGCCGCGGTGGAGCGTCATCAACGCGATCCATCCGGGCGTTCCCGGCGAACCGTCCCCGAGGATTGGAAGCTCCGCGGCCGCCGCGCGCGCCAACGCCGGCTCTCCGGGAGGCTCCGGGCAGCGCCCCCGACTGTCGAGCATCCATTCGCTCGGGCACACACGAAGACCGAGGCCCTCGGCGATCGAGACTCGCTCGACTTGAACGGACCGATCTGAGTTCTCGCGAAGGAATCTGCGGACGCGCCCCACGCGCCCCCCAGGGCCACGCAGTTCGATCAGCTGAAGTCCCGGGTGACGTCGATAGAGAAAGTTCCAGTACCACTCCGAGGCGGTTAGCCCGTAGGCCAACACCACGACGTCGGGTCGGACTCCCCGTTGCTCCTGCACGTACAGCATCGGCGCGACCCAATGGTCGTTCTCCACGATCACGATTGCATTTGGCGGGGCTGCCATCAGGGCATCTGTCGCGGTCTCGGCCGTGAACGCGTCGAGGTGGCGTGTGCGTGCGTGCACTCCCGGGGACGCGACGAGGAGCACGATGATGATCGCCGAGATGGCGGCCGCGGCGCCCCAGGCGTTTCGATTCGCGAGATACGCGACGAAGAGAGCGGTCCCCGACGCGGCCAGCCACGTTGGGATCGCGAGATAGCCGAGGTAGTCGAGCACATCGACGGCAAACACTCCGTTGCGCGCAATGAAGCCGACGAAGAACAACCAGGTGACGTTGTAGAAGAAACGGCCCAGCCCGCGCTTGCGTGCGAACAAAGCGTATCCCGCAAAACCCGCGACCCAGATCCCGAGGAGACCGTTCGACGCCGACCATCTGAGAATCTCGCCGATGTGGTCGACCCATTCGGAGAGCGAGCCAACCGTTTTGCTCGCGAAGTCCGCGGCCGTGAAATAGTGTCGAATCGAGTCGGCAGTGGTGGGGGCGCCCCACACGAACACGTCAGTCCGCCCGGCAACCAAGAAGACGTAGGCGTATGGCACTAGACCGAGGAGACCTCCCGCGATGCCCGATCCGAGAGAGCTCGCTGGGATCTCTTTGCGCGCGACCGCGATGAGCCATCGCGGCGATAGCGCGAACGCAACGCCGAACGCACACACCACGTTCACGCTTGCGGACAGCCCGAGAGCGAGTCCGGTCGAAAAGAAGGGGGCTCGGCCTTCGCTCGGGGCGAGAATCGCGTGCACGAATCGGGCTCCGGCCCATAGCGCGAAGAAGTTGGCGAGGGGGTAGACTTCGATTCGGGTCGCCGGCTCCCAAAGGGCTGGATGCAGACCGAGCAGCGCAATCGTCGGTGCGACGAGGCGAGGGTCCCCCTCCGGGAAACCCTGGCTCGGCCGGAGCAGCGCTTCGGCGAAGCTCGTGGCGGGAATCACCGTGAGTGCGCCGGCAAGCGCGGATAGAGCGTTGAGGGCGATCAGAGGAGCAACTCCGGGGATCCGCGACACCAATCCGCCGATCAGGGTGTGCAGCGGCTGTCCGAAGGGGTGTCCAAGGCCAAGCTGCTCTGCAACCAGCGCGATCGACGGGCTGTCGTAGAGCGAGATGCTCCGACTCATGGTCGCGACGTAGTAGGCGAACAGGCAGACCGATGCACCGAGGGTGGCTCGGCGAGAGCTGACTGGGAGGCCGAGGAGACGCTTATGCACGATCGCTGCCGGAGAGAGGAACGAGTAGGTTGACGATGCCCCCGATCCCCGCGGTGATGAGCTGACACGCCCAAAAGCTCAGCGAGCCTGCGTACGCGGTGGCTTCTGCCACGCCGACGGTGCCGTAGAGCGCTGCGAACGCGGCCTCCCGTACTCCCGCGCCTCCGACGGTCAAGGGGAAGAACGCGGAGGCTCCAATCAAGGGCATGACCACCGCAGACTGGGCCCATGTCACCGACGGATCGAGCGAGTGCATGATCGAATGACCGGCTACGACGTTCACTCCGTGAATGATGAGCGAGAGCAACACGGCACCGAGAAATGGAAGCCCTGAGCGAAGCTGCGGCAAAGCGCGAAGGGGCTTCCCAAGCGTTTCAGGAAGGTGAGGGGCCAGCTTCGGCGCAATGGCGATGCCGATGAGCGCGCCGGCGGCAGCGGCGAGGCCGAGCGTTGCCCAAAGTCCGACGCTTTCCATTCCCGGGATGGGTTTCCAGAGATACGCGCCGGCGGCAAGAACGAGAAGTGCCGAAACGCCGATCACTCGCTCGATGAACACGACGGCGACCCCGCTGGTCGCGGCGGCCCAATCGAGCTGACCGAACGCCTTGCGTCCCGCCACCCCTCGAATGACGTCGCCTCCGACGCCGCCTGGAGCATAGGTGTTGTAGAAATGCCCGACGAAGTAGAGGTGCGCGGTTCGAGGCCACGTCGGAAGGTCGATTGCGCCGTAGGCACGAAGAAGCAGGCGCCACCGAACCATTCCGCAGAACAAGCCCAAGAGAACGACGAGAATTGCCACGAACGCGGCGCTCGGCGAGAGGCGTTTGAACGCGTCGACGACATCTCGTGGCTCCACGCGACTTGCGAGGTACCCGACGGCGGCGACTGTCACCGCGATCCTGCCCCATTTCAGCAAAGCTCTGCGCTTCGCTCCTGACGCGCGCTCCGTTCCCCCGTCTTCAACCATCTCAGCTAGCGCAGCTTAGCCCGTCTTGGACCTCGCCGAGGAGTTCTTCGGCGCGCAGGGCCACTTGCGCTCGAAGAGCGGGGAGACAGCGGGCGACGCGAGGATAGTCTTCGTCGGTAATCGCCAGCTTGGGTCGCGTACGCAGGGCACCTTGGAGGCGAACGAGCACAAAAGTCGGGTCGCGATAGTCGACCGGAGCGCCCCATCGCCGAAGTCGTGTTTGCAGCGTCTGATACGCGCGGCCGCTGTCTTCCCAGTGAAGCGCCTTGCTACTCTCGACGTCGAGTGCGGAGAGGTACGGCTCCACGTTCGCTGAACGTTCGGCGAGCAGGCCATCGAGGAACATCTCGGTCGCGATGTGTCCGGCCGCGCGAGCGGTACCCCGCCGGACCGACGCGTCGTTGAGCGAATCGAGTGCGTAGCGACAAAGGTCGATGAACGTTCGAGCACGATGAAACACTTCGTCGGTTCGATGGTGCGTCTCGATGCCACGGCGGACGTCCTCGTCGAAGACGTCGACCACCGGGACGCGGGTCATGCTCTCGAAGTCAGGAAGCATGCTGCCAAGCACGTGTCCTGCGCGAGAGTCGCTCCACGTCGCGACCACGGCATGTCCAAAGAAGTTCAACGGCGTAGCTCCTCGCGAAGACGTACCACGTTCATCGGCTGCAGCACTTCGTCTCGACGGCTCCAACGGCTCACGGTGGGGTCACTCTTAAACCACGTTCGCTGTCGTCGTGCATACGTTCGAGTGGACTTTCGAACGAGCCGCAAGGTCTCGTCTAGGGGAACGGCGTCTCGGACGTGCGCCAGCATCTCGCGATATCCGACGCTCCCAAACGCGCGGACGTCGTCGCCCCAGGCCGTCCGAAGAGCGCGCACTTCATCCGCCCAACCCGCGTCGATCATCGCCGCGGCGCGGGCCTCGATCGTCTCGGTGTGGAGGTTGCGATCCGCGTCGAGAGCGAGGAAGACCGTCTCATGCCGCGGCTCTCCAAGCGCGTGGGCCGCGCGAAGCTCCCCGAACGGGGTTCCGGTCTGTTGGTAGACCTCGAGCGCTCGTACGATACGAAGCGCGTCGTTCGGGTGAACGACCTCGGCGGTCATCGGATCAACCTCGGCAAGATGAGCGTGGAGCGCTGGCGCTCCCACGGCTTCGACTTTCGCCTCGAGCCGAGCGCGCACGTCCGAATCGACGGGTGGCACCTGGACGAGACCGCGAAGAAGCGCGCGAAGCCAAAGACCGGTGCCCCCGACTACGATGGGAAGTCGACCCCTCGACCGCACGTCCTCGATCGCACGATCGGCGAGCGACGCATATGCGGCCGCATCGATATCTTGGTCTGGATCGAGGACGTCGATGAGATGGTGTGGGACGCCCGCGAGCTCGTCAGCGCTGGGCTTCGCGGAGCCGATGTCGAACCCCCGATACACCTGAACGCTGTCCGCACCGATGAGCTCGCCGTCGAGCGCTCTCGCAAGCTCGAGAGCGACGCTGGTTTTTCCGGTCGCCGTCGGCCCCGCGATCACCAGGATCGGAGGTTGAGCTTCATTCACCGGAATCGCCTTCCTTGGGGATCGGGACGCGGCTCACGATGCACGTGCCGTGCTCGGGGGTCGATGGGCGAATCGCAGCGACGATCCGTGCCGTCGCATCCTCGTCGATCGCCTCGCCGACCGGCACGGCGCACACGTCACCCAAGGCTCGAAGGGCGTCGTTCGTCGCATCGGAGGGTGCTCCTAGAAACGCTCGGAGCGCCGCCTCTAGAGTGACGTTCCCTGGCGCGTCGCTCACCGGCGCAGGCACGGAACGCACGACGACGACGTCCTCCGCGAGCTCCGACCAGTCGAAGCCGAGCGAGCGCAACCATTCTTCGTGCCGCTGGAGCGCTCCTCGAAGCTCCTTCCCGATCGTCAGTCGGTCCGGGAAAAGAAGGCTCTGACGGACTGCGTTCCTTGTGTCGAGGGAACCGCGAAGCGCGTCCTGCCGGCGGATCGAGTCCGCACGTGCGCGATCGAGGACCACGAGCTCGTCCTGGGCTTCACAGACGAGCAGACTCTCTCGAACCGTAGAGACGAGGCGAAGCGTGTTCGCAGCGAGTTTGCCGTAGGGCTCCGGCCGTTCCTCGACTCGGGACGTCGGAGCGCCGCTCGTGTCCAGGGTCGGACCGGCGCGGCCGATGCGTGCCTCCCAGTACGCATCGGCGCGTGAGGCCGAGTTGGTCGGGAGTCGGCTCGCGAGCATTCGCGTGATGCGGTCGAGGAGCTGAGACGCACGCCGAAAGCGAACTTCCGTCTTCTGCGGGTGCGCGTTGACGTCGACGTCTTCGGGCGGGAGCTCGATGGAAACGACGCCCCGCGGATAGTGCCCCGGCGGAAGCGACTCGCCGTACGCGAAAGCGATGGCGCGGGAGAGCGTGCGGTCGTTCACCGGCCGGCCGTTGATCAACAGGTAGAGCTGTCGTGTGCCGGGCCGCGCCTGGCTCGGCGCCGCAAGCGCAGCGTCGAGCTTCACTCCGTCGCGCGTGGCTTCCATGTGCTGAAGCGGGAGGTCGCGAAACACCTGTGCCGCTCGTTCCAACAGGTCTTTCGCTGGAAGGTACTGCCGGACCTTGCGGCCGTCCGACATCACCACGAGGCGAAGCTCTGGATGGCTGAGGGCGACCCGCTGGCAGGTTTCGAAGATCCGCGAGGCCTCGGTCTGGCGGGCCCGTAGGAACTTCTTTCGTGCGGGCACATTGTAGAAGAGGTCTGCCACGTCGACGCTGGTTCCCGGAGGACACCCTACCGGCCCGATGTCGCGAAGGTCGCCGCCTTCCACCACGAGGCGCGTTCCAGCGAGCTCATCTCGCGGGCGGGTCGTGATCGTCATCCGCGCAACGGAGCCAATAGACGGGAGCGCCTCTCCGCGAAACCCAAGCGTTCGGACCCGCACCAGGTCCTCGAACGTCGAGATCTTGCTCGTCGCATGCCGCTCGATGGCGAGCTCGGCGTCCTTGGCTGACATTCCCACGCCGTCGTCGGACACACGAACGTGGGCACGTCCTCCGTCTTCCACCGACACGGTAATCGCGGTCGCCCCGGCGTCGACCGCGTTCTCGAGGAGCTCCTTCACGAGGTTGGCCGGCCGCTCGATCACCTCGCCGGCCGCGATTTGATCGACCAGCGTATCGTCGAGCAATCGTACGGAAGCTCCCACGCCGTGCGCCTATCAAAGCTCGTTTCGCTTGGCAACGGCAGGCCATGCGCCTGACGTCGTTGCCACTCCGAGAAACGCAATGCTACCGTGAATTTCGGAAGCTAGCTCGCAATTCGGTGTCATGAAGGTATGTCCGGCATGTAGGAGTGACTACAGCGGGGGGGAGGTGTTCTGCCCTGTCGACGCGACGCGTCTCGTGACGTCGTCGCAGATGACCGCGAGCCCGCTCGATCCGGACGATCCACTCCTCGGCGCGGTTCTTGCTGGCCGATACGTGATCGAGCGACGCATTGGCGAAGGCGGCATGGGGCTCGTGTACGAAGGCATCCACCGCGACATCGACAAGCGGGTCGCCATCAAAGTGTTGAGAGACGACCTTTCGAGACGCCCTGAAGTGGTCGCCCGCTTTCGCCAGGAGGCGAAGAGCGCGTCTCGAATCGGGCACGAAAACATCGTCGACATCTCTGATTTCGGAGAGACGACGCGCGGCGCGAGCTACTTCGTCATGGAGTTTCTCGAGGGTGAGGACCTCGCCAATGTCCTCGGCCGAGAGGCCTGTATCGCGCCCGAGCGCGCGTGCCACATCGTCCTCCAGTGCTGCAGAGCCCTCGCGGCGACGCACGCGAAGGGCATCGTGCATCGCGACATCAAGCCCGAGAACATCTTTCTGACGACCCGAGACGGCGTGAGCGACTTCGTGAAGATCGTCGACTTCGGCATCGCGAAGATGAGCGACATCGAAACCGATGGAGCTCCGGGGCGTAAGCTCACGAAAACCGGCATGATTTTCGGAACCCCCGAATACATGTCGCCCGAACAAGCCGCAGGCAAAGAACTCGACCACCGCGTCGATGTCTACGCGCTTGGGATCATTCTCTACGAGTGTATCGTGGGTCAGGTGCCCTACGAGGGGGACACCTTCATGGGCGTCTTGACGCAGCATCTCTTCGGGGAGCTTCCTTCGATGCGGGAGCTGAACCCCAGGGCCGAGCTGAGCGAGGAGCTCGAGCTCGTGATTCGAAAGGCTCTCGCGAAGAACCCATACGAACGATACTTCGATACCGACGACCTCGCGGAGGCGATCGAAGCGGCGCTCGAAGGCCGGCTCAGCCCCGCAACGGCAGCTGGGCCGCCCACGGTCACTTCCCCGACCACGCTTGGCTACTTGGACCTGAAGCCGAAAATGCGACGGGGGCGTTGGGTCTGGGCAGCCGCAGTGTTCGGAGCACTTGGCCTCCTCGGGTGGGGCGCGTTCGGATCGAGCCCAGACGGAATGGCGGATGCGATCGAACCACTAGAGCTCCCATCGGACTCGGCGACGCCGACCGCTGGCGTCGGGGCACCGACCGAAGAGCTCGGATGGGTCGACCCAGAGGCGCCGATCTTCGTCCCGGTTCACGTGGCGACCGACCCGGCGGGAGCACGGCTCTTGTTTGGCGACGGAGAGCCGGCGTGCGACGCCACGCCCTGCACGCTGGAGGCCGAGCCCGGGTCGACACTGGTGCTTCGCGCAAAGCTTGGTAAACGGAGGGGGCGGACGGCGATCACGCCGACCGAGGAACAGACCGTGTTGATCGAGCTCAAAGCACCGAAGAAGCCCGCGAGCAAGGCAGCGTCCAGCAGCCCGCCGCCCAAAAAGAAGCCCCGTGTGTCCCGCAGCTCGGACCTCAAGGTCCCTGCGTGGGCTCAGTGAGCGCGAACGAAGCAAAGACGCTAGCCGACCTCGAGTGGGACCAGGTGGAACGGGCGGTCGCCGAGCGCTGCCGCGGCCCGCTTCGGGAAAGCCTCGTCCTTCCACTCGCGGAAACCTACGAGGCTGCGTCGCAAGCGCTCGAAGAATCGAAGGAAGCCTGGAAGCTTCTGACGCAGGGTGAACCGCTTCCGCTCGACGGGCTCGAGGACATCGCCGCGTCGCTCGAACATCTTCGACGCGAGGGCGTGCTGGACGCGACCGCGCTGAGGGACATTCGACGCACGCTCCGCGCAGCGTCGGCTCTCCGACGCTTCCTGTCACAGCGAAAGGACGCAGCTCCCCACCTCTACCGCGCGTGTGCGATTGACCCGACCCTCGATGGACTCGAAGACGAGCTCTCTCTTTCGATCGGTGACGACGGCACGATCCTCGATTCTGCAAGCGGAGAGCTGGCGCACCTTCGTGAGGAAGTGTCGAACCTCCGAACTCGGATCATCCGCAGGCTGGAAGACATCATCTTGAAGCGGCGCTCGATCCTTCAGGACTCCTTCCACACGATTCGCGAGGGACGCTATGTCGTTCCGGTTCGGGCAGACGCACACGAACGATTCCACGGCATCGTCCACGGCTCGAGTGCAAGCGGTGCGACGATCTTCGTCGAACCGCGAGAGCTCGTCGAGCGAGGCAACCGTCTGAGACTCGCGCAGGCGGAGCTCGAACGAGAAGAGCGCCGAATCCTAGCTGCGCTTTCCGACCTCGTCCGTCAGTACGTGGCGCAACTCGGTGCGGCGGCGGAGGCGCTCGACCATGCAGACGTTCGAAGCGCGAGTGCGAAGTTCGGCGTGGACCTCGGAGCACGGTTCGTCGAGCTTAGCGAAGAGCCACGGATCGACCTTCGCAATGCGCGCCACCCGTTGCTGGTCATGCGAGAGGGCGACGTCGTCCCGAACGACCTTTCGCTTGCTGGAGGTCAAGCGCTCGTCATTTCGGGACCCAATGCGGGTGGCAAGACCGTGGCCTTGAAGGTGCTCGGCCTCGCGGCGCTCATGACTCGGGCTGGCCTGCCAGTGCCCGTGGACGAGGGGAGCCGCTGTGGCTTCTTCGCGCCTGTCCTTGCGGCTGTCGGTGATGAGCAAAGCCTCGCACGGAGCCTCTCTACGTTCTCCGCGCATCTGGTGACGCTGCAACAGGTCCTCGAGCAGTCCGGCGATCGGGTGCTGGTCCTGCTCGACGAGCTCGCGGGCGCGACCGACCCGGAGGCGGGGGCCACGCTCGCGTGCGCCATCGTGAAGAAGCTGGTGGAGCAGGGGGCAGCGGTCGCCGTGACGACGCACTATCAGGCGCTCAAGGCGCTCGCCGCGGAGCGAGACGACATGCACAACGCGGCGGTCGGCTTCGACTTCGACAACATGGCGCCTACCTTTCGGATGAAGCTCGGCGTGCCAGGGAGCTCGAACGCACTCGAAGTTGCGCGGCGGTACGGAATTCCCGTCGACGTCATCGACGATGCGCGAGCCCTGCTTCCCGACCACTCGCTCAGCTTCGAAACCCTCGTGGCCAAGCTCGAGGCCGCGACCGAGGCCGCAGATCGCGAGAGAGCCGAGCTCGAAGAGGCGCGTACGAAGCTCGCCCAAGATCAGGAGAAGCTCGCTGTGCGACGGGAATCCCTGAAGGCCCGGGAAGCCAAAGGACTGGGCGTGGAAGCTCAGCGACTCGTCGATCGGGTCCGTGAGGTTCAGCAAGAGCTCGAACGCGCCAAGAAGTCGCTGCGAGACAAACCCGAGTCCGAGACTCTGGGCAGCGCGAACGAGGCACTGTCGGAGGGGGGACAACTCCTCGGAGACATCGACGCACACCGACTCGAAATCGAACCCAAGCCGGTGGAGACAACCGCGCTCGATGAAGACGCAGTGAGAGTCGGTGACCGCGTGTGGGTGGACCGACTTCGAAGCGTCGCCGACGTGATCGAGGGGCCCGCAAGAGGCAAGGTCCGGGTGTCCGCGGGGATGATGAAGCTGTGGGTCGACCTCGCTGACCTTCGCGCCCTCGCCGACGCACCGTCCCAGGCGCGTAGACCGCCAAAGGTGTCGCGCGAGCTTCCGAAAGCAAAACGAGGCGTTCGCACCTCCGACAATACGCTCGATATTCGCGGTCTGCGCGCCGATGAAGCCGTGGCCCTAGCGGAAGCGTTTCTCGACCGGATGTACGGCAACGCAGAGCCGGCCGCGTTCATCGTTCACGGCATCGGAAGCGGGGCACTGCGCGATGCGCTCCACTCGCATCTGTCGCGGGACGACACGTACGTCGACGGTTTCCGGCCCGCTGAACAAGACGAGGGCGGTGCTCAGGTGACCGTCGTTACGCTGAAGTGAGTGTCACTGGCTCGCCGGCTGGGGCTCGGCAGAGGCCATGCGCGGCTTCACGCCGAACTGCCACACCGCGACTCCAATGCCGACCATCATGATCGATGCCCACTGCGCCGGAGTGAGCCCACCGTAGCGAACGTCGCCGCCTTCAAGCGGAGGCGCGCGAAGAAAATCGAGGAAGAATCGGACGGGCGCGTACGCGATGGGCAGGAGCGCGCAATAGAAGCCCAATGGTCGGCGCTTGCGGTGCTCGAGCGCGAGAAACAGCGCGATGATGAGCAGCGAGTAGAGGACCTCGTAAAGACCGAGGTCGTGCCGCGGCTCATACGGGGGGGCCCCGAAGCGGTACTCGTCCACCGCGAGGAAGAAGCTCGTGACCTTCCCGGGGTGATCGTGGACGACGAAACACCCGAGCCTTCCAAAGAGCCATCCGAAGGGGAGGCCGAAGCACACTGCGTTCGCGTACGGGAGCAGGTCTTCCTTCTTGCGCCAGCGCCAGATGAAGCACCCGAGAATACCCCCGAAGAAGCCGCCGTACGAGGAAAGACCGAGCCACGTGGAAAAGAACATCGAGGGGTTTCGCAGGGCCTCCATGAATGTTTCACGTTCGTAAAGAAGGCCGTTCAAGAAGTAGCCCGTGATGAAACCGGTCACGACCGCGTAGGTGACGAGGTCCCCGGTGGCGACGGGGTCGATCCCGTTTCGAGTCGCAAATCGCCCGGCTACCCAGGCTCCGAGGAGCACCCCCGTAGCGACGAGCACGCCGAACGGTTGAATCGAAAGAGTGTCTCCCAAAATGGGAAGCGAGAACGGGAGGGGGATGTCCCACGACTCGAGGCGAAACCAAGGAATGAAGAGCAGTCCGTACATCGCGGCCGACCTTAGCACCCACACCCTTGCGTCGCCGCAATACAGCCGCTAATGCCACCGCGAGGGCACATCATGACCGAGATCATCGCCGTTGGCGCACGAGAGATTCTGGATTCGCGGGGCAACCCCACCGTGGAAGTTGATGTTGAACTGATGGGCGGGGCCATCGGACGGGCCGCCGTTCCGTCGGGCGCGTCGACGGGTGAGCACGAAGCACTCGAGCTTCGGGACGGTGACAAGAGCCGCTACCTCGGCAAGGGTGTGCTCAAAGCCGTCAACAACGTCGTCGAAGAGCTCGCGCCGCAGGTCGTCGGCTGCGACGCGCTCGACCAGCTCGAGGTGGATCGGGTGATGCTCGAGTACGACGGCACACCCTCGAAGTCGAAGGTCGGTGCCAACGCCGTCCTCGGCGTGTCGATGGCGGTGGCCAGGGCTGCATCACAGGCGGTGGGGCTTCCGCTCTGGCGTTACCTCGGAGGCGCCCAGGCGTGCGTGCTTCCGACTCCGTTGATGAACATCGTCAATGGCGGTGCGCACGCGGACAGCGGCCTCGAGGTGCAGGAGTTCATGGTCGTCCCGGTCGGCTTCGAGACGTTCAGCGAGGCGCTTCGGGCCGGCGCCGAGACCTTCCATCACCTGAAGAAGCTGCTCAAGGACTCCGGTCATGCGACCGGTGTCGGCGACGAAGGCGGGTTCGCGCCGCATCTGTCGACCAACGAGGAAGCCCTCTCGTTCGTGGCGCGCGCGATCGAGGCCGCCGGGTACCGCCCGGGCGAACAGATCGGCATCGCGCTCGACGCCGCCGCGAGCGAATTCTACGACAAGGACAAAAAGGTCTACACGTTCGACAAAAAGCCGGTCGACGCGGCCGGGCTCGTCGACATTTACGCGGACTACTCGAGCAAATACCCCATCCTGAGCATCGAAGACGGGATGGACGAGAACGACTGGGACGGGTGGAAGGTGCTCACCGATGCGATCGGCGACCGAGTGCAGCTCGTCGGCGACGACCTGTTCGTCACCAACACCGAACGCGTGCAGATGGGAATCGAGCGCGGCGTGGGCAACGCCATCCTCATCAAGGTCAATCAGATTGGCTCGGTTTCGGAGACGCTCGGAACGATTCGTCTCGGCGCGCTTCACGGCTACTCGTCGATCATTTCCCACCGGAGCGGGGAGACCGAGGATACGTTCATTGCCGACTTGGCGGTCGCCACGGGCGCCGGTCAGATCAAGACGGGCTCGGCGTCGCGCTCCGAGCGGATCGCGAAGTACAATCAACTGCTCCGTATCGAGGAACAGCTCGGTGCGGGTGCGATCTACGCGGCGCGTTCGACGTTCGCCGCCTGAGCGCGCTCAAACGCCGATGAAGCGTTGGGCCGACTCGCGGTCGTACTGGCCCGCTCGGAAGGAGTAGTCGCCGAGGATGCGACGCAGGGCCTCGACGTTGGTCGCAAACGGTTCAATCCTCATCTCCGCGAGCATCCGGTCCATCGAGAGCATGGCTCGGTGACGAATCGGTGCGTGGGTGGTGAGCTTGGCGATGAGCGGACGGTCGTCCGCGGGGAGCGGCAAGCCCACCGTTGCCGAAGAGGTCGCTCGAATGCGCCCCTGGGGAGCGGGAGCCACCGCAAACGTCGCGACGGGTTCGGTTTCGTGATCGAGGGCCACGATGGATGCGTCCAGCGCATGACCGCTGCACTGGATCGAATGCACCTCGGGCCCCAGGGGCTCGCCGGATGCGATCGCGAGCTGTAGTGCGACCAGATCGGTTCCGGTCACCATCTCGATGAGCGTGTGGTGCCGAGGAAGACCGATCTTCACTTCAGACGCCCATGAGAGCCGCTGCGGGTCGATTAGGAAGACGACCTCGAGGAGTCCCGCATAGCGGAGCTCCGATGCGATGTTGCGCGCGCTCTCGAACAGCGACATCCGGAACGCCTCGCCGTCCGGGCGAAAGGAGAGCTCGGGGGAGGGCGTCTCCTGAAGTAGCGTGTGGCCGTCGGTCTGGAGGCTTCGATCGCACTCTGCAATCGCCGCAGTGGCCCCGTGCGCATCGGAGGCTACCAGGACCGAGATCTCGCGAGGGCGGTCGAGGTGTCCGCTCCCATGCACGGAGCGAACGTGGCCGCGCTCTGCCGCTCCGGCGACCGTCGTCGGGTCGGTGAGCGCCCCGAGCACGTCCAGGTCGGTTCCGACGACGGCGACGTCGGCCTTTTCCGCAGCGCTCGCGAGCTCGAACATTCCGGGCTGCCCCTGGTATCCAACGTGCGCCGCATCCGCGCTCGCCTGATCGAGAATCGAGGGAAGGAGCTCGGTCGGGATCCCGTCAGCCTCGGCGAAGTCGACCTCGATGACCCGGTCTGCAGCCTCCACGTGGCGCGACGCCGGCTCGTCCTTGGGCGCGACGATGATGGACTCGACCCCGAGTCTACGACACGTGCGTGCGACTCGGGTCGCCGCTTCACCCCGGCGCAAAATGAGGACCTTCTCGAACATCCTCGCGACCATAGCAGCGCGCCAGGCCGCGGCATCCCAGAGCGGCTTGACGGCCACGTTGACCGGCGCCACCACGGTTCCCATGCCGGTCTGGCTTCGCACCCGTGGACTTCGGAGGCGCTCGGTCCGAGGCTCCCAAATCGTTTGGCGAGCGGAGGCGATGCTCGAAGCACTCGAGCTTGGGGATGCCGAGCTTTCCATCCTGCTTTGCGACGATGCGTCGATCCACGAGCTGAACCGAAACTACCGAGGGAAAGACTCCGCGACGGACGTGCTGGCGTTTCCCATGTGGGAGGGCGCCGAGCCTTCTCCGAATCGCAGCGTGCTCGGTGACGTGGTGATTTCCGTGCCAGCCGCGCGCCGGCAGGCCGCGGAACGAGATCGCCCGATCGTGCAGGAGGTGACCTTCTTGCTCGCGCACGGGCTCCTTCACCTGGTCGGGTACGATCACCAGTCGCGCCGCGAAGAGCAGGAAATGAACGCGGAAACCGAGCGTTTGTTGGCCGCCGTCGACGCCGCGCGGTAGGCGCCGTGCCTGTGGAAAACCGCCGTTCCGCACCCAGACTACTGGGCCAGAAACCTTCGTCTACATCGAGTTTTGACTCTCCAACGGTCCGGAACTCCAAGGCTTTCATTCGAACGCCGAGATAAGCTCCCGGATGTCACACCTTCGTGCCGTCGCTTGTGGACCCCTTGTGGGAAACTCTCTCGGGGCGGAAACGGCGATCTCGAATCCATCTTCGTGACACGCCGGGATCGATTAACCCCCCGATTTTTCTTCACGAAAGCGCACAAAGGGCCTTGTCAGCGCGGAAAAGCCCAGGCATAGATGGCGCCGTGCCTGTTCGGGGCTTCTTTTTGGGGGCCTTTTGATAAGACCGAGCGACAGGCCACGGAGTTAGGAGGGAACTATGGTAGCGGGCAAGCGAATGACGAAGGCCCAGATCATGAGTGAGCTGGCCGACAAGAGCGGCCTGACCAAGAAGGAAGTCACCAGCGTCTTTGCGGCGTTGCAGGACCTGGTGAAAAAGGAGCTTGGTCGCCGTGGCCCGGGGGAATTCGTCATTCCGGACATGATCAAGCTCAAGGTGCGTAAGATTCCGGCGAAACCCGCTCGGATGGG
>CBFCWN010000059.1:0-25051 GCA_965601515.1 uncultured Myxococcales bacterium | reverse complement strand
ATTGCTCGCCAGGATGGGCGCCGGCGCGGTATAGGTAGCGCCGTGGCATCACCCGTGAGCTGGTACAGGGTGCGAACCGCGCTCACAGGCCTGAGGCGGTTGGCCGAGCTTTCCGAAGAGGACAAGCAGGGTTGCATCGATGCGTACAAGTTCTTCCAGCGTATGCAGGCCGGTGAGGAGACGCAGACCGCCGACGAAACGAAAGCTGTCGCCGCCTACTACAAGGTCCTCAACAACATGCTCTCGGTGTTCGACCTCGAGAAGCTCTACATCCCACCGCAGCTCGACGAGTCGCAGGGGCTCTACGGAAATCAGCTCCTCTGCGAACAGGAGGTGCTTGCAGAGCTCTCGCTTGCCAACCCAGAGGAGTCGCATTTGCTCGACATGGGGTGTGGCCGTGGTCGGATTTCCCACTACTTCGCGACGCTCACGGGGGGCCAAGTGTCTGGTTACAACATCGACCCCAACCAGATCGAGAACGCCGTCGACTGGGCCGCCGAGTGCAACATGAGCGACCGGCTCCACTTCAAGGTGGGCGACCATCACGAACCGCTCGACTACGAGTCGGAGAGCTTCGACGGGTGCTTTTCCTTTCAGGCGGTGTGGCCGTTCTTCAAGAAGGAAGAGCTCGACGCCCATGCCCAGGAGATGTTTCGAGTCTTGAGGCCCGGTGCCCGTTACGCCTGCTCGGAGTACCTCCTCACCCCGTACTTCGATTGGAACGACGAGGAGCACGTGCGACTTCATCGGGCCTACCTACCGACTCTCGCCGCGACTCAATCGATGTATCCGGCCGACGTCTGCGCGGCCCTCGAGCGTGCAGGCTTTCGCATCGTGATGTCCGCCCCCTCGAAGCGGCCTGCGTGGCCCATCTGCGAACAGAAGCGCGATCTGATCCTCGGTGGCCGAAAGATCATCCGTGCCCTCGAAGCCGCGCGCGTCATGCCTCCGTGGGTCGAAGAGTCCCTCGAGCTTCTTCAAAGTGGAGGGCAGGCCTGGACCGACGCCGAGAAGGCCAAAATCGCCGATCTCAACTGGCGCATCACGGCCGAAAAGCCGAACTAGCGGGTCACCGCTCAGGATGTCGCTGGATCTCGCGTCCCGGGTCCTGGTAGAGAGAGCGGCCAGCAAGGAGCATCGTCATGGCGCATCGAGTCGTGCAGTGGAGCACGGGGAACGTAGGACTTCTCAGCTTGCGGAGCCTCATCGGGCATCCCGAGTTCGAGCTCGTTGGGCTCCACGCACACAGTCCCGACAAAGTCGGAAAAGACGCGGGGGAGATCGCCGGTGTCTCGGAAAAGACGGGCATCATCGCCACGAACGACGCCGATGCGCTGATCGAGCTGAAACCCGACGCCGTCGTCTACACCGCCAACGGCGAGTTTCGTGCACCCGACGCGCTCGCCGACATGGTGAAGATCCTGTCCGCGGGCATCAACGTCGTTGGCACTTCGCTCATCTATCTCATCTACCCGCCCGCCGCGGATCCTGCTCTGGTCGAGCCACTGGAGAACGCGTGCAAGGAAGGCAACAGCACGCTGTTCGTGAACGGCATCGACCCAGGGTTCTCGGGCGACGTGCTCCCGCTTGCCGCGCTGCAAATCACCGACCGAGTAAAGGAGGTTCGCTGCCAGGAGATCGCGGACTACTCGACGTACGCCGATCCGGATTTCACGGGCTTCAGCTTCGGCTTCGGCAAACCGGAGAGCTTCACGCCGATGATCGCCATGCCCGGGGTCCTCACAGGCAGTTGGGGCGGCATGATTCAGATCGCCGCCAAGGCCCTCGGAGTGGAAATCGAAGAAACTCGGGAAGTGTTCGAGCGCTACTACGCCGACCACGAATTCGAAACCGACATGATGCCGATCAAGAAGGGCGAGTGCAGTGCGGTCCGATTCCAGGTCCAGGGAATCGTCGACGGTAAGCCGCTCATCGTCGCCGAGCACGTCAACCGACTCGGCCAGGATCAAGCGCCCGACTGGCCGAAGCCTCCGGACGGACGTCGCGGCGTCCATCGCTGCATCATCGAGGGCGTCCCTCACGTGCAGATCGAGTGCTTCTCCACGGGCGAAGACGGCGACCACAACTCGGGCGGCGTGCATGCCAGCGCCATGCGCATGATCAACGCAATCCCAGCGGTGTGCGCACACGCTCCTGGAATCGTCACGACGCTCGACCTGCCGTACACGCCGACGCAACGCCTCGCGTAGGGTTCCGCGCGCCTCTGTGTTAGGGAGACGGGATGGCAAAGCGGGTCGTGATTGCGGGCCTTGGGGATACCGGTGTGCTGGTGGCCATCTACCTCGGACGCGGGTTCGACGTAGTTGGAATCAGCACCAAGCCGTGCCTCGTGAGCGGCCAGGAGCTTGGAACACGACTCACCCGCCCTGAGGTCTGGAAACAGGACTACCTGATGGGGTTCGGTCGATACGAGCGGCTCGACGACGTTCGGGTGGTTCACGGGCGCATCCTCCGCATCGATGCGAAGGCGAAGTCGTTGACGGTCGAACGCCCGAGCGGCGAGACCCAGCTCGAGCCTTACGACGCTCTCGTGATTTCCTCCGGCGTCACGAACGGCTTTTGGCGGAACGACGCCGTTCAAGACCTTGCGGCCATCGGCGATGGCATCGAAAGCGCGGCGGCACAGATTGCAAACGCGAGCCGTATCGCGGTCATCGGCGGCGGCGCGACGGGCGTCAGCGTGTCCGCCAACGTGAAGGCGCAGTACCCGGAAAAGGACGTTCATTTCTTCTTCACCGAGCCGCGGCCCTTGCCCGGCTATCACCCGAAGGTTCGTAGCCGGATCGAGGTGCAGCTGAAGGATGCCGGAGTCCGACTCCACCCGGGGCACCGGGCCGAAATCCCCGATGGCTTTTCGTGCGACCGATTCACGACCGATCCCGTGCGATGGTCGACCGGCCAACGTCCCTTCGAGGCCGATCTGGTGCTGTGGTCGGTAGGCCGTGTGCGACCGAACAGCTCCTTCGTGCCGGGCGACATGCTCGACGAGCGAGGCTTCGTGAAGACGGACGAGTTTCTTCGAGTGCCGGGGTACGACGACGTCTTTGCAGTCGGTGACGTCGCTGCTTCCGACCCGAACCGGAGCTCCGCGCGCAATTGGGGATACCGAATCGTGGCGCACAACGTCCGCGCGACGCTAGAAGGCAAGCCGAAACGAATGAAACGGTACGAAGCGCCTCCCTATCGGTGGGGCTCCATTCTCGGCGTTCAGCAGGACGGTCTCCGCGTGTTTCAGCCAAACGGTGGCAGCTTTCGCTTTCCGCTCTGGGCCGTTCGAAAGCTGCTCTTTCCGATCGCCGTCGGCAAAATCATCTACAAGGGCATTCGCGGTTCGGCCGCTGCGGACGCGGAGAGCTCGCTTCAGCGGCGGCGCTCCGATCCGGCCCTATAGTCTTCGCATGGATGACACGACGACCGTGGTCTGCCCCTACTGCTTCGAACCCGTCGAAGTGTACGTCGACCCCGACACCTCCGGCGAGCTCGTGCGCGACTGCGACGTCTGCTGTCGGCCGTGGAGCCTACGCGTCAGCCGCGACCTCGAGGGAACGTTGTTCGTACACGCCGACCGCGCCCAGTAGGACCGCGCAACGACCTCAGGCGACTAGAAGAACGTGAACGTCACGATGGCCATCACGATGGTCAAGCCGAAGTAGAGAGAAGGAAACACCCAGCGGCAGTGTCTATCGACGAGCCGCGCACGCACGTCGTTTCCGTGTCGCTCGAGCGAGCCGACCACGAGGTTGATGACGACCGTTGCGCACATGAGAAAAAGGCTGAGGTTCAGAAAGCCGTGCATCAGAGTCATGTACGCGATGTCCGGTTGAATCTCGCTTACTACGATCTGATAGGCGACGGCCGTCAGGATTCCGATGAAGGAGATGCCGAGGCGGTCGCCGAGTGATGAGCCTCCCATCCAGAAGACCGACCACGACAACACGACGATCAGCAGGAGCGGAATGATGACGAGTCGGACCACGAAAAAGGGATTTCGTTTCGCATCGATTGAGAGCACGAAGGTCGATTGTCCGCCGTCGTTCGCAGCGGCAGCGGCGATCTCGCGGACTTCCCACTCGGGAATCGTGACGCCGTGCTCCTCGGGACCTTGCCTCGGCTGATCCGTGCGAAGCAGTACCTCCGTTGGACTGCTGTCGAGCACCTCGAACGTCGCTTCCAAGCGATGCTCGTCGAACGGGTAGCGACGCAGGTTCAAGTCCGATTCGGCCGCCGCATCGATGATCTGCACGAGGCGCGAGGTGCCGTCCGGCGCAACCTTGAGGATGACCCCGTGGATTTCGAACATGCCCGACTCGTTCACGAGAACGATCTGCGGATACCAGGCCGGTGCGATTTCGTTGAACTGGAAGAACCCCTGGTAGACCTTCTCGTCGACACCCGCGACCGCCGGGTCGAACGCTCGGCGTTCGTCCTGCCAGGTGAGCTCGAGGGTGCCGCCGAACTCGAAGCGCTCCGCCGCGTCGTCGATGTCGTTCAAGTCGCGCAGCTCGAACCTAGCGTTGACGACGATCGGCCCATCCCCCTGCGGGGGTCCGAGAACGGAAGCATGCGCGCCCTCGGGCGGAGGCGATGCCGAGGCCGCCGGAGAGAACGCGGCATGGAGCAGCGCTCCGACGAGCAGGCCGAGGACGAGCCGCCGGCCGACCTCGAGGGGCGAATCGGAAACGAAGTGACGCATGGACGAACGGCCGCGATTCTATCCGCAACTCACATTTCCGAAAAATGCATGTTTTTCGCGCACCTATTCGATGGAATGCAACGCGCCGGCGTTTGCGGCGCCCGTCTTGGGCGCTACACAGCCGTTACCCCCCTTCGCCTGTCTCCGCGCCCTCCATGAAGCGAAAAGCCAAACCCGTCGTCATCGCGATTAGCGGCATCATTCTCATCGTATTGGTGCTTGGCGGCATCAAGGGGGCGCAGATTGTCGCCATGATCGAAGCGGGCGAGTCGTTCGTCCCGCCCGCGCAGGCGGTCACGACCGCGGAGGTTCTGCCTGTCGAGTGGGGAGGCGAGCTCACCGCGGTCGGGTCGCTCGTGGCGGTTCAGGGCGTGATGATGTCCACCGAGGTGCCCGGCACGGTCGCATCCATCCACTTCAAGTCGGGCGAGACGGTCGAGAAGGGCAAGCTTCTGGTTCGCCTCGATACGTCCGTCGAGCGCGCAGAGCTCGCATCCGCGAAAGCCACTGCGCGTCTCGCCAAGGCGGAGCTCCAACGCCGCAAGAACCTTCCCCCTGCCGGCGCTGTCAGCCAGGCCGAGGTCGACGCCAACGCGGCTGAAGCCACTCGCGCCGCCGCCGAGGTTCAGAACGTGGAAGCCGTGATCGCAAAGAAGACGCTCAGGGCGCCGTTCTCCGGTCGGCTTGGGATCCGACGCATCAACCTCGGAGAGGTCCTCCAGCCAGGCGTCGACATCGTCTCGCTTCAATCGTACGACCCGATCTACGCGGAGTTCTCGCTGCCGCAGCAGGCACTCGCCGAGGTGAGTGAAGGGGACGTCGTGGCGATCCGGACCGACGCGTTCCCCACCATGACGTGGGAGGGGCAGGTCGACGTGATCGACTCCGAGGTGAGCCCGAACACGCGCAACTTCATGGTGCGGGCCGTCATCGACAACCCTGGCGGCGAGCTGCGGCCCGGGATGTTCGTTGACGTACAGGTTCGACAGCCGGAGCTTCGTCAGTTGCTCGCGATTCCCTCGAGCTCGGTGCTTTTCGCACCGTATGGCGACTCGGTGTACGTCCTGACCGAACAGAAGGAGAACACCGAGCCTCAGCAGTACGTCGTCGAGCAACGCTTCGTGCGCCTCGGTGAGCGACGGGGCGACCTCGTGGCCATTTCGTCCGGCTTGAATCCCGACGACGTCGTCGTCTCGACGGGTGCATTCAAGCTTCAGAACGGCATGGCCGTCACCCTGCGCGAGGACCTCGCACCCGAGGCGAGCACGAACCCGACTCCGCCAAACGAATAGGGGACCGCGGCCGTGAAGATCACCGACCTGTTCATTCGACGTCCCGTCATCGCGGTGGTCGTGAACCTGGTCATCGTGATCGCCGGCCTCCAGGCCATTCGTTCGCTCTCGGTGCGTCAGTATCCGCGGAGCGAAAACGCGGCCATCACCGTGACCACTACGTACGTCGGTGCGAACGCTGACCTGGTGCGCGGGTTCATCACGACGCCGCTCGAACGCGCCATCGCCTCTGCCGACGGTATTGACTACATCTCGTCGGAGAGCCGGCAAAACGTTTCGGTCATTCGGGCGAACCTCGAGCTCAACTACGATGCGGTTCGCGCGCTTTCCGAGATCAGTGCGAAGGTCGACCAGGTTCGCGGGGACCTTCCTCCTGAAGCCGAAATTCCGGTGCTCGACGTGGTCTCGGTCGACAGTGAGTTCGCCTCCGCCTACCTGAGCTTCTCGAGCGACTTCCTCGGCCAAAACGAGATCACCGACTACCTCGTACGCGCGGTCCAGCCTCGCCTTTCCGCGGTCGAAGGGGTGCAGAGAGCGGAGATCCTCGGGGCTCGTACCTTCGCGATGCGGGTCTGGCTTCAGCCCGAGCGGATGGCTGCCCACGAGGTGAGTCCCGCACAGGTGCGCCAAGCTTTGGCGTCCAACAACTACCTGTCTGCGGTGGGGCAGACCAAGGGCTCGCTCATCCAGGTGAATCTCGCGACTAACACCGCGCTCGAGTCCGTCGACGATTTCAGGCGGCTCGTCGTTCGCGAGAAGGACGGTGTCATCGTCCGCCTCGACGACATTGCGGAAATCGCGCTCGGCGCGGAGAGCTACGACGAGCGAGTGAACTTCAGCGGCCAGACGGCCGTGTTCATCGGCGTCTGGGTTCTTCCGAACAGCAACTCGCTCGAGGTCATTCGGCGGGTTCGTACGGAGCTTGCGGCGATTCAGGACGAGCTTCCGTCACAGCTCACGGGGGCGCTCGCGTACGACGCGACCGAATACATCGACAGCGCCATTCGAGAGGTGGTGACCACGCTGGTCGAAACGCTCGCCATCGTGGTCCTCGTCATCTTTCTTTTCCTCGGGTCGATTCGCTCGGTGCTCGTTCCCGTGGTGGCCATTCCCGTCTCGCTGATCGGCGCTGTCTTTTTGATGCAGCTCTTCGGCTTCACCCTGAACTTGCTCACGCTTTTGGCGATCGTTCTTTCCGTCGGTTTGGTCGTCGACGACGCGATCGTCATGGTGGAGAACGTCGAGCGCCACCTCCGCGAAGGGATGTCGCGCACCGACGCGGCTCTGAAGGGTGCCCGCGAGCTCTTCTCTCCCGTCATCGCGATGACGATCACGCTGGCGGCTGTCTACACGCCCATCGCGTTTCAGGGTGGTCTGACCGGTGCCTTGTTCCGTGAGTTCGCGCTCACCCTCGCCGGTGCCGTGCTGATCTCCGGGATCGTCGCGCTCACGCTTTCCCCTGTGATGTCGGCTCGCTTCTTGCCTGAAGAACGAGACGAGAAGGGCCTTCCCGCCCGCATCGACCGCGGTTTTCAGCGGCTCAGGGAGCTCTACTTGCGCGCGCTCGATGTCGCGCTTGCGAATCGCCCAGGCATCTACGTCGCTTGGGTCGGACTGAGCATCCTCGCGGTCCTCATGTTTTCGATGTCTCCGCCGGAGCTCGCACCCAACGAGGACCAGGGCGTGATCTTCGGTATCGTCGACACACCGGCCAATTCGACGCTGCAACAGCTCGGCCCATCCATCGACGCCGTCAACGAGCTGGCCGTGAGCTTTCCCGAGACCGACTTCACCTTCCAGATCACGACGCCGAGCGGAGGGTTCTGGGGCATGGGCCTCAAGCCTTGGGACGAACGCGATCGCTCCGCGTTCGATCTCCTTCCGATCGTTGGGCAGCGCGTCAACGAGATCCCTGCGATCCAGACCTTCCCGGTGCTTCCCCCTGCGCTCCCGGGCGGCGGCCAGTTCCCGGTGGAGTTCATCCTGTCTTCCACCGCCGAACCCGACGAGATTCTCGAGTTCGTCGACCAGATCGTCGCCAAGGCCAACGAGTCCGGCATGTTCGCCTTTCCACCGCTCATCGACGTGAAGATCGACCAGCCGGAATCGGAGATCGTGTTCGACCGCGACAAGGTCGCAGAGCTAGGCCTCAATCTGCAAACCGTCGGCCAGGAGTTGGGCTCCGCTGTCGGCGGCAACTACGTCAACCGGTTCAGCATCTCCGGGCGTAGCTACAAAGTGATTCCGCAGGTGGAGCGCCTGGCCCGACTGAACGCGGACCAGCTGCGGAACATCTACGTCACGAAGCCCGACGGGAACCTCGTTGCGCTGAGCACCGTGGCGACCATCGAGGACCGTGTCGTGCCCCGTTCGCTCAATCGCTTTCAGCAGCTCAACTCGGTGAAGATCAGCGGGGTCACGACCCGAACGCTCGGCGAAGCTCTCACGTTCCTCGACGACGCCGCGACCGAGATCATGCCTCCGGGCTACTCGATCGACTACACGGGAGAGTCGCGCCAGTTCAGAACGGAAGGGAACAAGTTCCTCCCCGCATTCCTACTGGCCATCACGCTCATCTTTTTGGTCCTGGCCGCGCAGTTCAACAGCTTCCGAGACCCGTTCGTCATCCTCGGAGGCTCGGTGCCGCTCGCGATGTTCGGTGCTTCGATCTTCACGTTCCTGAAGCTTCCGGCGCCCGACATGACCTTTTGGACCGACGGGTGGACCACCAGCCTGAACGTCTATTCGCAGGTGGGCCTCGTGACGCTGATCGGTCTCATCGCGAAGAACGGCATCCTGATCGTCGAGTTTGCGAATCAGCTCCAAGAGGAAGGTCTGTCGAAGCTCGACGCGGCGCGGACGGCGGCTTCGGTTCGGCTACGCCCGGTCCTCATGACGACGCTCGCCACGGTCTTTGGCCATCTGCCGCTGACCTTCGTCAGCGGTCCAGGAGCGGAGGCCCGGAACAGCATCGGTCTCGTGCTCGTGGGCGGCATGGCGATCGGAACGTTCTTCACGCTCTTTTTCATCCCGCCGATCTACATGCTGATCGCGCGCGACCGTCGGGCCGAGGCCGAAGCGGCCGGCGAGGAGACTCCCGACCCTACGAACCTCCAGCCAAGCCTGGCCGAGTAAACGTCGCTCAGTCGACCACGACCTGACAGTCAACGGTGCAGCCGGAGCCACTCACGCCGTTCTGGTCGCCGGCATCGCACGACTCACCCAGGTCCGGCTGACGTACCCCGTCACCGCAGGTGGGTCCCGACGTGCAGTCGGGGTTGCAGCCACCGCTCCCGCCGAGGTTGTCACCGTTGTCGCACTCCTCGAACTCCTCCTGCACGATCCCGTCGCCGCAGAAGGGGCCAAGCGCAGTACACGTCGCATTGCAGCGACCGTATTCGCCGGTGTTCTGGGCCGCGCCGTCGTCGCAGAACTCGAAGCGCGTCCGAATTCCATCGCCGCACGTGTCGTCGCACACCGAGGTCTCCGTCACGAATCCGTCGAGCGTGAGCTGGAAGTTCGACTGCGTCACGTGGCGTTCGGCATGGAAGATCGCGACTTCGTAGACGCGCCCCTCCTGGAGACCCAGGTCCGCGATGCATGCCTCGACAATCGCCTGTCGCGCGCTGTTGTTGTCGGTCACCGCAGGGTCGAAGCTCATCACGCCGGTGATCGCTCCGTGAATGCCGCCGATGTCCATGCAGAGTCGGCCATCGACGAACACCCAGAGGTCATCGTCACCGCGGAAGGTGAGCACCTCGTCGCCCTGATAGACGAAGAAGTATCGGACTTCCGTCGTGAATCCGAAGTTGTGTCCGTTGGTGAGCGGAAGCTCTTGAAGCGGTGGGGCTTCGAGCTCCCAACCTCGGTCGTCCAGCGGGAAGAACGACGAGCTGGCGAACTGGTATCGGTTCGGGAAGTTCGTCGAGTCGGGTCGGGTCAGCGTGAGCTCATCGACGACCTCGATGTTGCCGTCTGCAACGAGCGTCGGGCTCGTCCGGTACCACGCAGCGAACGATTCCGCGCTGTCGGGGAAGCCACCGCCGCCGACTTCGTCGTCATCGGCGTTCCAAACGGGCTTTCCGTACACGTCGAGGTAGTCCTCGGTAATGCCTAGGTGGGTTCCGATTGGGTCTGGATTGAAGTCCGGGTTGAAGGTCTGCTCCACGTTGGCCCCGGACTGCTGGCTGCGGAAATCCCTGTAGATGACGGGCGTGACGAACTCCTCCGGCAGCTCGGTGGCCACGGTGTCGCAGGTGAACCCGCTCTCGATCTCGCAGCTCGACGAGCATCCGTCGCCGTTCGCCGTATTGCCGTCGTCACACGCTTCGCTCGTCGACGGGAGAATCACGCCGTCGCCGCAGACCGACTGACAGGTCCCGCCAGAACAGTCGGGCTCGTTGTTGCAGTCGATGTCGCATCCGTCGAACGGGGTGAGATTGCCGTCGTCGCACTGTTCCGTTCCCTCGCGAATGCCATCCCCGCACGTCGTCGGAGTGCATTCCGAGTTCGGGGTGTCGCACTTGAAGCCGTCCTCGAGCAGGCAACCCGACGAACAGCCGTCATCGTCATCTTCGTTGCCGTCGTCACACTGCTCGAAGCCGGCGACGAAGCCGTCACCGCACTCTGCCGCGCCGCAGGCGACGCCTGGCTGAAGGCAGATCCACCCATCTTCCAGCTGACAGTTCGAGCTGCATCCGTCCGAGCTCTCATCGTTGTTGTCATCGCATTGTTCCGGTGGGTCGACGCGCGAGTCGCCACATACGATCGGAACGCACGCCGCCCCCGGTACGGGGCAGCGGAAGTCGTCTTCGATTTCCATGCAGTCCGCAGCGCACCCGTCGTTGCTGCGCCGGTTTCCGTCGTCGCACGCTTCTGTCGCTTGGCGCACGCGGTCGCCGCAGTCGTCGTTCGGCTCAATTCCGCCCGCTCCGCCACCGCCCGTGCCGACGTCGCCGCCCGTTCCGCCGAACGATCCGCCCGCGCCGGCGTCACCGCCGAATCCCGCAGCGCCGGCGCCTCCGCCGGTTCCTGTGAACGCGCCCCCTCCGATCGACTCTTCGCCGGAGCACCCCACGAGGGCGACGACCAGGGCCAACCCGACGAGCAGGTTATGGTATAAATGCATAGTTGCATTATATATATAAAACGGCCGCGACCAAATCGTCCAAACCCTCGGAATTCCGACCGAATCGCGCCAGTCTTTGGCACCCTAGCGCCGTGAGTGAGATCCGCTGGAGCGGTCCCTGGAGTCGGAGCGAGGCGCACGCGTTCCTCGACGCGTCGTCGATCCCGATGCGTCTTGCGGCCAACACGAGCTCGGGCTTCCCCGTTGTGCTGTCGCTTTGGTTCCTCCGCGACGGCGATGACCTCCTCGCGGCCGTCCATCGAGACTCGAGGATTGCGCGGCGCCTCGAGGCGGATCGACGCTGCGCATTCGAGATCGCCTCGAACGATCCGCCCTACCGAGGAGTGCGTGGACAGGCGAACGCGGAGCTTCTCTCCGATGGTGCGGAGCGACTCTTGCGCACGCTTCTCACCCGGTACCTCGGCTCGACGGATTCAAAGCTCGGGGCGTTCCTATTGTCGAGAGCGAACGAAGAGCTCGTGATTCGACTTCGACCACGAACGATGTCGTCGTGGGACTACACCGACCGGATGCGCGACTCGTAGCGGTGCGCTCACACTACCCTTGATTCACCCGACGATTCTTCTCAGGGTCTACGAGCTTTACTCGGCGAGCCGGTCCATCTCCGCGGCAAGCTTCATGTCGAGCTCGGTGAGCCCGCCCGCGTCGTGGGTGCTCAACTCGACTTCCACCGTGGCCCACACGTTTCGCCATTCCGGGTGGTGGTTCATCTTCTCGGCGACGAGTGCCACGCTGCTCATCCACCCGAAGGCCTCGACGAAGTCTTTGAACCGAAAGCTTCGCTTGATTCGGTCTTGGCCTAGCTCCCACTCGGGGAGTGCCTTCATGTGTTCTGAGATTTCCGTCTCGTTGAGCTTGTCCATCTATTCCTGTCCCGTCGCGGCCTTCTTTGCGGCGTCTTCTATCTCGGCTGCCTTCTTTTTGGACGCCTCGTGACGCACGGAAGTCTTCAGTTGAAAAGCCGTGTTGTTCTCGATTTCTTCGGTTGCTTCGACCGTCTTCACCGTCATGACCTCGGCCGACTGACCCATGGCCTGCGCGCTGCCTTCAAGCGCGTTCAGATTCAGGATTATGGTGCCCTGCGCGCTCATGGAAAGCGAAGTCAGTGCAAACTCGACTCCTTCTTCCGTGAAGGTCAACGTTTGCTCCGGGGCGGTCTGCACGATGTCCACGTCCAGCTTGACCTCATCTCCGATCTTCTCGGTCAACGTGTAGCGGTCGACCTGCTGCATCTTGAAGCCGAACATCGTCAGCTCTTTGGACGTTTCCCACCTTGCCCCGATCCCTACGGGCTCCGCCGGCAGCATGACGCGCGAAAACGACGTCCGCGCGTTCAGGAGCGTAAAGAGCATTCGGGTCGGCAGGTCCGACTCCTTTGCCTCCTGACTCAACTCGCCCGCCTGCAAGATGCCTCGATCGTCGACTTCGATCCAACCGCTCAGCTTCTTGAGGAGCGCCGCGCTTCGGTTGAGATCGTTTTCGACATCGGGTTCGACGCCCGCAGGCATGATCGCATTCGCGCTGACGACCTTCATTCCGTACCGCGTGTTCCCGTTCTCGAGCTTCACGGCGGGTCCCGACGTGACCACGACGCGAAGGCCGGGCCTGCGGAGAACCTCCGCGCCCGAGGTTGTCGTCGAGGTCATGGACGAGGTGGTGATCTCCATGGTCGACGTCGTGATGGTTCCGTCCTGGAGCTTGTAGCGTAAGCGCTCGAGCGGCTCGGAGCCGGCTTCGATCAGCGCGACGGGCTCGATCTTTGCGTCCTTGGCGGTGTCGGATTTGCACCCGCCGATCGCGACGAACCCTCCGAGCATGATCGCTAGCGGTAGACCCGTTTGCCTTCTCATGACCTCTCCCTTCGCTTGCCCCAGTAGGCGGTCACAGCCTCGGTCCGATGAGGCCTAGCCCTCGTGTAGATCGGGGACTGCGAAGGTGTCAACGGCGGAGCCCCGCAATATCACCCAGTTCGTTGGCGAGTCGACGCATTGCATGCGCCTCGAAGAACATGGAAGATGGCGCCCATGTCCGACGCCCCTTGTTACATCGTGGCCAACTTCGTCGTCGACGACGCGGCGACGTACCGCATCTACGAGAAGGGCTTCTTCCCCATCCTCAAGCGTCATGGGGGAGAGTTCTTCACGTTCGACGACGAGAGCGACACGCTCGAAGGAGCGTCACCCATCGAGGGTCGAATCGTCCTCTTCAAGTTCCCGAACGAAGAGGCCGCGCGGGCTTGGTATTCGGATCCTGACTACCAGGCGATTTCCGAGCATCGACGTGCCGGTACGTCGCTGCGCTTTCTCACGTTGATACACGGGCTCCCCCCGCGGACGTAGTTCCGGCACCGCTTGCGATTTCGCAGGCCGCGCGGCTTTTCGTCGCGTCTATACTCCACCGCATGAACCGCGATGAAGAACTGGAGCTGCTTCGGGAGTGCATCACTCTCACTCGCGAAAAGACGTCCTATTCGATAGGCGAAGAAGCCCTCGTCCCGGTTCGCAACTACCTCGACCCCGACCGATTCCAGGCTGAGCTGGCGCTCATTCGTAGCCAGCTCAACATCGTCGCCCACTCGAGTCAGCTTCCTGATCCCGGCGATTTCATCACCAAAGACGTGTGCGGAAGCCCGATCCTGGTCGTTCGTCAATCCGACGGCGGAGTGAAGGCCTTCCTCAACGTGTGTCGGCATCGCGGAGCGACCGTCGAGCTTCGAGAGAGCGGCCGCTGTCGCCGCTTCGTGTGCCCGTACCATGCGTGGACGTACGAGCGAGACGGCTCGCTTGCGGTGGTCCGTCACGCCGACGGCTTCCCCTCGCTCGACATCGAGCACACCTCGCTCGTCGGACTTCACGCTCGCGAGGCGGGAGGGCTCGTCTGGGTCTGCCCGGACCCGGCTGCGCCGGAGCCCTCCTTCGATGAAGGCACGCAGACTATGCTGGAGGAGCTCGAATGGCTTCGCTGCCCGGAATCGCTCGTCTTCGAATCGGAGACTCGGGTCTGGAACACGAACTGGAAGCTGATCGTCGACGGGGGCCTCGAGTCGTACCACTTCAAGATCGCCCATCGAGACACGATCGCGGGCTTCTTCCCCGACAACGTATCCACGTACCGGTACTTCGGGGAACACGCCAGATCGGTCTTGCCGAGGCTTTCCATCCTCGAGCTAGAGAATCGGCCAGAGTCCGAATGGGACATCCGTCAACACACCCACATTCTCTATTCGATCGCGCCGAACGCTTCGATTCTGGCGCAGGAGCGCCACGTCGACCTGATTCTCTCGGATCCGGTCGCCGTCGACCAGACCCGCCTCGAGCTCATGACCGTCGCCGAGTCGCCGGGTCCTGAAGGATTCAGCGAAAAGGCCACCGCGTTCCTCTCGGCAAACCACGGTTTCACCAAAAAGACCCTCAACGAGGATTTTTCCCTCGCCGAGCACATTCAGCGCGGGATGGCGACCGGCGCCAACGAGCACTTTCGTTTCGCTCGGTTCGAAGGCGCGCTTACGGAGTGGCACCGTCGTCTCGAGGAGCGTCTCGAGAACAGTCGTCCGTCACCCATGCGATGAGACGCTGAGAGTTCCTGCATGCCGGCATCATCCGCCGAGCGCCGGACGCTCGGCAGCCGCGATGGCGCCGGGGCAGCCGTGGCTTTGTGTCCTAGACAGACCTCGTAGATTTTCGCGGACTTACGGCGATTTCGCACTTCCCGGGCCGCGGGGTGGCTCCATGCTGTCTAGGTCGTGTCCAACTCACTGTCAGAGCGATCTCACGTCGCACTCGCTCCCGCCGTCCTCGTGACGGGAAAGGGCGGCGTTGGAAAGACGCTGGTCGCGGCAGGACTCGCGGTGGCCGCTGCCAAGCAGGACGGAAGGTCGGTCTACGTGGAGTTCGGCGACGGCGAGAGCGGCGCGCGCGCTCTTGGTCCGAGCCGTAGAGACGTCGAGCACATCGTCCTCGACCCCGCGCGCGCGGTGGTCGACGCTGCGGCGGTTCTTTTCGGATCGCGGCGGCTCGCCAAGCTTGCCCTCGGGAACTTCGCGATGCGGCCGTTGCTCGAGGCTGCGCCCGCCATTCGTGAGCTTGCCGTCCTCGAGCTCGCGCGACAGGTGATTGCGAAGCATCCGGGCGTCCGGGTCGTCTTCGACATGCCGGCCACCGGACACAGCGTGGCATGGCTTCGCGTCGTCCGAGAGGTGAAGCGCGTCACTGCCCGAGGCCCGCTGCACGAGCTATGCGCCAACCTGGAACGGGAGCTGCTCTCCCCGTCGCGAGCGTCTGTCGTCGTCGTCACCTTGCCGGAGCGACTCGTTCTTTCGGAGACGCTCTCGCTCTGTGACGAAATCGAAGGAGACATCGGGCTCTCGGTCGACCGACTCGTGGTGAACCGGGTTCCTACGCCGCTTTCGGAAGATGCGCTTGGCGACGTTCACACGTTAGCGTCGACCTCGGGTCCCGAGGCAGATGCCGCGAGGCAGCTTGCAGACGTGATTCGCAGCCGAACGAGTGTCCGTCGCGAGGTGTTCGATGCTCTCGACGAGACCGTTCGACAGGCGCGTGGAAGAGGCGACAAGGGCCTGACCCTCCTGCCACTGATTGCCCGCGAGCCCAAGGCGGACACCGTGGCCGACTGGCTGCTCAGCGAGGAGGCTGCATGAACCATCCGGACGTCATCGTCTGCGCAGGTGGCGGCGGGGTCGGCAAGACCACGACGTCGGCCGCCATTGCGCTGTCGGTCGCTCGAACGGGGCGCCGCGTGCTCATCGTCAGCTTGGATCCCGCGCGAAGGCTCGCGGATGCTCTAGGAGTCGCGCTTGGCACCGAGGCCAAGGCCCTCGCCGTGGATGCGCACGACGGGGTGGTCTTCGGCTTGATGCCAGACCCGAGAGATTCGCTCGGTACGTTTGCGGAGCTTCTCTTCGAACAGGAGCCGGCCGCGCTCGATCGGCTGCGAGAGAACCGGATCTATCGGGCTCTCGAAGCCGCCGTGCCGGGTGTGCATGAGCTTGCGGCCATCGGCCTGACGTGGCGCGCCGTCGACGAGCACGCGATCGACGTCGTGGTCATCGATACGGCACCGTCGCGCAACGCGGTCGACTTCATCGGCCAGCCAGGTCGGCTCGCCAAGCTGCTTCGAGGCCGGGCGGTCGCGTGGCTCTCGAGCATTGGCCAGCACGCAAGCACCTCGACCCCAGCCAAGATGGGTCGTATCGAGAGCCTCCTGGTGCGAGTGATCGGTCCAGCCGTTCGCGACGTGGCCGCGTTGTTCACCGAGCTTGCGCGAGTCCGTGAGCGGTTCCTCTGGATCAACGAGAAGACAGGAGATCTTCTTCTTCGGCCCGACACGCGTTATTTCCTCGTGGCCGCTCCCACCACGGCGGCACGCGAAGATGCGAGCTTTCTCTTCAAGAAGCTGACTCAGCTCGAGGTTCGTCCCCGCGGGCTCATCTTGAACTCGGCTTTCGTGCCCTCGAGGGGCTGGCTCGACGTGCTCGATGAGACCGACAGTTTGAGCACGTCGGTGAGAAGTGTGCTCGATTCGTTGCAGGAAGAGGCGCGCATTCGCGAGGAGGCGGCGAGCGAAGTTTCGACGACCATGGCGAGACGGCACCCGCGTCTTGCTCAGCACCAGCTTCCATTCGTCGAGGCCAAGGAGCCCCGCCAGGTCGTTGAAGCGCTGTCCGCGGCGCTCGACGTCGAGCGGATCCTCGGCCGTGCGAGCATTCCCGCCCCGGGTTGAAACGACGGTCAGGCGCGCGTCAGGCGCGCGTCGGTAGCGTGTTGAGCAGGTCGTGGTCCTGCGTCGGCGATTGGCGGTCGAAGACGGGGTTTCGCCAGCGGAAGGGCAGGGAGCCATCCAGTGCAGCGGGAATCCCTTCGTGGACGGACGTGTACCGAGGCTCGAGACCGAGGTCGTTCCAGAGCAGGCCCGGCGTCGATGGAAGATTCAGATTGAAGCCGCGGACGGTGTCGCGGGTGTACATGGTGGGTCCACCTCGGAGACGAAGCAGCGGAGAGATCGCAGCTGCGCCGAGGTAGCCGAGCCACGCCGGTAGCCGGAGCAGGTGGAAGCGCGGATAGTACGCACGCATCACGTCGAAGAACTCGATCCAGGTTACGCTTTGGTAGTCGCTGACGGCGCTCTCACCGTTCCAGCGCTGCTCCGCAACGCCGATCAGGGCACGGGCGGCGTCTTCGACGTGCAGATGCGAAAACTCGTTCGTCATCGGGCCTGGGAAGACGGTCAGCCCATTTCGGATCTGGTGGAAGAGGAGCGACTGCGGTCCGTAGACGTGAGGAAGGCGGACGCTTCCAAGCCTCATACCGGCGTCGTCCGCGGCTGCGCGAAGCTTCGCTTCGGTTTCCAGCTTGGCCCGGCCGTAGCCGAGCTCGGGAATCGCCTGGGTCTCGCTCGTGATCGGGGCGTCGACGCTCTCGTAGACGAACATGCTGCTCGCGAACACGAAGGATTCGACGCCGGCGTCGATGGCTGCCCGCATGAGGCTTTCGGAGCCCTCGACGTTCGTCTTGCGGAGGCGCGAGTACGACTCGAACGTCGCTCGGGCCCCGAGGTGAATCACGGTGTCGACGCCTTCGACGGCCCGAGCGAGGCTTGCAGGCCGAGAAAGGTCGGCCTGCACGAGGTCTGCTGGCATTCGTCCGAGAAGCGCGCCGCGCGACTGCCGTCTCACCATCAATCGGGGACGGACGCCGCGTTGGCAAAGCTGTTGCGCGACCTCATAGCCGATGAAGCCGGTCGCGCCTGTGACCAACACTCGCTCCATCTGAAGGCCTATAGGGCTCGTACCAACAGCAGGTAGCGCCCCGGATGCACAAAGCGATGTGTGTCCTGGACCGGCAGCTCGAGTTGCGTCGAATTCGGGCGGAAACCCGTCGGGAGCTTGCCGGACCGGAGGGTCGCCTTAGTTCTCACGAATGCGAGAAGTGGTCGTTTGGCTTCTATTCGTCCTGCTCGGCGCGGTGGTGCTCGACATGACGCGCGATCAGATGCGCATGTCAGAGCCGACCCCCACTGAACAGGTGCTCGTTCTTGCGTGATTGCTGCTCTCCGCTGCTAGGCTAAGAGCGGGGATGAAGGGGCGTCTTTGCATTGCGTTGCTCGTGGTCTGCGTGTCGTTCGCGCTACCCGAGGTCGCTTCGGCACAGCAGCCGAAGGTCGTCGTGCTCGATTTCGTGGGCAAGGGCGGCGACAAAGCTCGCATTCAGGTCATTCGTGCGCTTCGCGATCGCGCGTCGTTCGAGACCCGATCGCGAGCCGAGCAAGTGCTCAAGAAGAAGCGCCTGTCGGGAACCAGCGTTTCAGGCCGTGCGGCGGTCGCGCGCGAGCTCGGCCTCGACTACGTGATCTGGGGCGGCGTTCGCGGAAAGGGTTCGTCCGCGCGCGCGAAGATTCGTATTGCAGGGCCGAAGGGTAAAGAGATCACCTCTCGCGAAGCGGGTCCGCCGGGCACTTCGAAGGGGAACGCTCGGATCCAAAAGGCATCGGTTTCTCTGCTCGGCAAAGCGGTCGCCACGGTTCCACCGAAGGGCGAAGAGAAGCGCTCCGACAAGCGAAAGGCGGCGGCCGCGCCCGTGGTTGCGGCTCCCGCTGCAGCGCCGGCGGCGGCAAAACCCGAGGCCCCTGCGGCGCCCGCAACGGCGGAAGTCGAGGAACCTGTCGCGATTGAGGTGAAAGCGCGAGGCGGTTCGTCCCAGTACGCGCCGTACGTTCTGATTCTCGGCGGCGCTGGCGGACGCACACGCAAGCTCGAAATCAACGTCGAGGACTCGGCCGGGGATCCGGCGACGCGGACGTACGAGTCGGGCGTGTATCTCGACATCGTGTTCCGTCTCGAAGTGCGGCCGCTTGCAAGGCATCGAACGCCCGGCATTCGTGGCTTTGCGCTCGAAGCCGACGCGGACTTTGGCGTCGGTCTCGATACCCAGCCGCCGGGCTCCACGACCAAGCTCGACACGAAGGCGTGGCGCGTTCTCGGGCAGCTCGGCTACTTTCACCGCTTCGTCAAGGGTGAGCTCGGCGGCCTGATCGGAATCGGCTTCGACCGGCTTCAGCTCGAGACCAACGGAACGATTCCTTCGGTCGACTACCTCTATCTCCGGCTAGGTCCGGCGTATCGCCATATCTTCATCGAGCGGCTGCTTCATCTTCGCGTCGACGCAGGCTTTCGCTACCCATTTTCGTATGGGGATCTCGCGACCACGTTTGGCGATGCGAGCGGCTTTGGCTTCGACGCGGGCCTGATCATCGGCGGCGAGCTCGACGTGGGCTTCGCGTACGCTGCGCGATTCTCAGTCGACTACTTCAAACCGCAGTTCAGCGAGTTCCCCAACGGGACGATTCCGCCCACGCCAGGGGCTGCGCAGGGTCGCGACGCGACCGACCTCGCCTTCAACTTCCACGTGATGGTCGGCTGGGCGTTTTAAATACACCCTTATATACGGGTTTTTAGTTTCCAAGCGCACAAGATCATTGGTTTTTTGATGCTTGTGATCGAGCATACATAAACCTTAAGGGTGACATTCAGAGCTGCGTCGGTAAGCTGAATTCGTGCTTGTTAGCGCGAAGAACGCACGCTGGTGCATCGCTGTCCTCATGTTGGGATGCGGTGAATCGACCCTCACGGATACGGGCGCAGGGCTCGCCGAAATCGTTGCAGCGGAAGCAGCCTGCCAGCCCTTGGGCGAAGACGAAGCGCTGATCGGCGTGAGCCCCGAAGGCGAGGCATGGTTCGAGGGCGACTCGGGTGTGCGTCTCGTTCAGCCCGACGGAACGTCCACCAGCGTGGACGCGGACTTCACGAGTGCCGACGCGCTCGTCGCCTGGGACTCGCAGTCCGCGTTCGTCATCGGCGACAACTCGCTCTGGAACACGACGGTCGTCGGAGCGCAGCCGGTGTCGCTTCCGCCGGAGCTCGGCAAGCCGCGCTTCGTCTGCGGGGATCCGAGCGCCTTGAACGGCGCCTTCGTCATCACGACGCGTGGCCTGTTCGAGAAGAGCAACGATGAGTGGCTGCGCTGGTCGTTTCCACTCGAGCTTCTCGAGACCATGGAGATTCGCGACCTTCAGGGCGCATGCTCGGGCGAGGACCCGGTCATGTACATGGAGGCCGGCGAGAAGCTTTGGGAGGTTCGCTACGGCGAGCGCGCGTTCCTTCGAGAAGCGGCTGACTTTGCCGGTATGGTTGCCGGGGGTCCAGACCCTCGCATCGGTTTCGTCGCCATGCGGGACGGGGAGCTTTTCCGTTTCGACGGTGAAGGGTGGGCGTTGCTTCCGTTCGATGAGGGTGTCGTCAATGCGGTGAGCGTCGCCGACGGCATCGTATGGACGGCCGTTCGAAACGAGATCTTCCGGCGCAACCGGTACGACGAGTGGGAACAGCTCGACATCACGCTTTGGCCAAGCGCGGTCGAGGAGATCCGAAGCTACGCGGCAGGCGGCGCGTGGGTGCTCATCGAGGACCTCGCGTGCCACGTTCAAACGAACGAGACGCTGCGTGTTCAAGGAGTGAGGCCGTTCGGGCGACTCGCCGAGGGGAGCACCCTTGCGGTCGGCGTTGCTGGCAACCCCTCGATGGAGAGCAACCTCAGCGCGAGCCTCGATGGCGCCGGAGTCGCAGTCACGGGAGTTCCTGGCGACTGGAGCGTCGGGACGCAGCAGCCGCTCCAGCCTGGATGGCATTCACTGAGGCTTTCGACGTCGTCGACAGAAGGCATGGTCGAGCGGACCGTCACCTTCTTGGTGGAGGGCGCAGAGACTTCGACGCCCCCCATGCCGCCGCCCACGCCACCGCCAGGGGAGCCCACCGTGACCTGGGCGGAAGACATCCTTCCGATCTACGAGCGAAGCTGCGCCGTCTGTCACGGCGAGGACGGCAACCAAACCTTCATGGGCACCTTCGAGGCGTTTAGCGCGCTCGGAGAGCTGGCCCTCGATCGTGTCTCTGCCGGCGAGATGCCGCCGCCTGCTTCGACCGTGCCGCCGCTGAGCGCGGAAGAGGCGCAGCTGTTGGAAACCTGGGTGCAGGAAGGAATGAATCCGTGATGAGTCTAAAGAGCAAGGCCGCGGGGCGATGCCTCGCCATCGCGGTGTCGCTGACGGTCATTGGCTGTAGCAGCGACCCGCAACCCTATACCGACCCGCGAAGCATCGTCGCTCCCGAAGAGGTTCCGGAGACCAAGCGGATTCGCCGACTCACCGCGGATCAGTTCTTCGCGTCTCTCGAGGTGGCCACCGGTCAACGTTGGGACGACGAAGAGGAGTTTGCGGCCACGCTCGGACGACCCGATTTCGCAGAGGTGACGGCGGAGGGCCGCGAGATGTCGGTCGGCTTCGCGAAGCTCGCCGGAGACGCGGCACGGCAGACCTGCCGGCGCGCGGTCGAGCAGGACCGACAGCTCTCGAACCCGAACGAGCGGTCGATTCTCCAAAAGGTGAACGACGTCGATCAGCTCGATCCGTTCGACCCGGGGGTCCTCGAGAACCTTCGCTACCTCACCCTCCGTTTCCTCGGCGTCTACGTTCAAGACGACGCTGACCGACGGCTCGAGCCCTGGCTCGACATCATGCAGAGCGGCCTCGACCCCACCGACGACGCTCGCTTTGAGCAGGCGCAAGATCGCTGGATCGCGGTCTGCTCCGGTCTCGCCCTTCACCCGGACTTCCTGACCTACTGAGGCACGATCATGAGTAAGCGATACACGAAATACACCGATTCACTCGCTCATGGGATGCACTGCGGCGGCCCCTCGCTCGGACGTCGGTCGCTTCTCAAAGGGCTTGCAGGCGGCGCCGCAGCCTACGCTCTGTGGCCGCTCAAGCCGCTTCTCGCGCAAACCGCGGCCGGGCATCGCTTCGTCGCGTGCTTCCTCGACGGCGGATGGGACGTGATTCTCTCAGGCGACCCACGAGATCCGTCTCGCAGCTACGAGGGCATCGACCTCGACATCAACCGGCTGGCGCCGGAGTTCCAGGATCCGTTCCCTGTCTCCATGGGTGGCACGGAAGCGCTCTGGGGCCCGACGATGCGAGCGCTCGAGATGCACGCCGACCTTGCGACGTTCTTCCGTGGAATCAACATGAACACGGTCTCGCACCAGACGGCGAAGTCCTACAGCCACACAGGGAGTCAGCCTGCCGGTTCCGTCGCGAAAGGCGATTCCATCGGAACGGTCGCCGCCGCGGTCCACGACAAAGGAACATTGCTTCCGAACGCGGTCATCTCGATGCCTAGCTACAACCGCGCGTTCGACAACCGCTTCTCCGCGATTCGCATGAACGATCCGCGTGAAATTCGCGACCTCATCGGTGCGACGAGAGGCTCTCTGCCAGAAGGCGTCGAGTCGCTGCTGCATCAGGCGCTCGAGGACTCGTACTCCTGCGTGTCACCCGCGTATTCCGGCCGACTCCCTGAGGACGAGCTCAGCATCAGTCGGGACCGAATCCTGAAGCTCCAGCAGCAGGACGTGGTCGCCCGTTTCGACTTCAACGCGGAGACCGCGGAGATGCAGGAGATCCGCTCGCTCTACCCGATCAACAACGGTTCGGGGCGCGCGGCGGCCACGGCGGCACAGCTCCTCAAGACCGACCTCAGTGCGTCGGTCACGACGCGAATCCGCGGCGGATTCGACACGCACCGAAACGACTGGAACGTCGAACAGCCTGCTCGTCTCAACGAGGCCTTCGATGCGATCGGCGCGATGATCAGCCACCTTCGCGAAGACGACCCGAGCTTCGATCGCACGACCGTGATGATCTATTCCGAGTTCGCTCGCACACCGAAGATCAACGGAGACGGCGGACGCGACCACTGGTTCGCGGACACCATGATGGTGTTCGGAAGCACGCTTCGTTCGGGAGTGTTCGGAGCGAGCAACGATCAAGATCTCGGCCTGCTGTCCGTCGACCCCGATACCGGCTTGCCGGACGAATCAGGGATTCAGCTCCGACCGGAGCACGTGATGGCCACCCTGGTGCAAAGCCTCGGCGGCGACCCGTCGCCCTACCGAGAACCACCCCTCACCGCATGGATCGACAAGGAGCTCACGCCATGAGGATGCTAACGATTGGACTCGCGGCGCTCGTCGCAACGGGCGCTTTCGTCGTCAGCGACACGTCGGCACAGTCGCCGGAGATTTGTGCGCCGGTCGAGAAGCTGGACAAGTATCGCTATCTTCGTCAGCTAACGCTGGACCTGTACGGTCGGATCCCCACCGTCGAGGAGTACGAGCGACTCCATTCGCTGGACGACGTGACGGGGGACATCATCGACGAGATGGTGGGCTCCGAGGAGTTCTACGCGCAGCTGCGGCGCTATCACCGCAACCTCCTGTGGTCGAATTTGGGCGATGACGGCCTGGTCGGTCAGGTTGTTGAGCTATCACGGAACGACGAGTTCCCCGTCTGGCTCAACCGAAACAAGCGAGACAATTATCGCGGTCGTGACGTCGACTGCCTCGACATGGAACACACGAACTTCGATGAAGAGGGTCGGCCTCTCCCGATGGTGGAGAACTATCTGGAGGGAGACTGCGCCGGCGGAGAAGGCTGCACGATGGACGGCTGGGTTCGGGTCGAGCCGTACTGGGCGCCAGGGACCACGATTCAGGTCTGCGCCTTCGACGCGCAACCCCACACGGACGCAACGCCCCGCGACAACGGGGATCCGAGGACGTGCGACCAGTCGGGAGATGACGACCCGCTCTGCGGCTGCGGTCCGAACCTTCGGCACTGTACGGCGCGCGGGGCGAACTACAACGTGGTTCACGACGCGCTCCTCGAGGAGCCGGCGCGGGTGTTCGAGGCGATCATTCGCGACGGCGAGCCGTACATGAATGCCTTTTCGTCCTCTTCGACGGCGATGAACGGACCGCTTGCTCACTTCTACCGGTATCTCGCGGACGGCAACGACTGGGAGCTCAAGAACGCCCCGGACCTCGGTTACAACGCCGACTGGCAGAGGGTCGACCGAGAGGACTACCACAGTGGTATCCTCACGACGCTCGGATTCCTCCGGCGCTTTGCCTCGCACCGAGCGCGCGTGAACCGACTGTACACGGCGTTCCTCTGCGACCCGTTCGAAGCGCCTTCCGGTGGGCTGCCCGCCGCGACCGACGACTGCTCGCAGAATCCGGATCTTTCCTCGCGGTGCGGCTGTGCGTCTTGTCATGAGGCGATCGAGCCGGCGACGACCCACTGGGGCCGATGGGAAGAGGGCGACGACTTCGTCTACATGGAAGACCTCGACACGTTCAGCAACAACTGCGCGAACTGCGAGAAGGGCAACTGCTCGAACTTCTGCAAGACCTTCTACATCACGAGGGAGCTCGAGACGACGCCTGGCTCCGTCGACGGCGAGCTCGGCAAGCTCAAGACACTCGCTTGGCGAAACGTCGACGAGATTCAAGCTCTCGACGAAGGCCCGAGCGCGCTCGTCAGTCGTCCGGAGTATCAGCAGCAGCTCGCCAGGTGCGCGGTGCAGAACTACTCGGAGCAGATCTTCGGCCGCGATCTCAGTGACGATGAACGAACGGGTTGGCTCCTCGAGAAGGCCGAGGAGTTCGGCGCGAACGGTCACGACTTCCTCGAGATGGTCAAGAGTCTCGTCTCGGACGACCGCTACCGCAGAATCGAATAGCCGTAACCCCCAACGGACCCCGTTGGCCTGACAAAGTGGCGTTCCGGTCGCGTCGCGGGATACCCTCGTTCGGACCCGGCAAGGAGAGAACGATGAAGCAGATGTTCATTGCGGTCCTGCCCCTTGCGATGCTGCCGGTGAGCGGCGTCGCAGAGGCCCAGGGTATTCAGGGCGAGCCCATACCCGCGGAGTCGAGCCAGGCGGCCAGCGAGCCGAAGCCCTGGTACGAGCAGAAGGAAGAG
>CBFCWN010000058.1:0-25096 GCA_965601515.1 uncultured Myxococcales bacterium | reverse complement strand
TGCCCATCCGAAACTTGATCGTGACCGGCGTGGAACCGGCAGCCCCGACGGCGGCCCGTACGATGTTCGCGAGCAGTCGAGGCTTCGCCGGAATGGCAGACCCACCGCCCTTGCGAGTGACTTTCGGAACGGGACAGCCGAAGTTCATGTCGATGTGGTCGACCCGTCCTTCACCGACCAGCCACTTCACGGCTTCGCCGACGTAGTACGGGTCCACGCCGTACAGCTGAAGACTCCGAGGCGACTCGTTTTCTCCAAATTCCGCGAGCATCAAGGTCTTCGCCCGCCCCTCGACCAGGGGCCGCGCGGTGACCATTTCGCTGACGTAGAGGCCGGCGCCGAGCTCCCGGCACACCTGTCGGAACGGCCAGTTCGTCACGCCGGCCATCGGGGCGAGGACGACCGGCGGCCACACCTCGAGCGGGCCGATGTGCACCGGGGCGAACTCCCCTTCCGCGGCGAGCGGCACGTCGCGATTCAGCTCGCTCTTGTACTCAGGCTTCATCCGCGACCTCAGTTGACGACGGCCAGATGACGCTGGCCCGCGGAGCGAAGCAGCTTCATGCGCCAATCGACGCCGATGAGCTCACCGGGTTCGAGCGGAACCCAGATGTTCTCGCCCTCGATGACCTCGCTCGAGAAGATCAGGTGGTTGACGTATCCGCTTTCCGAGGGAGCCTCGCACTCCGGGGACAGGCTCGGGCAGGCGTCCCGGTCGGAGCAGCGTGTCTTGTAGGTCGACCAGAAGAGCTCCTTGCCACCCTCCGCTGCCACCATCGTCGTACCGTCGGTGACGATCGCCGTAAGTAGCGACGCTTCCTTGTCCGGATCGGTGTCACAGATCGCGCGGACATGCCCGAGCGTCGACTGGAGCGCCATCGTCGCTTCTTCGACGCCGATGCGGCCCGACAAAGGACCGTGTTGCGACAGGTGTGTCAGAAACAAGAAGAAGAGCACCTCGCTGTCGGTGTCGCCGAGGATGTAGCGTCGCAGCATGGGCGCTACGCGCTGGACGAGCTCCGCGCGATGTTCTTGGAAGTCTTGGATGTCGCCGTTGTGGGCCATCACCCACTTCCCGTATTGGAACGGATGGCAGTTCAGCACGGAGTTCTCGCCGTTGGTCGCCCGTCGAACGTGGGCCAGGACCGTCTCGGAGGCCACAATTCCGCTTACACGCTGAAAAAGGGCGCAATCGATCGCGGTGGTGGGGCTCCGGGTGATGTGCGGTGAGCCGTTCACGTAGTAGGCGACGCCCCAGCCGTCGCGGTGGTTCGCCGACTGCGCGCCGAGGGCGTTGTCCGCGTCCATGAGAGACCGATGCACCTGACTCTGGATGACACTCCGGAACCCGAACAGGCGACACATAACCTCTTGATTCTGACACGAACCACGGTGCCGTGCTCGCTCCGCTGTTCAGGAGGCGAGGCCGGTGTTAGGGTGCGCGCCCGTGAAAGGATTTCGTCGTCTTTTCATCGCCAACCGTGGCGAGGTGGCGGCCCGCATTGCAAGAACCTGCGATCGGCTCGGGATTACTCCTGTGTTCGGCGTCTCCGAGGCGGACCGCGATGCTCCGTACACCCGAGGTCGAGAGGTCGTCGTTCTAGGTCCTGCGCGGTCTAGCGAGAGTTACCTCGACGCGCCGCGCATCGTGCAGGCGGCGGTACAGACGCGCTGCAGCGCGGTCCATCCGGGTTGGGGCTTCCTTGCGGAGAACCCGGCCTTCGCGTCCCTCTGCGAAGCCCACGGCGTGACGTTCATCGGGCCTCCGCCAGCGGTCATGCATGAGCTCGGCAAGAAGACCCCCGCGAAGCGTGCGATGGCGGCGGCGGGCCTGAAGCTCATTCCGGGAAGCGACGGCGTACTTGCCGACGTCGACGAGGCCCTCCGCGTCGCCAAGGAGACCGGCTTTCCGGTTCTCTTGAAGGCTGAAAGCGGCGGTGGCGGACGCGGCATGCGCGTCGTACGAAGCGCCGGTGATGTGCGCGAAGCCTACGAGTCGGCACGCGCCGAATCGGTTGCGGCCTTCGGCGACGATCGTTTGTATCTCGAAAAGCTGATCGAGGGTGGCCGACACATCGAGATTCAACTGCTTGCCGACCGGTACGGCAACGTGGTCCACCTCGGCGAGCGGGATTGCTCGGTCCAACGAAAGCATCAAAAACTCATCGAAGAGTCGCCTGCCCGGGTGCTCACCGACGCGGAGCGCGCCGCAACGCTGGACGCTGCGGTTCGTGCGACGCAATCGATTGGCTACGTCGGCGCCGGGACGATGGAGTTCTTGCTCGATGCCGGCGGAGAGCTGAGATTCATGGAGATGAACGCCCGTCTACAGGTGGAGCATCCGGTCACGGAGATGCGAACTGGGATCGATTTGGTGGAAGCGCAGATTCGCGTCGCCGCCGGCGAGCCACTCTGGTTCACGCAGGACGACATCGAGCTGCGCGGGCACGCGATCGAGTGTCGGATCAACGCGGAGGACCCGGCCAACGGATTCTCGCCGAGCCCAGGCGTCATCGAGCACTGGGAGGTCGAGACTGCCGACGCGAGTCTTCGAGTCGATACGCACGTGGAGTCCGGCTACGAGGTTCCTCCTCACTACGACAGCCTCGTCTGCAAAGTGATCGCTTGGGGAGAAGATCGCGACGCCGCATGCGACCGCCTCGTCGACGCCCTCCAGAGGATGCGCTGCGACGGCATCTCCACGACGATCCCGATGCATGTCGCCGTCCTGTCGTCCGACGACTTCCGCAGCAACCGATACGACACGCGCGCAGTGCCAGGGTGGAAAGTCTGATGGCTCACGTTCCAGTCGTTCCCATCGGGAAGCCCAAGGAATCCGTCGTCGACCAGGCGGAGTTCGACCGAGAAGGTGCCGCCCACGGGCCCCTTCGCGAAAAGCTCGACGAGCGACGCGCCGAAGTCCAGGCCGGTTGGGGCGCGAAGTACGTCGAGCGAGTGCATGAGAAGGACAAGCTGACGACGCGCGAGCGTCTCGAGCGCCTGAAGGATCCGGGCTCCGACATCTTCGAGGTGGGGACCTTCGTCAACTACGGCATCGACTTCAACGGTCTGAGCTCGCCTGCCGCCGGCGTGGTTACGGCATTCGTGCGTGTCGAAGGTCGGTGGTGCGTCGTGATCGCGAACGACAACACCGTTGCATCAGGTGCCTGGTGGCCGAAGACCCCCGAGAAGATCGAGCGCGCTCAGGAAATGGCTCGGCGACTTCGCCTGCCGGCCCTCTATCTCGTCGATTGCAGCGGACTCTACCTGCCCGAACAAAGCAAGAGCTTCGCGGGCGCGACCGGCGCCGGACACATCTTCAAGATGAACAGCCTGCTCTCCGCGGAGGGGGTTCCACAGATCGCCGGCGTGTTCGGCGACTGCATCGCCGGTGGCGGATACATGCCGATCATCAGCGACCGTGTCTACATGACCGAGCAGGCGTACATGGTCATCGCAGGTGCGGCGCTCATCAAGGGTGCGAAGAGCCAACACATCACCTCGCTCGACATCGGCGGGCCTGAAGTTCACGTCCATCAGTCGGGCTGCGCGGACGAGCGCGTCCCCGACGACGTGACCCTCATCGACTGCATGCGTCGAGAGGTCTCGAGGCTCCCGAGCTCCGGCGCCTCGTTCTATCGCGGCGGCGTGGAGCCGATGGACCCACGGTTTTCGCCGAGTGAGCTTCCGGGCCTTCTGCCAGTCGACCATCGACAGGCGTACGACGCCACCGAAGTGCTAGCTCGCCTGTGCGATCAAAGCCTCTTCTGGGAAGTGCTGCCGTCGGTTGGCCGCGAGATGATTTGCGGCGTCGCGCGAGTCGGCGGGCTCCATGCGGGCTTCGTGATGAACCGACAAGGTCTCATCGATGACCCCGAGGTGAGCGGAGAAGCGCGGCCTGGCGGGATCCTTTACCGGCAGGGCATCGCGAAACTGAGCGCGTTCAGTCGGGCCTGCGACAGCGATGGGATTCCGCTGATTTGGCTGCAGGACATCAGCGGCTTCGACATTGGCGCCGAGGCCGAGCGACATGGGCTCCTCGCGTACGGTTCCAACCTCATCTACACGAACAGCACGAACACCACGCCGATGTTCACCGTGCTGCTTCGCAAGGCCTCCGGTGCCGGGTACTACGCCATGGCCGGTCTTCCGTACGATCCGGTCGTTCAGCTGTCGACTCCGGTGTCGCGACTGAGCGTGATGGAAGGTCGCACGCTCGCGATCGCCTCGTACAACAGCAAGCTCGACGACAACTTCGAGATCGTCACCACCGACCCGAAAGAACGCGCAGACATCGAACGAAAGATGTCGGAGGTCGAGGCGAGGATCGAAGCCGACATGGATCCGTACGTGGCCGCTCGGCAGCTCGATACCGACGAGATCATTCACGTGAGCGAGCTGCGGAAGTGGCTCGAGGTGTTGGTCGAGATGAGCTACCAGGGCGTCGGGTATCGACGGGTGAAGAACCCGCGCATCTGGACGATGCACGACCTCGACGTGCTGTTTCAAGGAGGGCGCGCGTGAGCGTTGCGTCGTTACCGCTCCGCGTAACCAAGGCCGGCGAGCTCATCCAACTAGAGGCGCCCGGCGTCGGCATTTTTACGCCGAACCTCGCTGAAGACGAGCTCGTCTCGTCGGGTCAATTGGTCGGGACGATCGAAACCCTCGGCGTTGCGCGGGAGCTTCGGGTGCCGGCGGGCATCGCAGGTCGCGTCCACTCGCGCGCCGGGGGACATCGCAACAGAGTCCCCGTCGAGTACGGCCAGGTACTGATTTCCCTTTCCGTGGCCGACGTCGTCGGCTCCTCCGCTGCGGAAAAAGGCGCGGCGCCCGATGTCGAATCGCTCTCCTTCAATGCACCGATGAGCGGCCGTTTCTACGGCCGGCCTTCTCCCGAGGAAGCTCCGTTCGTCGCGCCCGGTGACACTGTCAAACTCGGCCAAACGGTGGGCTTGCTCGAGGTCATGAAGACCTTCAATCGCCTCGTTTACGAGGGGGACGGGCTGCCCGACACCGCGCGCATCGTCGCGGTTGTTCCCGCGGATGGCGACGATGTCACACGGGGCGATCCGATTCTTCGTCTAGACTCTGACGTCGAGGGTTGAGATGCCGCGCTCGCCGATCGTTGCCGTAATCCTGCTGTTCGCATGCGCCTGCTCTTCCACGGCGCCACCTGCCCAAGAGGCAGATGATGTGCCCGAGACGAAGGCGTTCGTGTTCAAACACGACGGCATCGTCCGTGAGGTTGCAGTGTACGACCCGCGTTCCGATTCAGCAGCGGGTGACCCGAGGCCCTTGGTCGTCGTGCTGCACGGCGGGTTGGGCGACGACGACGATACGGTGACGCTTAGCTTCGGCAAACTGAACACGCTTGCGGCCGAGGATGACTTCGTCGTGATGTATCCGACCGGGCTCGGCGGACACTGGAACGACGGTCGAAACGTTCAGCGCTATGTCGCGCAACGCGAGCGGATCAACGACGTCGGATTTCTCACAGCACTCATCCGCGATGTCATTCAGAAGCGCAATATCGACCCGGAGGCGATCTTCGTCGTCGGCGTCTCAGACGGAGCGATGATGGCAAACCGCTTCGCATGCCTACGCGCTGACCAGCTTAGAGGTGTCGTCGCCGTGATCGGTTCGATGCCGTACAATGTCGCCCGTCGACGCTCTCAGTGCCAAACCGAACCGCTCTCCGTGCTGATGATCAACGGCACCGATGATCCGATCGTTCCGTGGGATGGTGGGACTGTGACCTACGACGACCAGGAGCTCGGTCGCGTGCTTCCGGTGGAGCGCACGTTGTCGTTCTGGATGCGCCACAATGGCTGTGCGGACGTCGACGTTTCTATGATGCGCGATTTCTCGCCGAACGACGGCACGCGTATCGAGCGTCACAAGGCCATCGGCTGTGCCGACGGCACCAAAGTCGAGCTGTTCAAGGTGCAGGGTGGGGGGCATACGTGGCCCTCGGGCTGGCAGTACCTCCCTGAATCGATGGTCGGCCCGGTGAGCAGCGACATCGACGCGTCCGTTGCAGCATGGCGCTTCCTCGAAAGCACCCTCTGACGCTGCCGGTGATGCTAAGGTCCGTCGATGCCACGCGCTCGACTCGGCGATCGCTCGCTCTTTTCGAACCTCGAAGGCCACGCGTACCTAGCGCACGCTGCGATTTCTCCGCTTTCCGACCCGGTCGTCGCGCGGATCGCAGAAGTTGCTGCGGATTATTCGCGCGGCGGGATGGCCGGGTTCGTCCGGTGGGCCCCTCGACTCAAACACGTCCGCGAGCAGCTCGCTTCCTTGATGTCCGCGTCGGTCGAAGAGGTCGCGTTCGTCGCGAATACCTCCCAAGGCGTGATCGACATCGCGTTTGGGATTCCGTGGCAGGCGGGTGATCGCGTCGTGCTGTTCGAAAGCGAGTTCCCCGCAAACGTCACCCCGTGGCAGCAAGCCGCCGAAACGTTCGGCCTCGAGCTGGTCTGGGCTTCGCTCGACCCTTTCCACCGCTCGGCGGAAGAAGGCATCGCCGAGCTGAAGCGAGTGCTCGACGGCGGCGCACGAATCATCGCGGTCAGCGCGGTTCAGTACAAGACCGGCCTGCGCATGCCGCTCGAGAAAATGGCCTCGCTCGCTCACGAAGCTGGCGCAGAGCTCTTCGTCGATGCCATCCAGGCGCTAGGCGCCACCCCCGTCGACGTTTCGTGGGGCATCGACTACCTGAGCGCTGGCAGCCACAAGCATCTGATGGGCGCGGAAGGGGCGGGCGTTTTGTACGTGGCAAACCGCTGCGCGGAGCGACTTCAGCCGCGGCTCGCGGGATGGCTCGGACACGAAGACCCCGTTGCTTTTCTAGTCGGCGATGAGCCTAAGCTTCGTCACGACAATCCCCTTCAGAAAGGTGCGAGGGCGCTCGAGACGGGCACATCGAACGTCATCGGTCTTGGCGCCCTCGGGATCTCCGTCGAGCTCATCCAAGAGCTCGGGGTGGCGGCAGTTCATCAACACGTGCAGGGGTACATCGAGGCGCTCGAGGCGGGTCTGGTCGCCCGAGGGTTCGAGAGCAGGAGAGCGTCTGAGCACTCGGGTCGCTCCACGTTGCTTTCGGTCGGGTTGCCTTCGGACATACGGCTCGGCGCGCTTGCGGCTGCGCTTCGCGACCGCGGCGTCGTTTGCAACACCCCCGATGGTCTGATGCGCTTCGCGCCGCATTGGCCGAGCTCACACGACGAGGTGCCGGGCGTCCTGGACGCCGTCGACGAGGCGCTGGCCGAGCTTCGAGGTTGAGCCTAGGCTCGGCGAATGGACGCCACGGAAAACGATCGAAGTTTCTGGATGTTCAACGCGGTCATCTCGACCGCGGCGGTTGCGTTTCTTGGCTGGCTGCTGATTCTTCGCGAAGGCGGCGGTGCGAGCGGTGCCGACCTCAGCTTCATGCCCGCAGTGAACGCGACGCTCAACGCCACCGCAGCCACCTTGCTGGTTCTCGGTTTCGTGGCGATTCGAAGCGGTCGTCGTGAGCTCCATAAGCGCCTCATGGTGTCCGCGTTCGCGGCATCGGCCGTCTTCTTGGTCGGCTACGTCATTTACCACTACGCGCACGGGGACACGCCCTACACCGGCGAGGGCGTCATGCGGACGGTCTACTTCACCGTGCTCATCACCCACGTGCTGCTTTCCATCGCGATGCTTCCGATGATTCTGACGACGTTCTATCTGGCGGCGAAACAGCGCTTCCAAACGCACAAGAAGCTCGCACGATGGACTCTTCCGATCTGGCTTTACGTGTCGGTCACCGGGGTCGCGATCTACTTCATGCTGAACGCGACGAGCTAGCGGCGCTGGCCGCAGTCCTCATTCTCGGCACACCCCGCCCAGCGACGAATCCCGCTTTCATTTGAGAAGAAAAACGCTAAGGTCCCGCCATGAGTGGGACGTTTCGACCCCATGGGGTGTGGACCGCCTTGGTGACTCCGTTTTCGACCGATCGCCAAGTCGACAATGACTCGTTGCGCCGGCTCATCGAGTTTCAGATCGAAGAAGGCGTAGACGGCGTCCTGCCGTGCGGCACCACCGGGGAATCGCCGACGCTTTCATGGCAGGAGCACGACTCCGTCGTCGAGGCGACCGCCCGCACGGTCGAAGGTCGAGTCGCCGTTCTTGCAGGGACGGGCAGCAACAACACCCAGGAAGCGATTCGGTCGACCGCGCAGGCGAAGGAAGCGGGCGCAACCGCGGCGCTGCTCGTCGACTGCTACTACAACGGACCGTCCACGCTCGAGCTCCGCACGGAATACTACGAACGTATCCTCGACGAGGTGCCCGACATCCCCATCGTGCCGTACGTGATCCCGGGGCGGAGCGGCTGTGCATTGTCGGCGGCCGACCTCGCGGTGCTTCACCTGAACGATCCAAAGCGAGTTCCGGCGGTGAAGCAGGCGACGGGCGACCTCGAGCGAATGCGCCTCGACCGAAAGCTCGCCGGGTCTGCCCTCAGCATTCTCTCCGGTGACGACGAGCTCACCCTCACGATGATGCGCGACGAAGACATCCGCGGGTGCGGGGTCATCAGCGTGCTTTCCAACCTGGTGCCCGGCGCCATCGGGGGCATGGTGCGGGCTGAGCTGTCCGGCGACGCGGAGGAGAGCGACCGACTCGTCGGGGCGCTTGGGCCCATCCTCGAGTTGGTGACATGCTCGGTGACTGCGATGCGGACGTTGCCCAACGGACAGAGCGTCGAGGTGACCGACAAGTTCCGCAACCCGGTTCCCATCAAGACCATGATGGCCGGTCTCGGGATCCTCTCATCTGCGAAGCGGGCTCCTCTCGGCCGGATGAGCTCGGCGGCAGTCAAGCGGTGTCGCGATGCGCTTCGCGCCGTCCATGCGGCGGACCCTGGAGTTCTCGGCCCCATCGAGGAGGCGTTCGACGTCCGCATCGACCAGCGTCTCGGCGACGACGGGGTGTGGTCGGCTTTGGCGCGTTGAGGAGCACGTGTACCGCGCGTTGATTCGGCCGCTTCTCTACCTGCTGCCAGCGGAGATTGCGCACCACTTTGCATTCGGCTGCCTTCGCTTGTTCGCTGCGATCCCTGGGGCGAAGGCGCTGCTTCGCTTCTTCTTTCATCCCGTCGGGCGCGCACCGGTGCGCGCACTCGGGCTTGAGTTTCCGAATCGCGTCGGACTCGCCGCGGGCTTCGACAAGGATGCGCTCGGCTTCGAGGCGCTCGGCGCCATGGGCTTCGGTTTCGTGGAAGTCGGCACGCTCACGGGTCACCCGCAGCCAGGCAACCCGACGCCACGCCTGTTCCGGCTCCCGAAGGATCGCGCGTTGGTCAACCGCTTGGGATTCAACAACCGTGGGTCCGCGGACGCGGTCGCCCGCCTCGAGCGCCCAAGGCGTACCATCGTCGGTGTAAACATCGGCAAGACCAAGGTGGTTCCCGAGGAGGAGGCCGTTCACGACTACGTGCTGAGCGCGAAACGCGTCGCTTCCTGCGCGGACTACGTCGTCGTCAACGTGAGCTCTCCAAACACACCCGGTCTTCGCAACCTCCAGGCGACGGAGAAGCTGAGACCTCTCCTTTCGGCGGTTCGCACCGCGCTCGACGAAGCTTCCACGTCGCGCAGGGTTCCTCTGCTTGTGAAGATTGCGCCCGACCTCGCGGACCAGGACATCGATGCCGTTGCCGACCTGGCACTGGAGCTCGGCCTCGATGGAATCATCGCCACCAACACCACCATTCGACGCGACGGGCTTCGAAGCTCGGAAAGCGAGGTCAGCGCCTGCGGCGTGGGCGGACTCAGCGGTCCTCCGCTGAATGAGCGCTCGCTCGACGTGCTTCGCCGTCTTCACACGCGAGTAGGCGATCGACTCACCCTGGTCTCGGTAGGCGGCATCGAAGCCCCCGAACAGGCACGGGAGCGCATCGAGGCCGGCGCGGACCTCGTCCAGATCTACACCGCGTTCGTCTACGAGGGCCCATTTCTGCCGCGGCGGTTGGCGGCGGCGACGGGTTGAGCCGCGAATCGCGCGGGTCGGTTTCTAAGTCACCGGAACGATAGATGTTTTGGAGGGGCTGCGTGTCCCTCCGTCGACGACGGCGGCGGCGACGCTGTCCGACCAGACGTTGACCGCGGTGCGGCCCATGTCGAGGATTCGGTCGACCGCGAGGATGAGGGCGACCGCGCTCGTGGGGAGGCCGACCGCGTTGAGGACGACGACCATCATCACCATTCCCGCGTGAGGGATTCCGGCGGCACCAATGCTTGCGAGCAGCGCGGTGAGGGCGACGACGCCTTGCTGACCGAGGCTCAGGTCGATGCCGTACACCTGTGCGATGAACAGCACGGCCACTGCTTCGTAGAGCGCCGTGCCGTCCATGTTGATAGTGGCCCCGAGCGGCAAGACGAACGACGTAACCTGTGGACTGACGCCGGCATCCTCCGAGTTCTGCATCGTCAGCGGGAGCGTTCCATTGCTAGACGCAGTGCTGAACGCCGTGATGAGCGCTGTCATCATGCTCCGCGCGTAAGCGATCGGGGACCGTCCGGTTCGAAGCTTGAGAATGACCGGGAGCGTGACGGTCGCGTGAATCGCGAGCGCGACGAGGACCGCAAGTGCGTACCAACCGAGCACTGCGAACGCGGCAGGGCCCTTGCCGGCGGCGGCGTACAGCGTGAACCCGAACACGCCGACCGGCGCGAACTTCACGACGAAGAGCGTCATCTGCATCATGACGTCGAAAAGCCCCGAAAAGAAGCGGCGAACGACGCTCGCGTCTTCCGAGTCGGTTTGGTGTTCCGCGATTCCGATGAAAACGCCGAGCAACAGGGAAAAGAAGATCACCGGAAGCATGTCGCCCTCGACGGCAGCGGCGAGGGGGTTCTTCGGGATGAGCGTTTCGAACTGCTCCCACAGGACAGCTGCGACGCCTTTCGGCTCCTCCATCATCAAGCCTTCGGCAGCGCCTTCCTCGAGGAGGTCGAGCTGCGCGCCTACCCCTGGACGAATCACGTTGACGACGGCGATTCCGGTCACGATCGCGAGGATGCTCGTCGTCAGGTAGAAACCGATTGCTCGACCGCCGATCGAACCGAGCGTTCGCAGGTCGCCCATGCTCGTTACGCCGGTAATCAGCGACGACACGATCAACGGAACGACCAGCATTTGTAGGAGTCGAAGAAAGACGTCTCCGATCTCTTGTCCAACCACGGCGAAGGCTTCGACAGCCTCTCGTTCAATGATCCCTTCGGCTCCGGCCCAGTTCAGCGTCAAGCCGAGCACGCCCCCGAGCCCCATCGCGATAAGAATCCAATGATGCAGTTGCAGTCGATTCACGGGCGCGCATTATGCGGACGCCTTCCTTCGATGTAAAACAAACGCATGACCGACGAAAATCCAGACAAAGGCCCGCTTTTGGAGCTTCGTGGAGCGCTCGACGATCTCGACCACGAGCTTCTGGATCTACTCGTTCGTCGAATGACGGTGGTCGAAGAGATCGCAGCGCGGAAGCGTTCACACCGCGTGCGCATCCGCGATCTCGATCGCGAACGACGGATTCTCGACGATCGCTGCGCACGTGCCGAGCACCTTGGTCTTCCATCGGACAGTATCGAATCGATCTGGCGTCAGCTGATGTTGATGAGTCGTGAGCGTCAGGCTGCCCTTCGCGCAGAGGTTCCGCCGGACGTCGTTGAAAAGACCGTTGCGATCATCGGTGGCGAGGGTGGAATGGGGCGATCGCTCAACACGCTCTTCAGCGATCTCGGTCACCGCGTTCTCATCGCCGACGTCGAGACCGAACTTCGGCCGAGCGACGCTGCCGCAAACGCGGATGTCGTCCTCATCAGCGTCCCCATCCGCGAGACACGTTCCGTGGTCGAACAGCTTGGCCCGCTGCTTCGACCCGACGCGCTTCTCATGGACGTGACCTCGATCAAGACCGACCCGATGAAGGCGATGCTCGACGCGACGTCGGCAAGCGTCGTCGGGACCCACCCGATGTTCGGGCCCGGAGTCAACACCTACCAGGGGCAGCGCGTCGTCCTTTGCCCGGGGCGTGGCGAGGCATGGTTCGAATGGGTGCGGCAGATGTTCGCCGCGCGCGGACTCGTGATCACCGAGGCGAGCGCCGAGGAGCACGACTCGATGATGGCGATCGTGCAGGTGCTTCACCACTTCAAGACTCAGGTGCTCGGCCTCTCGCTGAGTCGGACGGGCACCTCTCTCGAGGACACGCTTCGCTTCACCTCGCCTGCGTACCTCCTCGAGACCTACGTTACGGGTCGGCACTTCGCGCAGTCACCGGAGCTCTACGGGCCCATCGAGATGCTCAATCCCGACTCGAAGGCGGTCATCTCGGTCTTCCAGCAGGCGGCCGCCGATTTGGCGTCCATCCTGGAGACCCAAGATCAGGCTGGCTTTGACGACGTGTTTCGGCGGGTGCGTGAGTTCTTCGGACCCTTCACCGATGAAGCGTTGGAGCAAAGCGGATTTCTCATCGATCGCCTGGTCGAGCTCAGCGCGGGGCGCTCTTCGCCCTAGCCATCGATTGACGCTCGTTACGGCATCTGCGATGCCCGACGTATGGTGCAAGTTGCAATCCACGGTGCCGCGGGCCGGATGGGTCTGAGCATTGCGTCGGTTCTCAACGACGACCCCGAAGGCAACCTCGTCGCTGCGATGGACCGTGCGGAGAGCGATCTCATCGGCCAAGACATGGGAACGCTGACGGGTCGTTCGGCCACGGGCGTCACCATCACCACGGACCTCGAGGAGTTCCTCGCCAACGTCGAGGTCGTCATCGACTTCAGCATCGCGGGAGCGACCGCCAAGCTCCTTCCGGTGTGCGCCGGACAGCACATTCCCATGGTCATCGGCACAACGGGCTTCGACGTCGAGACGCGAGCCGCGCTCGAGCGGGCCGCCGAGCACGTGCCGATCGTCTTCGCGCCGAACTACAGTCAGGGCGTCAACGCCCTTTACTTCCTTGCCGCACGTGCGACCGAGCTGCTCGGCCCGGCATTCGACGCCGAAATCGTCGAGATTCACCACAAGCGCAAAGTGGATTCCCCGAGCGGCACCGCCGTTCGTCTCGGCGAGGTCGTCGCCACCGTGAAGGGACTTCAAGCCGACCAAGCGGTTCTGCACGGCCGAAGTGGTCAGGTGGGGGCACGGCCGCTCGATGAGGTCGGCGTCATGGCGCTCCGCGGAGGAGACGTCGTAGGTGAACACACACTCTACCTGGTAGGAGAGGGCGAACGTCTCGAGCTCACCCATCGAGCCACCGATCGAAGCATCTTCGCTCGCGGCGCCGTCCGCGCTGCTCATTGGGTCGTCGGACGACCCGCCGGCCTCTACGACATGGCCGACGTGATGGGCATCCCTCGGTAGCAAACGGTGCGGATCCTTCGAAACCTGGTACTGTAATCGAGCGCCATGGCCTGTCCGCAATGTGGAAGTGAAGTGCCGCCCGATGATTCCTTCTGCGGTAAGTGTGGCTATGCCATGCGGGAGGGAACGCCGGAGCGAGTCGATCAATCCCGGATTCGCGTCCACGAAGAGCCGGACCCGATGGGACCATCCACGACGGCCTCGTCTCAGCGACGGCCTCGGCAAGGAACCATGGTTGGCATGCCCGCCGCTACGCCCGGCAAGGCACCCTCGCCACCTTCTGCGCCCGAGTCGCCCCCGCCGACGGAGATTTCCGCCGCGCGAGAGCGCGCGAAGAAGCGCACCCCACAGAAGACCATGCTCGGCATTCCGCGCCCGGACATCGTTCCGCCTCCGACCCCGCCGGCTCCGACGGACAATCCAGATCCTTCGCAGGATCCGGATGCGACGGCGACCGAACCAAGCGAAGCCGACGAGTCCGGCCGACCGCAGCGCGCCCGTGCCCGCGTGCGTTACGACAGCATCAACGAGCCTTTCCCTGCGCTGCAGCGACGCAAGAAAGCGCTTCGAGGGCTTCTGGTGCTGGTCGCCCTTGCTGGCGTGTGGTTAGCGTACCGGTTCGTCACCTTGAACGGGTAGCCCATGCCTTGCCCGACCTGCGGCGAGAACAACCCGCCTGAAGCGAGGTTTTGCGGCAAGTGTGGAGCCCGTCTCGAGCAGGCCCAAGTGCAGACGGGCGACATCATCGCGGAGCGCTACCGCATCGTCGATCGCATCGGAAAGGGAGCGATGGGCACGGTCTACCGCGCCGAACACGTGCAGCTTGGGAAGGCCGTGGCGATCAAGCTCCTTCATCGCGACCTCGAGCAGAATGCGGAAAACGTCGCGCGCTTCCACCGCGAGGCCGAAGCCGCATCTCGCCTGAACCACCCGAACACGATCCACGTGTTCGATTTCGGCAGGACGCAGTCTGGATCCCTGTTCTTGGCGATGGAGTACGTCGACGGGGATGATCTTGGCAAGATCATCGACCGCGAAGGCCCGATGCCGTTCGGCCGCGTCGCGTACATCTGCGCCCTCGTCACCGGGTCGGTCGCAGATGCGCACGCGGCGGGCGTCATTCACCGCGACCTCAAGCCCGAGAACATCGTCATCGCTTCGGGGCGCGACGAGGAACGCCCCAAAGTCCTCGATTTCGGGCTCGCCAAGCTGTTCGAGGGGTCGCTCGGGACGCAGATCACCGGCGCCGGGACGATCGTCGGTACGCCTTACTACATGTCGCCCGAGCAGATTCAGGGGAAGGAGCTCGACCCGAGAAGCGACGTGTACTCGATCGGTGCCATCATGTACGAGTGCGTGGTTGGGAAGCCTCCCTTCGAGGCGCCCAGCCCTGTCGGCATTCTCACCAAGCATCTCTCAGAAAAGCCGGCGGCGCCCTCGACACGCTCGCCGATTTCTGTCCCGTTGGAGGCAGACGAAATCATCCTACGCTGCCTCGAAAAGGATCCCGACGATCGCTTTCAAACGGCCGAGGAGCTCCGACAGGCCCTCATCGACTACCTGACGACGGTTGGCTCCGAGGACTGGCGCATGGCCGTCGAGGGGAGGGGGGCCTCTTCGAAAAGCGGAATGCGCCGCTTCGACGATTTCGACCGCGCGCCCCGCCGAAAGCGCCGTCCGTGGCTTTGGGTGGGTCTGCTGGCGTTCATCGCGGTTGGCGTGGGTGCGTGGCAGTGGTCTCATCGAGGACCCTCCGAGCGGGAACCGAACCACCTGTTGGGCGAGGCGACGCCTCTTCCCCCGGACGTCGACATGGAGGCGTATCTCGGCAAACGCGTCCGGGAAGACATGGGAGACGTCGACGTCTTCGAGATTCGGCATTCTGGGGCGGAGCGATCCGGCGAAATCGAGGTGAGCTCGATTCCCAATATGGACGTCGTCGTCGAGGTGCTTCGCGCCGACGATGAGGATCCGATCATCGCTGCGGACTCGCGCGGCCTCGGCCTGGGCGAGCGGCTGCCCAACGTTCCGCTCGAGCCCGGTCGGTACTTCGTTCGGGTTCGAGAGAAAAGGGGCACGACGCTGCCGACCGAGAACGTGTCCGATCCCTACGCGATTCGGTGGTCTCCGCTTCCTGATGACGACTCGTTCGAGCAGGAGCCCAACGACTCGCTCGAGCAGGCGGAACTGTTGTCGCGCGGAACCGAGCGGCGGGCTTGGATTGGCTGGAATGACGATGTCGACACGTTCTGCCTCGAGGAAGACGGAGACGCGATCGTGGCCCAAGTGAGTGCGCTTGCGGAAGTCGATTTGGTGCTGCGCGTCGTCGACCGGGCAACCGAGCGCAGCCGAAAGATCGACGAAAAAAGCATCGGCCGTGGCGAAACCAGCGAGCCACAGACGCCGAGCGAGTCCGGAGCGCTCTGCATCGAAGTGTCGGTAGACCGAACGGAGGAGGGTGGCCGCGTGGCGCAGCCGGATGCTACCTACGGGGTTCGCTTCATCCAGGCCCCCTCCCGCTGATGCGCATCGCCGACCTCGACTACGAGCTCCCCGAAGAGCTGATCGCACAGGAGCCACTTCCTGAGCGCGATGCGTCTCGTCTCCTGCTCGTCGATGTACCGTCAAGCGCAATCGAAGACCGGAGGTTCACGGAGCTTCCCACACTGCTCCCACCGAGCCTGTTCGTGTTCAACGACACACGCGTGTTTCCTGCGCGGCTATTCGGTCACAAGGCGACCGGCGGAAAGGTCGAGCTGCTCCTCCTGCGGAAGCTCCAGGACGATTCGCATCGTTGGCTTGCGATGGGCAGGTCGTCGAAGGGGCTTCGACCGGACATGCGGCTTTCGCTCGCAGATGACCGGCTCGAAGCCACGGTCGTTCACGTGGGAGGCCATGGCGAGCTGGAGGTCGAGCTCGACGCGAGCAGCGACGTGGACGCGCTGATCGAAGAGCTCGGCGAGGTGCCTCTCCCTCCGTACATCCACCGCCACGCAGACGCGTCCGACCGAGCCCGCTACCAAACCATCTACGCAAAGAAGCGAGGCGCGGTTGCGGCGCCGACGGCCGGGCTCCACTTCACGGAGGACACGCTCTCACGTCTCGCCCAGGCCGGTCACGAGACCGCCTACGTGACACTTCACGTCGGGCCCGGCACATTCCGGCCAGTCAAGGCCGACCACTTGGACGATCACGAGATGCACGAAGAGGCGTACGAGGTTCCGGAGGCGGCGGCCCGGGCCATCGCCCTGGCGAGAGCAGAGAAGCGGTCGATCGTTGCGGTCGGAACCACGGTCGTTCGAACACTGGAAGCCTCCGCGAACGAGAAAGGTCTCGTTCCGGCAGGGGTTGGGAGCACGCGCCTCTTCATCCGCCCTCCATACGAGTTTCGAGTGGTCGACCACCTGGTCACGAACTTCCATCTCCCACGCTCGACGCTGCTCGCGTTGGTCATGGCCCGTGCGGGAGTCGAGTTGATTCGCGACGCCTACCGCCATGCCGTCGACGAACGGTATCGATTCTTCAGCTACGGTGACGCAATGTTGATTCGAGGGGCCGTGCCATGAGCCTTCCGACGACGGGTTTCGACTTTCAGGTGGACGCGTGGGACGGCGCCGCGCGCTGTGGAGTCTTTCGCACGCCGCGTGCGGCCATTCCTACGCCCGCCTTCATGCCGGTGGGGACCCAGGCGACGGTGAAATCACTGACGCCTGCCGAGGTCGAGTCCACCGGCGCGCGCATCATTTTGGCCAACACCTATCATCTGTGGCTCCGCCCAGGCGCCGAGTCCGTCGCGGCGCACGGAGGCGTCGTTGGGTTCATGAAGTGGCCTCATGCGCTCCTGACGGACAGCGGTGGCTACCAGGTGTTTTCCCTCGCCAAGCACCGCACCATCGACGACGACGGGATCACCTTTCGATCGCATCTCGACGGCACGATTCATCGCCTCACGCCCGAGGAGGCGATGCGTGTACAGGCGCTCCTCGGCTCTGACGTTGCGATGGTGCTCGACGAGTGCCCGCCTGGGAACGCCTCTCGGGCCGAAATCGAACGCGCGATGAAGCGCACGACCGATTGGGCGGAGCGCTGCCTTCGCACAGAGCCCGCGGAAGGGCAGGGGCGGTTCGGAATCGTTCAGGGTGGCACGTCGCTCGAGCTCCGAATGGCACACCTCGAAACGATTGCCACGCTCGACGTCGACGGCGTGGCTCTTGGCGGCTTCTCCGTCGGGGAGCCGACGGCCCAGATGTACGAGCTCCTCTCCTCGATTGGTCCTGCGATGCCGGCCGACAGGCCGCGCTACCTGATGGGCGTCGGCACGCCGACCGACTTGCTTCGATCGGTCGCCGCCGGAATCGATCTGTTCGACTGCGTGCTGCCGACGCGCAACGCGCGAAACGGCCAAGCGCTGACCTGGGGCGGTCGCGTGAACCTTCGGCAGGCGCGGCACCGCGACGATGACGGCCCGCTCGATGCTCGATGCGACTGCTCGACGTGCACGACGTACTCCCGCGCGTACCTTCGTCACCTCATCAAGGCCGATGAAATGCTCGGTCCTCGTCTCGTTACCTTGCACAACCTCCACTTCTACGGGGCGCTCATGCGGGAAGCGCGCGAAATGATTCGCGTCGGTGGTCTTCACGGCTGGATCGAGTCGACGCTCGAGCAGATGGAAGCCGAGGACGAAGTCGGCGGAGCCGGCGGGTGACCTCGATGGCGCCTGGAATCGATTGACGCCCTCAGCCCTGCGCGGTATGGCCCGACCTTCCGAAGGGTAGGGGCATGACACAAATCAAGCGCGCATTGGTTTCGGTTTCGGACAAGACGGGTGTCGTCGAGTTCGCGAAGGGACTTTCCGAGGCGGGGGTCGAAATTCTATCGACAGGAGGCACCGCCAAAGCCTTGCGCGAGGGCGGCGTTCCAGTGGTCGACGTATCGGAATATACCGAGTCACCGGAGATCATGGACGGGCGCGTGAAGACGCTCCACCCGCGAGTGCACGGCGGCATCCTGATGCGCGACAGCGACGACGATCGCGACGCGCTCGGCGGAATCGGTGGCAAGCCGATCGACCTGGTGTGCGTGAACCTTTACCCGTTCGAGCAAACCGTCGCCCGGGGTGCGTCCCATGAAGAGACGATCGAGAACATCGACATCGGCGGTCCTTCCATGGTCCGAAGCGCCGCGAAGAATCAGGCTCGCGTGACCGTCGTCACCGAGCCGTCGGATTATGACGAGGTGCTTGCAGCCGTGAAGAGCGGAGACGGTCCGAACGCAAGCCTTCGAGGCCGCCTCGCCGCGAAGGCATTCTCGCAAACGGCTGCTTACGACGGAGCCATCGCGGCCTACCTCACGTCACAGGACAGCGACTCGAAGTTCCCCGGTACGCTGACGCTGAGCTTCACGAAGGCGTACGATGTTCGTTACGGCGAAAACCCCCATCAGCAGGGCGCATTCTACGTCGAGCGAAACGCGCCGCCGGGCAGTCTTGCTCGGGCGGAGTCGCTCGGTGCGGGCGGCAAGGAGCTCTCCTTCAACAACCTGGTCGACGTGGACGCCACGGTCGAAGCGGTCCGCGAGTTCGACGGTCCGGCTGCAGTGGTCGTGAAGCACACGAACCCCTGCGGGGTTGCGACCGCATCGACGCTCGAGGAAGCGTACCGGGTTGCACGGGAGGCCGACGCTCAAAGCGCGTTCGGCGGGATTGTGGCCTTGAACCAGCAGGTCGATTTGGCAACGGCCGAGGCGGTGGCCGAGACGTTCATCGAGTGCGTCATCGCGCCCGGTTTCGCAGACGATGCCCTCGCGCGGCTCCGAAAGAAGAAGAACCTCCGCATCCTCGCAACCGGCGAGTGGCTTCCCGCGGATTATCCTGCGCTTCAATACAAACGTCTTGGGGGAGGCATCGTCGTTCAAGATCGCGATGCCACCGGGCCTTCCGAGGTTCGCGCCGGCAAGGTGGCCACGAAGCGCGCGCCTACCGACGATGAGTGGAAGGCGCTCGATTTCGCGTGGCGCGTCTGCAAGCACGTGAAGTCGAACGCGATCATCTTCGCGAAGCCGGATCGAACGGTCGGCGTAGGCGCGGGCCAGATGGCTCGCGTTACGGCGGTGGGCATCGCGGCTCAGAAGGCAGGCGAGCTGACGAAGGGAGCGGTCATGGCGTCCGACGCGTTCTTCCCATTCCCCGACGGCATCGAAGCCGCTGCGAAGGTCGGGATCACTGCGGTGGTTCAGCCGGGCGGCTCGAAGGGCGACGAGGCGGTGATCGCAGCGGCCGACGCCGCAGACATGGCCATGGTCTTCACCGGCGTCCGTCACTTCCGGCACTGACATGCGAATCCTGATTGTCGGTGGCGGGGCACGCGAGCACGCGCTTGCCTGGAAACTCGCGCAGGACGAAGGCGTGGAGCTCATCGGTGCGCCCGGCAATGCTGGAATCGCTGCGATTGGCCGAACCGTCGCCGTCGATCCGACGAACGCTGAGCGTGTCGTCGAGCTTGCGAAGAACGAAGGGGCGGACCTCGTCGTCGTTGGTCCGGAAGCTCCGCTCGTCGCCGGTGTCGTCGACGCGCTGCGTGCGAACGGCATCGATGCGTTCGGTCCCGATCGCGAAGCCGCACAGCTCGAGGGCTCGAAGATCTTCTCGAAGGAGTTCATGGCGCGCCACGGAATCCCGACGGCGGGCTTCGCGGTGTTCGACGACGCGGACGAGGCAACGCGATACATTCGAGACGCGAACCGTCCTCTCGTGGTGAAGGCCGATGGGCTTGCGGCGGGGAAGGGCGTCATCGTGGCGTCCACCACGGAGGAAGCGGTTGCGGGCGTCGATCGAATCATGCGCGAGCGCGCGTTCGGGTCGGCGGGCGATCGGGTGTTGATCGAAGAGTGTCTCGTCGGACAAGAGGTTAGCTTCCACGTCGTCTCCGATGGAAAGCGGTTCATCGCGCTAGCGCCGGCGCAGGATCACAAGCGAGCCTTCGACGGTGACGAAGGACCCAACACCGGCGGCATGGGCGCATACTCACCGCCCCCGGTGGTCAGCTCCGAAATCGAGCAGAAGATCATCGAAAGGGTGATCGAGCCGACGCTGAAAGGAATGGCGGCCGAGGGTCGTCCGTTCCGGGGGGCGCTTTTCGTCGGTCTGATGATCGTCGACGGCGAACCGCTGGTGCTCGAGTACAACACGCGTTTCGGAGATCCGGAGTGCCAGACGCTGGTGACGCGATGGAAGGGATCGATCCTGCCGCTGATCCGCGGCTCGGCGGAGGGCGACTTCGGCGGCCTCGAGCTCGAGTGGGAGGCACCCGCTTCGATGAGCGTGGTGCTCGCGTCGGGCGGCTACCCAGGAAGCTACGAGAAGGGAAAAGCGATCCGCGGTCTGGCCGCTGCAGCTGCCCTGCCTCAGGTTACTGTGTTCCACGCGGGCACGGCACTTGACGGGGAACAGGTCGTCACATCGGGCGGCCGCGTGCTTTCGGTCACGGCAATCGGGAACTCCATCGACGAGGCCGCCGAGCGCGCCTATGCCGCCGTCGACGCCATCGACTTCGACGGAAAGATGTTCCGCACCGACATCGGCTGGCGAGCGCGCACCCGCTGATGGTCGATCTGAGCGCGCTGGTGGGGATCCTCGAACAGGGCGGCGTGGTCGCGTGTCCTACCGAGACCTGGCTTGGACTGCTGGCCGATGCGCGAAATCCCGCTGCCATCGAGCGCGTGGCAGAGCTCAAGGGCCGCCCCGCCACCATGCCCATCGCCCTTTTGCTTCCAGACGCCGATGCCCTCGAGGAGGTCGCCGAGCCGCTTGGCGAGCCGGCTCGCGCCCTTTGTGCCGACCACTGGCCAGGGCCCCTCACGCTGGTCGTACCGGCCAAGGCGGAGCTAAATCCCCGGCTGACGCGCGACGGGAAGGTCGGGGTGCGCGTCCCGGGACCGAGCCCGGCCTTGGATCTCACTCGCGCGTTCGGTCATGCGCTCACGGCGACCAGCGCCAATTTGACCGGTCAGCCGCCGCTCCGCTGCGTGGACGAGCTTCCGGAATCGTTGGCTGCCGGAGTCGATGGGACCGTTCCTGGCATCTCCCCCGGTGGCGCGCCTTCCACCTTTATCGACACGACGACCGCTCCGATGACGATCCTCCGCGAGGGCGCCATCGAGATCGATCCGACTGCTCTTTGACAGGGATGGGGGAGCTGCGTCACTCTTGGTCCCGGGAGGACCGATGGCGCTGATCGAAACCGAAGAAGCCGCCCGCCGCTTGGCGCGTGCAATCTCGAGCGACCTTGCTCTGTACAACGAAGAGAAGATCGCCGAGGGCATCCGAAACGATAATCTTTTCGATGTGATGGCGGACGAAATTCAAGAAGGGCGTGATCTTTACCAGAGCCGCGTCGCCCCGGACCTCATGGGCCGAAATCTCTACGACCGCGCCATCATCGACCTCCTCGTGCGTTCGAAGGCACACGTCGAATCCCCGATGTGGTAGCGCTTCCCTGTACATGAGTCTCGAGTTCACTCGGCCGCTGGCGGTTGTCAGCTGCCTCTTTCTTTTCTTGGGGTGCGCCAGTTCCAGCGGTGGGTCTGGAGGTGAGGGCGGTGGTGGCGGATCTGCTGGCTCCGGCGGAGGCGGCGACGGCCTCTGCAACATGCAGTTCTGCATCGACAACGAGTCGCTGCAGGCGCTCTGCCTGGACGAGTACGAGAGCTGCATCGACAGCGGCGGCGATCCGGAAACCTGCGAGGAGGAGGCAGAGCGGACCTGCATGGCGTCCGAGCTCGGGACTCTCTGGGTCGGGGGTTCTGCGGGCATCGACGTTTGCTTTTTCGTGAGCGAAGACGGAGCCCAGCTCGCCAGCAGTCCCCTGTGCAACATCCCGGGGACCTCGTCGTCCGATTCCAACTCCTACGATCTCGGGGTCGATGCGATCGGCCGCGACGAGAACGGGCAGCCCTGTAGCTTCACGCTCAGCTATCAGCAAAACGTCCAGGTGGACCTGACGACGGGCGCCTTTGGCGCCACCTTCGTCGACGACGGCGCTGAGCTTGCGTTTTCGGGAGCGTTCCAAGGCCTTTCTGCTTCCGGCGTAGCGATGCGAGCCGAGGGAGGATCGACCTGCACCGTCGGGTGGGGCGCATCTCGTGCCTCGGTCTGCGACGAAGCGGCGATCAACGCGTGCCTCGATCTTCTCGATTGCTGCCGCGCCATTTTGGTGAACCCCGTGTTCTTCCAGGCCTGCGACCAGGTGGTGCTCGAGTGCAACGAAACGCGCTGTCGGCAGGTACTGGCTGGCTACCCGCAGTGCCAGCAGCTCGACCTCTAGCCTTTGCGCAGCGCGGTGAGTGCCGCTCCGAAGTCGGCCGGAGGCGCGGTTTCGAACCGTAGCGGCTCCCCCGTAATTGGATGGTCGAAGCCAAGAAGCGTCGCGTGGAGCGCCTGGCGCCCTAGACGCTGCGAGACTTCGCGCAGTCGTGGGTCGCCGATCGACGTTCCATAGAGCGGGTCGCCGATCACCGGATGACCGGCGTCGGCCAGATGCACACGAATCTGGTGCGTACGCCCAGTCTCGAGACGGCAACGGACAAGGGCACTTCCATGTAAAAGCTCGACAGATTCGAGGTGTGTGACCGCTCGTTTTCCACGCGGTGCCTTCGACGTGTATTTCTTCCGGTTCGAAGGGTGGCGCGCGTGAAAGGTGTCGAACGTGATCTTCTGGGGAGGGCGACCTCGGACGATGGCGAGGTAGGCCCGCTCGAGCCGATGGGCTTGGAACATCTCGACGAGCCGCTCGTGGGCCGCTGGCGTCTTTGCGACGACCATGACCCCGCTCGTATCCTTGTCGAGACGGTGGACGATTCCGGGGCGCAGGGGATCGTTGCCGCCGGCGACCTCCGCGTGGTGGAGCAGGGCGTTGACCAGTGTCCCGTCCGGATGGCCGGGGGCCGGGTGAACGACGAGGCCCGCCTGTTTGTCGACGACGAGCAGATGAGGGTCTTCGAACAGCACTTCGAGCGGGATGTCCTGCGGAGTCGCGCTCATCTCTTCAGGCGGAGCGGGCTCGATGGTGACCTCCGCGCCCGCCTGGGCCTTCGTCTTTCGTGAGACGACCTCGCCCGCCTGCTCGACGCGGCCTTGCTCGATCCAGCGCTGGAGCGCGCTTCGCGAAAATTCGGGGCAGTGACGAGCCAGCACGCGGTCGATGCGTTCGCCGGCATCGGCTTCGGACAGGGTCACGACCGTCGGCACGGCCTCCGCCATCGCCTACTTCAGTCTCTTGATGAGCTGGTGTGCGTTGGTCTGCATGTCGATGTTTTGGAACACGCAGAGGCCCAGCTCGGGGTCGAGGGTCTTGCAGTGCTCCGCGATCCGATCGACCGACGCTTCGTCATAGCGAGAGCGATGGCCCGCAGGGCCCGGGAGTCGGATGTACACCATGCTCGCGGTCGGAGGCGGGTCGTCGGTCAGCGGGTCGTACGCGGCGACGGCGGGCCGGTCGCCGCAGGCGGCCACGATGTCGCTCGGCTTCCATGCTGGAAGGTCGAACACGATGGGCGGCATGTCGGGAACAAAACCTAGAAACGCTCGAAGTGCGGCTCGGTTCGCCTTGCCATGCTTGAACTTTTCGTCCGCGGCGAAGACGACGGCCTTGGCGTTCAAATCCTTCGCGAGCTCCGCGACCGCCTCGCACGTGGCCTTGTTTTCCTTCGTGCGGCGGAAGCCCGACTCGCTCACCGATTTCGGCGCCACGACGGTGAAGAGGAAGTCCTCCGGGGACTCTCGAATCCAGCGGCGCACGGTGCCCGCACCCGGAATGGCGATCTCAGTGTCCGAGATTTCCACCGCGTCGAACTCACGCCAATATCGGCTGACCGGCACAGGGAAACCGGAGCACGCGACCACAAACATTGCGGCGAAGTATACAGAATTCGCCGAAGAACGCTCGGCCGACTCCGCGATTGGCGGGAATTCCGAGTCGAGGTGTCTCCTCTGATAGCATTGCTCCCGTGTCTGATTTCGGTTTCGACACGGTTGCGCTCGCTGGGGGCGATGCGGCGGCACCGTCGCATCCGTTGAAGATTGCACGCGAACTGATCGCGCGTGGGCAGGCTCGCCACGCGCTCGACGTGTTGAGCGAACACCACGACCAGCTCGCGGATGAGCCGGAGTACCTGTTGGTCTGTTCCGAGGCGTGGCGGGCCGAGGGCGATGCCCTTCGCGCTCAGCAGGCGCTTCTCGGAGCCGCGCGACTCGCACCTGACGATCCGACGCCCCTCGTGCTCTTGGCCGAGCTGCTCGAGCAGGAAGGCGAGGTTGCGAAGGCGGAGATGCTTCTCGCGAGGGCGGAGGCGCTTGGCGACGCGCCGCGCGCGTCGATCGCGGAGGACGCACCACTCGAGGCGCCCGAATACGACGACGACCTCATCGCGGTTGCGGAGCAACAAGAGCGACGCGCCCGAGCATTCCTCTCGCCAACGCAAACGGCGATCGCGGTTGCGGCCCTGGTCGGAATCGCTCTGCTCATCATCGGGATCTCCAAGCTCACCGAGACCGACGGCATCGACGGCGTGGCATCGCCAGCCGAGACGATCGACCCGCCTGCACCTCCCGCCGACCCAGAACGGGAGCCGGTTGTGGCGGCGGTTCCGGAGCCGGTCGCGCCGCCGACCGCAGAGCCGGTCATCGAGCCAGTGACGGAGCCAATGA